>JADHXQ010000089.1 GCA_016782885.1 Phycisphaerae bacterium | reverse complement strand
AGCTGGATGAGTCGAAGTAGAAGTTGCGGATCGGCATGTCGCCGTGATCGCTGCTGATGCGGTGGTAGACCGCTTCGGAGACTATCCCGTTCATGCAGGCAAACGGGCTTATGTCAATCACCCCGTCGGCGCCCTTGGAATGAAGGTATATCGCCTTTCCGGTCGACAGGACCATTTCGCCCAGCGCGCCGTCGGCGGGCAGGTATCCCCAACCCGGTTTGAGCACGTCGCGGTAGACGTCGTGCGGTTCCTCATACCCGACGAAATCTTCGGCAAACGGCGCCATTAGACGATGCTCGTCGCGTTTCTGAACGTGGTTTTTCAGGACGGCCGCGAGCATCGACAACGAAATGCGCTTGCCGGCGTGGCGGAACTTGTCCCTCTGCGACCAGTTTGTATACCAGACCCATTCGCTGATATCCGACAACCATGCCTCGCCGCCGTAAGCCTCGATCTGCCGCACCGCGTCGCGATTCGAAAACGTGTTGAGGCGGCAGTATATCTCGCCCACCACGCCAATCAGAGGTTTGTCGGTGGTGTACCGCGCGGGCACGGCGCCGAACAGGGCGCGGGCCTTCGTCAGTACGTCGACAAGTTCATCGAGGCGCCGCCTCGCCGAAAGACCCGGGATTTCCAGCGCCTTGATAACCAGGCGGACGCTGTCTTCAAAAGCCTTGTCAGCCGCTCCGGCTCGAGTCTCGTAGGGGCGGGTCTTCAGCAGCATTTTGCGGAGGATATCGCCGGTCACCAGACCGCGCCAGACGTTGCGAAACGCGTCGCCGCCGAGTTCGCCTATGCCCGCGTAGCTGTTCTCGCTCGTCGGGGAAATCACGGGAATCGATGTATGGCCCAGTTCGTCCAGCACCTGACGCAAATACGGGGCATACTGCCCGAAACGGCAGGGACCTTCTGCCGTGGGCATTAAGAAGGCTGTCCGGTCCGGATCGAAATCGTCACTGTGGATGATGCGCAGAAAGTCGCCGAACGTAACTCTCTGCGGGTAGCACTCTTCGCCCGAGCTGAACAGGGCGCCCAACTCGAGTGTCTGGTCGTCCGAGGGGGGCGTGGGGGACGCTTCGATACCGCACGATCGGAAAACCGCCGCGGTTGTGCGAGCGCCGATGGCCGTCATACGCGGAATCCACAGCGTCCTGCCCGCGAGGATGTTCTCAGTTATTGGACTCTTCACAACCACTCATACCTCTCTGTCCGCAAGCACCGCCCCGATGGTATCAGAAAAGGCCAGCGGAGGGAATCGAACCCACAACCCCAGCTTTACAAAAGCTGTGCTCTACCGTTGAGCTACGCTGGCGGCAATAGCAAAGCCGCGGTCGGGGCGCCCGCGGCCACTGAATACCATGAGTTTATCGCCGCGATTCCCGCCGGTCAAGCCGTATCACCGAGAGATACCGCCTATGGCCTGCCGCTGCCGAGGCGCCACTTGATGGATATCAGGCTGCGAAGCATGCGAAACGACTCGGAAATGAGTTTTATGCGGCTGTCGGGATCGTGACCCCACGAGACGCCCACTTCCTTGATGCGATACCCGCCCATGCGCGCCAGGAGCAGGACTTCGCAGTCGAAGGCGGCATCGTCGAGCAGTTGTCGGGAGAATACTTCGTCGGCGACCTCGCGGGTAAAGCATTTGAATCCGCACTGCGTGTCGTGGATGTCCGGTAGGAGCATGGCGCGCCTGAGCTTCCTGAACATCCACCCTATGAAGCGTCTCAGTGGACCCTGGGGCGGACATAACACCGAATCTTTCATGGCCCGCGAGCCGATGACAACGCCGTAGCCCTCGTCCAACCAGACCAGGAGTTTGTCGAGTTCTTCGATGGGCGTGGCGAGGTCCGCGTCGGTCATCAGCAGCACCTGCCCGCGGGCGGCAAGCATTCCCCGCCGAACCGTTCGCCCCTTGCCCTTGCTGAGCGTCGAAGCCAGCACGCTCAACGCCATCTGGCCCGGATCGAAACCCCTGGCCAGATCCGCCGTCCCGTCGATACTGGCGTCGGATACAACCATGACCTCGACGGCGAAGTCATGCCCCTCGGCGTACCGGCGGACTCGCTCCAGCGTTCCGACGAGGCGCTTGGCCTCGTTGTGAGCTGGAATCACAATCGACAGGTACGGTTGAGAAGTCCGGTCTTCGGCGGTTTTCAATTTAGCATTTCCGCTGTGGTTATGGTTGATCCGTAATAGCGGCAACCGGGTGGATCTACAGTTTCCAACCCTCGCGATATTCGCCGGCGAGGTGCGCGTCGGCCTGCGGCTTGTTGGTGAACGTCATCTTCTTCGTATCCCACTTCAGCTCCTCGCCCGGATAATACAGCGCCACATTCCCCAGCAGCACCGCTTCGGCCAGCGGTCC
Source organism: Phycisphaerae bacterium (assembly GCA_016782885.1). Classification (GTDB taxonomy): domain Bacteria; phylum Planctomycetota; class Phycisphaerae; order SM23-33; family SM23-33; genus BS750m-G57. The sequence continues at coordinate 20,033 of JADHXQ010000089.1, read as the reverse complement.
GGAATACGAAAAATCTGCTCCGGGAACAATCGGTTTACCGTCTTTGGCGGCGCCTTTGCAAGCGTTTATCCAGTCTGAATAGTGTCCGGCGGGCCTGGGCAGGGTCTCGGGCGGTTTACCGAAATCGCGTCGTTTGGCTTCGGGTATGATCTGCCCGTTGAGCATCTTGCCCTTGTCGCCGATGTAGAGCTTTCCGTTATTGCCCCAGTTGCGGCCTTCTTCAAGTTCCTTCGGACGCGGGGGACGCTTGCCACCATCGTACCACACCAGCTTCACCGCCGGGCGCTTCCCGACAGCGGGGAACTGGTATTCGACGATCGACCATTTGGGGAAGCTGATCTTATTGAACTCGGAGGACCGGGCTTTGACGCTGGCCGGAGCGCCCAAACCAAGACAGTAGAACGGCGAATCCAGGGCGTGGCAGCCGATGTCGCCGAGTGCCCCGGTACCAAAACCGACCCAGCCCCGCCATACGAACGGAAGGTAGCTCGGATGATACGGACGCCGGGGCGCCACGCCTAACCACAGGTCCCAGTCCAGCGTGGCGGGCGGCTTGGGGCTGCCCGAGGGCGCACCCATTCCCTGGGGCCACCATTTAACCGGGCGATCGGTCCAAATATGCACTTCGCGCACGGTTCCGATGGCTCCGGCGCGGAGCAATTCGGCGATCGACTGATTGCTTCCCGAAGCGTTGCCCTGGATGCCCATCTGCGTAGCCACTTTATACCTGGCGGCGGCCTGGGCGATCGTGCGGGCTTCCTTGACGGTGCGCGTCAGTGGTTTCTGGCAGTACACGCCCTTGCCCATCTGTATTGCCTGCAGCGAGATTCGCGCGTGCATGTGGTCCGGCGTGGAGACTATCACCGCGTCGATATCGCTGCCCATTTTCTCCAGCAGCTTGCGAAAATCTTTGAATATTTTCGCGCGTTTTCTATACGCGTTGAACGTGCCACCCCCCCGCCTGGCGTCGACGTCGCAGAGGGCTACTATCTTCCCGCCGGCCTGTTCGGCCAGGCGGCAGTCGCTGCTTCCCTTGCCCCCGCATCCGATCTGCGCCACGTTTACGGTGTCGCTGGGCGGCGTGGCGCCGTTTTTGGCGCCGAGCACGCCGGCGGGCACGATTGCAATCGCTCCAGCCGCTGCTGCTGCGGTCGTCATGAATTCGCGGCGCGATATCCCGTTTCGGTGCGTTCCGGTCATGATAATCTCCTCGTCAGCGTTCTTGCGTGTTGTGTATCGGGCCCGGGGTTCCGCGCCGCGAGAATCACGCTTCAAAGGATACCCGCACTTGACGGGTAATACTACCTCATTCGACCGCCCCTTATTCAGCTATTCAGCGCCGCCGCGCGATGCGTTGTATTTTTTCAACAGGTCGCGATTGACTCGCGCGTGAAGCGGCGCGTAGGGGCGAAGTTCCCAGCCCCACGGTTCTTTGCAGTCTTTGGCATCGGGCCCGAGCCAGGCGTACGGAGGCGACTGGAGCATCTTGATCGTCAGGGTATCGTTGACCTCCGCGCTCAAGTCCGGGCGGTAGATAATGACCGGCGCCAGCGGTCCGGGTGAAACCTGCCCGTTCCAGTCCACCCGCGTAAAATCGCGCAGGTACCACGGAAACGGCCAGGGATGATCGTCGGCGCAGATGATCTGCACGTGCATGTCGTGTCGGTCGGGATGCACCTCGGCGATATCCCTGACCAGGCGGGCCAGCTCAGGCACGTCCCCGGTGGGGTGCGCGTAAACGTAAGGGTTGCCCGGATCGGCACACTGGGGGAAATTTCCCCTCCACCCCTGCCATGCCAGGTGCCCCGCGGCGCCCACCAGCAGAATCGCAACGATCGCCTTGAGCGGCGCCGGTCGCGTAATCCGCAGCAGCACCGAGGCGCCCACGCCGGCCAGGAGTATCATCCCGTGAAGGAAACCCAGCAGGCACCACGGCGTCTTGTACGAGATCGCCGAGTACACCACCGTCATTACCACCGTGTAAATGCACAGGAATCGGATGAACGGAATGCTCGCCTTCCCGCAACCCTTTCCGCACAGAGCTGCAATCATGCCGACGACCGCCAAAACCGCCACCGCCGCTTCAGTCCAGAGCGACCCGTCGCCCACCTGCCACCACAGGACGATGCGCAGGTAGTTGTACCACGGATAGCTGTGGTCTCCGGTCGACCCCTGTCCGCCGGCCTGCTCGAAGTAGTGAAAGTACGTGGTGATCGAATCTGCAATTCCACCGATATTACTGAACAGCGACGAGAACAGCACCACGGAAACCACCGCGCCGACGCCCAGAACAACGCCCCCGGAGATCGCCAGGGAAGTCATTTTGCGCCAAGGACCCCATTGGGCTGCGGGTTCCTCAATCAGTTCGGGTTGAATGTCGTTGTCCGAGTCCAGGGGTAAAAGCGGTTGCGAACCGATCCCTTCGGCAAGTTCTTCTGACGACGCCTCGGACGACGAAACTCCACAACAGGCAAGATCGGGATCCTCCGACAGGCGGGCGGGCGGTCCTTTTCTTTGGAATAGAGAAAACAACAATACCCCCACGCCCGCGACGGCCATCGAGAAAAACGCGATTATGCACGTTTCTTTCGTCGCGTGCATGAGTCCCACACACACGCCGGCGATCACTAACCACGCGACCCTTGCCTTTGATCCCCGATTCGAGGACCGCCAGAGTGCGGCGATCGCGAAGAATGTGAAACATACCAGGAGCATCTCCTGGATGTAGTAGCGGCTGTAGAAAATCATCGCCGGCGAGACAGTTGCAAGCACCGCGGCGCAGAGCATCGCGCCGCGGCCGAGGGCGTCTCTCACCAGCCAGAGCCCCGCTACCAGCACGATCCCGAAGATCGCGGGCACGAGTCGCAGATGCACCTCGCTGGTCCGCGAGAGATCTTCCGCGGCGCCGAGACGGGCGACGGGAACCGTCAGGTAGTTCAGCGCGGGACCGTGGTATTCGTCCGGATCGTAGGTGTACTCTCCGCGCTCCAGAAGGGCGCCGAACTTGATGCCATGGACGGCTTCGTCGGTGTGCATCGGGCGATTGTCGAGGTGCGACAACCGCAAGGCCGCCGCACCGGCGACGATAAGGATCAGCACTCCGACGCTAACTGCCGGATGTTTCATTTCACCGGTATGCCGTAGACCTCGACTTCGATGTAGTGATTCTGGTCGTTGGACGTGTTGCCCTGGCTGTGGAGGCGCACGTAGCGGCCTACGGTGCCCTTGGGGCAGTACATGAAGTGCCCTTCGTTAGTTTCCACGTAGCCCATCTCCAGTCCGATTCCCTTACCGTAGGAGTTATCGTGGTCGCTGTTGTACACCACCTGGACGTTCTGGGTGAAGTCTTCGTCGTCGGCGACTTCAATGATCACGTCCCGGTAGGCTCTTGCCTGCCCGTGATAATGCCAAACCGACACGCCGTAGATATTGGCGTTCAGACCGAGGTCGATCTGCACCCACTTCTTTCCGAAACCGATGTCGACATTGTGTCCGTCTTCGCCGGACTTGTCGCCGTCGGTCACCATCTCCAGGTCGCCGACAACGGGAAGGGGCTCGTTGGAAGTCACGGGCTTCTTCAGCGCGAGATTGACCGAACCTTCGGGAACCTTGATCGGCGCGCGTTCCTGCCCTTTGGCCCGGCCGGGGGCGATGTTCGGCTCGTTCATCGGTACGGGCGTACCTTTGAACATTGCCTTGGGCAGATCAAGCTTGAGTACAATCCTCTTCAGCCTGGTCGTTCCGCCGCCCGTCTTGGCCGCGCCGCCCGTCTTGGCCGCGCCGCCTGTTTTTGCCGCGCCGCCTTTGTCGGGCCCGGGCGCCTCACCACCCTTATCGCCACAACCCGCGACGGTCATCATTCCAGCGATCAGGGCTATCGTAATCATGCTCAGCAACTTCGTGCGTTTCATCATTTTTGCCTCGTATTTCAGGGTTAAACACTCTTTGTTCGCTTTTTTCGGGATAAGTCTGGCGGGGACAAGGCCGCCGGCTACCGTACCGGTAGTCTTGCACCCGCAATTATAACGATTTGATACCGATTATTACTAGTGATTTTTTCAGAAAATTTCAAAGTAGTCGCTCCGGTCCGGTCCAAGCCTCAGGATTCTCTCGCCGCCGGGGGCATTGGCGTCGGGCAAAACCAGCAGGGCGGCGATGTCATTGTGGGTTTGGCAGCAGCTTTTTGCCTCATCTTCGGACATCACCATCATCGCCGTGGACAGCGCATCGGCCGTCGCGCCGCTATGGCAGATCACCCAGGCTGCAAGGGGCCCGTCCGGCGGGCGGCCCGTTCGAGGGTCTACAATATGCTCTCCGCGAGCCTGCGTGCCCGATCCGCTGACGGCGCCGGCTTGCAGGACGACCTTTTCGACACCCGCCGCCTCGGCCCACGGGCCTCCAACAGCCACCGCCCAACCGTCCGCGCCGGGCGAACCGATCACCCTGACGGTGCTCGTCCCGCCATGCACGAGGACATTATCGATGTCCCAGTTGTCGAAAACCTCCACCATCTTGTCCAGGGCGAATCCCTTACCAATGGCCCCAAGGTCCACCGACACCCGTCCGGGGCTATTGTCTCTGACGCCGACCAGGAAACCGTCGCGGTCCATTATGAGCCTGTTCATACCGACCCTGTCGAGCGCCTCGGCGGGGGATTCATCTTCCGGACCGGCAGGAGGAACGTTGTCCACTTCCTTGTACTTCATCGCGGCGCCGACGGTCACGTCGAAAGCGCCCAGGGTATCGGCCCAGACTTGCGCCGCGATTGCAAGGCATTCAAAGACCGAAATATCGACGCCGACACACTCGCCCTGCGACAGGCGGTTGACCTGGGCGATGTCGCTGCAGGCGTCGAAGCGGCTCATCAGGCCTTCGAGGCGGTCGAGCTCCCTGAACGCCGCGCCGGCGGCCTGGGCGGCCTGGGTCGCGTCGTCATGGGCGATGACCGCCTCGAACGTAACGGTCATCGCCTCGTGGGCGAAGCGGTGCAGTCTCGGCGCCGTGTCGCCCATGGTACACTCCCGCTCAGACCTTCTTCTTGCGGATCGTTGCAACGATGTACACCAGAGACGCAAGAACCGCGCCAATACCCATGTACAGGTGCAGGCAAGCCATAAGCGCCTGCCAGCCCATATCAATCACAGGCAGCGTCGCCAGGGCGGCCGTCAGCAGCAGGCAGAACCCGAACCCAGCCAGCATCCAGAAACCAATCTTTTGGCCCAGGCTGAACCGCCCGGGACCTTCCTCGCCGCACTCGGCGGCGCGGAAGACAATCAGGGCAAGCAGGGCGACGGCGAATACCGCGCCGAGCAGAACGTGCGTCATGAGCAACCAACCGCTGATGGTGGCGCCGAACAGAACCGGGTTAAAGAATCCGGTGACAACCAGCACGGCGGTCAAACCGCAGACAACCAGACCAGCCAGCTTGTCCAGCAGCGGGAAACAGAACTTGTCGGTTCCGCCGGCGAATTTGACGGTTTTGCGAATCGCCAGCGCCGCGTATGCGGCAAGAATCACCGCCATCAGGATCGCCGCGGCGAAAAGCACTGCCTTGAATATCGGCCTGAATATAAAAGTCAATCCGAACAGGCGGTGGAACCCCGCGTCCATCTCCTGAAGTTCGTACATGCTCTTGACCGCAACGCTATCGGTCAGCAGTGGTCCGGCGCCCCTGACCTTGCCAAAGAAGAACGCCGAGTCCAGTGAGTGGCAGTCGGTGCAACCGCCGGCGCCAAGAGCCTGGGCGGCGGGGCGAACGCCGTGAGCCATCGGCCAGGAATACGCGTCGGCCGCCGCATTGCCGCTTGCGGCGACCTTTCCGTCTGACCCAAGGGCGAACATCTTTCCGCCGGAGATGTAGACGAACCGGCCTCCTTTGGATTCCTGGAGTTTTTTCAGAACCGTTTGAACCTGAGGCTCGGTGAACGACTCTTCGACCTCGGCGGTGCCGGCAGCGGATTGGATGACGGACTCGGAGATCAGGGGCCTGATCTTCCCGCCGTCCAGCCATGCGAAGCGGGGGACGTCCCGACGCTCGCCGCCGGTGCCGGTCTTCACGAGCCGCCAGGTCATCTTCCCCTTGTCCTCTTCAGTCGGCGTCGCGACGAGACCGCGCTGATATGTCGCATCACCGTAGTCGAGCACGGGGGCGCCCCGGTCTGGAATCTCCGCCGCAAGCGCCTTGAGCATGGACGTCACCACGACGCTGATGTTGCTGGCCTTGGGGGGATGGTCGTGCAGGAAGTCGGCTTCGGGATCGAGGTCCCGCAGCAGGATCAGGATTTCGCCGTTGAAATCTCTGGCCAGCGGTCCGATCGCGATCGGAGCTTCGCCGGACAGTTCCGAGACGTCCAGACCGCCGTCGGCGTTCAGTCTGTATATCTTCCCTTCGTGAAGGAGGATCGGCCTGCCGCCGATTTTCTTGATCTTTATCAGCGCTGGATTTATCGAGTTTATCCTTGCGGCTTCGTCAACAATCGGTCCTGCCAGCGCGTTGAGAACTCTGGCGATCTGCCGCGGGGCGTCGAGAACGCCCTTGGTTACCCCGCTGACTTCGTCGGGCAGAAGCGGCGTGACCTTACCGCCTTCCAGGCGCCCCCAGAACGCCGGCCAGATCATCCGCACCGGGCCGATCTTACCGTCAGCGCCTTTTGCAAATACGCCCTCCGAGATGTTCGGCGCCTCGGTGTACCACTGGGCTCGTCCGAAGATGCCCATACGGTTTGCCCGGGCGGTTCTGATCCTGGTCGGCTCGCTTTTGGGCATGGGGCCCGAGTGGCAGGCGGTGCAGGTGAGCCTCTCGAGGTGGACCGGAGGCAGGCCCGCGTGCTTCGGCGTCGGCGCCCCAAGCCTTCCGCCCATCGCTCTGGCGCCCTGGGCGCCTGTACCGAGATGGCAACCGCGGCAGCTCAGCGATGCCACGTCGGGATCGTTCCGCTGGGCGGACTCACCGTCATATCCCCGCACGATATTGTGCGATATGCCGTTTCGGTGGCACTGGACGCAGCTCAGACCCGCCGACGAGTGAACGTCGCGATCGCTGCGCCACTTGCTTTCGCCGGCGCGGACGGTTGAATGGCAGCTCAGGCATCGTTTGTCTTTAGGGCTGCCCACATCGAGCATCGCCCTGCCCTTCGAGTCGAACAGGGACTTATCGTAGTTGACGGCAGGAGGCGTCGCGTATCCGGTGTCGTCGGGGCTCGGGCCCTGATAGATGTCCCACATGTCCGGTTGCCTGGAGGCCATCCCGCCGACCTCGCCCAGACCGGCGGCCGCGGTGCCCGCCCAGCGGAAGTTTTCCCGCATCATCTGCCTGGCCCACTCGCTGTGGTCCTGTTTGTAGGACGCGTTGTGGCAGCCCATGCAGTTGATCTCGGCGGCGCCCGAAACGCCCCAGCGCGCTGTTATGTCGCTGGTGTCGCCGGGGGCAGCCATATCGCCGCCGGGCATGTGGCGCCCGAACAGTTTCGTGAACGACCAGGGTGTGAGCCCGACGTCCGCGGGCTTGTGCAGGCCCGCCCACGAGCGGTTGGACAGGGGCAACTGCGTGCCCGTAGCCGCGTCGAGAAGCACCCATGGTTCGCCAGGCCGGCCCGATGATTTCGCCTTGGAGGAGTTGAAGTGCAACCCCTTGGCGATGACGCCGTAGTCGTGGCACGCGCCACAGGTGTTGCGCGTGGACATGGGCGTGGCGCGTTTCATCGTCGGAAGTATGGTCCGGTTGTCGAGATCCTTCAGGCCCAACCGATGCAGCGGCACGCACCGGGTCCCGTCGGAATGGTGATTTTGCTCTTCGGCCGCAATAGTGCCACCAACCGAAAAAGCGACCGATATCAGGATTGCAATGGTTATATTTTTCAAGCGTGGACCTCGAATTCCTCTGGTTTGAACTCGATCTTCTTTTGAGTTTCAACGGCCTTGTTGACCGCCAGGACGGCTACGGCAGTTTCGTATCCGATCTCGCCGGGACAGTTCAGCTTTGCATTTCCGCGTACGGCATCGAAGAAGTTATGCAGGTGCGGCTGGTGCGGAAGCGCGCCCAGATCGATCGGAAGAGGCCACTTCGGCGGCGCCGGCGAGACGCGGACGTCCAGCATGACGTTGGTTGTCTTGGTCTTGGCCATCTTGGTGCTGACCTCTTTGAGATACCCTTTCTTGACCCACTTGTTCCAGTCAGGCGCGTTGATCTCTTTTTCGAGCCAGTTTCCGTCACGCGGAACTTCCGAGATCACCAGCGTACCGTTTTCGCCCATGAACGCCTCGTGGAATCCGCCGTGGCGCGTCGTGGTCTGGACCTGGTAGAACGCGCGGGCCATACCTTCGGCGTTCTTGTACTCGAAGATGCACATCACGTTGTCGTACCATTCGTGGGCCTTGTAGTAATCGATACCGCCGGAAGCAATCACGGATACCGGATTGGTCTTGAAGATCCAACTGAAGATATCGATCTGGTGCGAACCGAGGTCGACGATCGGTCCGCCGCCGTAGGTCTTGTACCAGCGCCAGTTGCGGAAGCGGCTCATCGTGTCGTATCCGGACGTTGCCAACTCCGCGGCGGTCAGGGCATGCTTGGCGGGCCATCCGATATCCTCGGACACCGCGCGATTCCACTGCCCGTATCCCTGCATCACGCGCCCCAGCAGCTTCGAATCCAGCACGATATTGTTGATGGCGTGCAGGTAGCGCGGGTTCGAGCGGCGCTGGTGTCCGATCTGGAGGAGCTTCCTGGTTTTGCGAGAGGTCAGGACCATCTGTTTGGCCAGTTCCAGCGAGTTGGACATTTCCTTCTCGCAGTAGACGTGCAGACCGGCGTTCATGCCCGCGATGGCGTGCTCGGCGTGCAACCAGTCGGGCGTGGCGACGATCAGCGCGTCGAGATCCAGTTCCTTCTGTTTCGACAGCATCTCTTTGTAGTCGGTGAACTCGGCGACGTCGCCGAAGCCCTTGGCCTTGTTGTACGCGTTGAGGGTCTTGACTCCCTTTTCGCGATTGAACTTCCAGATGTCGCAGACCGCCTTGAAACGCAGACCGGGGATCGACTGTCCGGCTTTCAGGCACGAGTTCAGCAGCACCTGCCCCTGGGCGCCGACGCCGATGATGCCTACATTGATATCATCGAGCTTGCCCGCGCCCGCGCTCTTCTGCGTTGTCTGGGCCTTGCTTTTGTTGAGTCCACCGGCCAGGATCGCCCCGGCGCCCGCGGCGGCGGCGGTTCTGGTCAGAAAGCCCCGCCGGTCCATCTTCGTTTCTTTGCGTTTTTTGTCCATGTTTAATGCTCTTTCAGGAATGATTACTTCGTGTCCTTGTCAGTCTTGGGTTTATCGAGTTTTTTGAGATCTACAGCCCAGATGTTGCGGAATTCCACGGGATTTCCGTGATCCTGCAGGAGCAGGAATTCAGCGGCGATCGGCTTTCTGCCGCCACCGGCGCCCGTGCCCTTCTTCAGCACGAGGTCATTATGTATCAAAACGCCGTTATGCACCACGCTTATGTGAGCGCCTTCGACCTGTTTTTCGCCCGATGCGTCGAATTTCGGAGCCCGGAAGAATATGTCGTAACTCTGCCACTGCCCCGGAGGGGCGCACATGTTCACCCGCGGCGCGACCGCCCGGTACATGCCCCCGCATTCGTTGGCGACGCCCTTGAGACCGTAGCTGTCGAGGACCTGGCATTCGTAGCGGTTCTGAATGTACAGACCGCTGTTCGAGCGGCCTTGCCCTTTGGCTTCGGGCATGAACGCCGTGCGGAACTCGGCGTGCAGGTGAACGCTGCCGAACTTTTTCTTCGTAAGCGCCGATCCGCCCCTGGGCACGCACTGCATCACGCCGCCGTCGAGCAGTTTCCATCCGCAGGGCTTACCGCCGCCCCTGGTGAACGTTTCGCTCAGGTCCCTGGTCTTGGAACTCAGCAGCACCGTCGCGCCGGCAGGCGGTTTGGCGCCGAGGCGGTGCGAGAGGCGCATCACCCGCTTGAGGCTGAACGACTCCCTGACCGATCCGGTTACTTCGCCGACCAGGCCCTTTTCGCTCAGCGCGGCGACCCATTGCGTACCCTTGAACTTTCCGGCAGCGGTGGCCGAGCCGGTGAGTTTGTCGCCCTTACCGGTGAGCACCACAATCGTCGCGTCGCGGGTGTCAAACTTCTCGAGCACATTAACTGTGTACTCGCCCTTGCCCGTCGCGATCGCCTGGGCGGCTATCGGCCCGCCGCCAACCTTCCCTTCCCAGTCGCCGATCAGCGGGATCGGCGCCGCGCCGGGCGCCTTGGCGTCGTACGGTTTGGACGCGACGGTGGCGACCGGTTTGACGGCGCAAACGGCCGCCGCGTCGTCGCCCGCGGGCTTGGGCGCCTCGCCCAGGCCCGCAGAACAACAGGCCAGCAGTACCGCCAGGGCGATCAAACATCCCTTGTTTAATGTCATAACCATCCAGTTTTACCTCGCGTTATCCTATTCAAACGATGCGGAGATTTCAGCGATCGACCAGGGGTTCTCGGACTTCCGCCCTCTGCGGTCTTTTCGCTCGGACGTTCCGGTCTGAACGATCTTGATGCACTTTCCGCTCTTGGCGCCGAAGGTTATAGTCGTGATACCTCTCTTGCCCTTGCCCGCGGCGGCGGGTGTGCCCCAGGTCTTACCGTCGGGCGACACGAACACTTCGTAGGTGCGCGGATAGTCGTCGAGCTTGTCGCCGCAATCTAGGGTGACTCCAGTAATGGTGTCGGACGCCGCCAATGTCAGCGTGAAGGAGTCGCCGGCCTTCATCGCCCGGCCCGTGGTCCAGATCGTCTTGCGGTTTTCGTCCAGCGCGAGGGTAGCTTTGTCGCTCTCGCAGGAGGCCGACGCCTTTGCCGTCGCATGCGCCAAAGCCCACTTGATCTTGCTGATCGCCAGCTTGGCTTCTTTGGCGAGAGCCTTGTCGCCGACGCAGCCTTTTGCGACGATCAGTCCGTCGGAACATGGGAAGCTTGCCAGGGCGGCTAGTATCTGCGTCTTTTCGGGCGTGCCGGTTGCGACCTTCAGGCCATCGGCCAGGAGACCGGACCTGGTTTTGCATACCGCCGCGTCGGGCTTGCCCTCGCCGCCAATGGTGACCACGCGGATATAACCCCGCATCGCCATGATCTGGCGGGCCTTGTCGGAATCGGACTTCGCCACGCCCAGAAGGGCGCCGGCCGGTGTGGCGTCGGGCCATGCCGCCATCGCGCGGACGGCGGCCTTCTTGACGTCGTCGCTGCCGGAAGCCAACTGCGCCTTGACGGCCGCATACGCCTTGTCGCCGGCCAGACGCGAAAGCACGACCAGGAGAACCGCTTTGGCTTTGTCGTCAGCTTTACCCAAAGCCGAGATGACAGGCGCCGAACGCGCGCCGGCGTCGCTGGAACGCTCGGAGACCTGCAGTATCGCCGCCGCCAGACCCGCCTGTTCGCTCGAATTCGTGTTGGACACCAGCAGCGACACCATTTTGGACACGTCAGCCTGCTCGCCCAGAGTACCGAGGGCCTTGATCGCGGCGCGGCGCACGTCGCTTTCCTTGTCGCTGCCCGCTGCTTTCAGGACCGCCGCTGTGGCGTCTTTCTCGCGCCTGGCGGCCAGTATCTTCAGAAGCGACGCTCTTGCGTTCTTGTCGTCCGAACCCAGCGCCTTAACGATCGCCTTGCCCACACCCGCGCCGCGGAGCCTGGTCAGGCTGCCGGCGGCCGCATTACCCGCGGCGCCGCCGGCGGTAAGGGCCTTGGTGAGAACGTCAACGTTGGACGCGTCGCCCAGAGAGCCCAGGGCCTCGAGGGCGGCTGCGCGAACGTCGGCGTTGTCCGAGGAGGAGGCTTTGGTGACCGCCGCGCCGGCGCCCTTGTCGCCGCGAGTCGCCAGGGCGGTGATAACGATGACCTGTACGTCCGCGGGCAAGGTCGGGAGTTTCCCGGCGAAGGTTTTCGTCGCGTCGGTCCCTGGCACCTCGTTGATCAATTTTGCGGCCAGGCGCTGCATCGTCAGATCCTTACCGCCGAGCAGCGAAGCGATAATCGCCGCGGCGGCGGACTTGTCCGAGCGGGCAATACCGCCCAGTGCGGCGATTCGGATTGCGCTGGATTTCTTCTCGTCGAACAGTTTCTTGTAGATTGAGGCCGCCAGTTTGGCGTCCACGTCGGGCAGCAGGCTCTCGGCGCACGACAGCATCGCGTCGTCGGCGACGTTCTGGAGCTTCTCGGCGACCGCGGCGGAGGCGAGGGCCTTTGCGGCTTCGGCGCCGCCGATCTTGCCCAGTGCGGCGATGGCGGCGCGGGCGGTTTCGGCGTCCTTGTCGGAAGCGAGCTTACCCATCGCCGCTACTGCTTTCTTGTCGCCGCGGGCGCCGATCGTTCCGATCATGCCAACTCGCACCGCTCCGGAAGTCTTGCCCAGCGCGTCGCGGAGCACCTTGTCCACGGTATCCCCCGCCATACCCTGCAGGGCGAAACGCGCCATGTTCGAAAGCTTCTCGTCGGTCAGCAGTTTGGCCAGCGAATCCACCGACGCGCCGGTCCCGATACGCCGCAGCATCCGGCAGACAAACTGCTTGCACTCGAAGGTCGCCTTGGACGAATTCAGCGCCTTGAGCAATTCGGTCTCGATGGCCTTGGTGTCTGTGGACTTGCGAATCTCCTCCTCGATCGCCGCAAGCGCCGCGCGGCTGGCGCCGAACTTGTAATCGAGGATCTGCGCGTGATCCGCCGCTCGAAGCGGGCTTACGATCGCCATAACTGCCAAAACCAGCACAATCGCTGTCACTGCTCGTTGACGTGTGTTCATTTTACTTCCTTTCACTTCACTTCACTGGGTTTCCCGATGCGTTTTTCGTTCCTGTTTTGCGTGTCTTACAGTTTGCGTTTTGCGATCCAGATGTTCCGGTAAGCCACCGGACCGTGATCTCCCTGGAGCATCAGCGGGCCAAGGGGCTTCTCGTCGTTGAAAGTGCTCGCGCGAGTCGGACCGGTTACCGGGCGATTCTCATGCACCACAATACCGTTATGGACGACCTTGACGAACTTCGCGTTCCCGGTTTTCTTACCGTCCTTGTCGAACCTCGCCGCACGGAAGACAATATCAAATGTCTGCCACTCGCCCGGTTTCTTCGAGGCGTTGACGCGCGGCGGTACGCCCTCGTATCCGGGCTTTCCGCTGGGGTTCTTGCCCCATCGCTGATAGATCCCGCCGCAGTCGCCGTGCCTGGGCTCCTTGACGCCCCAACTGTCGAGGACCTGGATTTCGTATCGCCCCTGGAAGTAGACGCCCGAATTCGAGCCTTTGGACACCATGAACTCCACGTGGGCCTCGACGTCGCCGAACTCTTCTTTGCTCAGCAGGTTCTTCGTCCGCCCGCCGTTATCGATGATACCCTTGCCCGCCTTGGTCGCGAGCTTCTTCTCGTTGGCGACGTCCAGGCAGACATCGCCGACAACCTTCCACTTGCCCGTGTCGCCTTTCCGCCCTTTCCAGGCGTCCAGCGTGTCGCCAATGAGCTTCACCGCGCCTTTGGGGGCGGGCTTTCCAAGCGTGCATTTGACGGCGGGGGCTGTAGTCGCAGCCGGTTTGGCGGGCGATTTTTCCTTCTTCGGCGCCGCAACAGCGCCGACGAACATCGACCCCAGCACCACCGCGATCAGCCCGACCGGCATAATTCCGCAAAATTTAACCATTATCTATCCTTTTATTACGGTTCCCGCGGTATCAAAAATTACTCCAGCGTCCAGGGCTCTCTGTATGACTTGCCCAGCATCGCCGATGCCGCCGGATCGCCGATAATCTCTTCGGTGTCCGGGTTCCACTTGATCGTCCGCCCGAGCAGCATTGCAATCTCGCCCAGCAGCGCCACGGAAATCGACCGCAACCCGATCTCGATCGGGGCGATCGTTTCTCTGCGGCTTCTCACGCAGTCGATGAAGTTTCCGCGGTGGTTTCCGCTGGGGTACAGGTGAATTTCGCCGGCATCGAGCGGTACGTTGATCTTCGGGTCGCTGAGGCGCATCCCGCGGCGGGACACGTGTATCCACTGTCCGTTTTCGCCGTACCACTTGGCGCCCTGCCAGTAGACCTGGTTGTTGGCGACGCTGAGTTCGCCTTTCCAGGCGTCGTTATCGTACTGGCAGGTGAACTGGTAGTGGGTCGGCGCGTTGTAAAGCCCGTCGGTCGGGTAGGTCGCCTGGTCGGGCCTGATCTCGACGGGCCCCTTGCGCTCGAGTCCGACGCCCCAGTGGGCGATATCGATATGGTGTCCGGCCCAGTCGGTTAGCTGACCGCCGGAGTAGTCCATGAACCATCGCCAGTGGAAGTGGCATATTCCGTTGGTGTACGGTTTGTACGGCGCCGGTCCCAGCCACCTGTTCCAGTCCAAACCTTCGGGTACGGGCACTTCTTTGGGATCGCCGCCGCCGCGCCCGGTGGGCAGCCCGACCTCGATGCGATGCACCTTTCCGATCCTCCCGTTACGCACCAGTTCGCAGGCGTAACGGAACTTGTGCTCGCTGCGCTGCTGGCTTCCGGTCTGCCATACTCGATCGTAACGATGCATCGCGTCAGCCATCGCCCTGGCCTCGCGAATCGATCGGGCAAGAGGTTTCTCGCCGTATATATCGAGGCCCGCCTTGGCGGCCGCTATAGCCGGTATCGCATGCCACTGGTCCGGAAGCGCCATGATCACCGCGTTAAGATCGCCGCGACCGATCAGATCGCGGAAGTCCACGTATCCCTTGGCGTCCTTCGTACCGTTCCTCTTGTTGATCGACCCGAGGGATCGGTTGAGTTGGGATTGATGCACGTCGCAGGCGGCTAGAAACTGCACGCCCTTGCAGCCCATCAAACCGCCCATGTCGCCATTGCCCATACCGCCGCAACCGATAATGCCCATCAGTATCCGGTCGCTGGGGGCGGTGGCGCCGTCTTTACCCAACGCCGCGGCGGGAACGAACGCGGGAACCGCAGCCGCAACTCCCGCTGCAATCGCCGCGCCCTTTAGAAAACCCCGGCGATTCAGTGAATGTTTCTGGGCCATGATGACTCTCCATATAGTGGTCAACTCGGAATACCAGCATCCGCCCGGAGAGGCGGACCGTTAATACTACAACGGACCAACGGCAAATTCCATTGCTTTTTTTCAAGAAATCCCCCGCGTGAGCGACCTGATTTTCTGGCGAAAATCAGGTCGCTCACGGAGCAGGAGAGCAGTCGAGCAGGTGATCAGGTGAAACGGCAACGGCAAAAGCTAAAAAACCAGCACGGTCACCAAACACACAGCTCTCTTGCGGTCTCCTGTTCACCTGCTTCACCTGTTCAAAAACAACTTTCTCGCGAAGGTCTATTTTCTACGCCTGTCCGGAAACACCGCTGGAGTCTCAAAAACCGCGTAAACATCGCCCACAAAAGAACGTGGAGACACCAGAAAAAAGGTCGCTCACTCCTCCGCTTCACACTCCATTTTCAACCGAGGGAATCCCCACACAACCACCCGGAAAACCCAACCACCCTTCATCCCCACCCGACTTGTCGTTTCACACGCCGTTGTCGTTGTCGTGCGCCGTCAAATCCCAAATCCCAAATCTAAAATCCCAAATCATTTCTTTCCCGCGTCGTACTTTTTCCAGAACTCCTCGGCGTTAGCGGGATATCGCCTATCAAGCCCGATTTTCTGGAGGCTCTTCATGCCCCTCACAATCTCGATGCCTTTGGTAATGTTCTTCGGCGTGAAGGTAAATGTTTCAAGCTTCATGCCCTCCACGGGCGTCAGGTCCATGATCTTCGTCCCATCGATGTAGAGAACCCTCAACGGTATGCCCTTGAGGGGCCGCAGGTCGCTGACGGCGGTGCGGGAACACTTCAAGGAGGTCAGAGGCATGCCCTTGAGGGGCCCCAGGTCGCTGACGGCGGTGATGCCACAGTCCAAGGAAGTCAGAGGCATGCCCTTGAGGGGCCCCAGGTCGCTGACGGCGGTGAGGGAACAGTCCAAGGAAGTCAGAGGCATGCCCTTGAGGGGCCCCAGATCTTTGACCCTTGTGCGGCCAAAGCCCAGACGCGTCAGGGACATGCTTCTCAGCGGAGTCAGGTCCGTGACCCTCGTTTCGCTGATGTGGAGAACCCTCAGCGGCATGCCCTTGAGCGGAGTCAGGTCCATGATCTTCGTACCACTGATGTTGAGAGTCTTCAGCGGCATACCTTTGAGCGGCCCCAAGTCCGTGACCCTCGTCGCACTGACGTTGAGTTCCTTCAGCCCCATGCCCTTCAGTGGAGTCAGGTCCGTGACTTCCGCATGCGTGATCTGTAGTTTCTCAAGGGGCATCCCCTTCAGCGGAGTCAGGTCCGTGACCGGCGTCTCGTGGAGGTTGAGTTCCTTCAGGGGCATACCGTTGAGTGGCCTCAGATCCGTCAAGAGGCGACAACCGGCCATGTCCAGCTTCGTTAGCGACATGCCTTTCAGCGGAGTCAGGTCCTTCAAGAGGGCACAATGCTCTATTCTCAGCGTCGTCAGCGGCATGCCCTTAAGCGGGCTCAGCTCCTTCAAGAAGGCACATTCGGTTATGCGCAGCGACTTCAGCGGCATGCCCTTAAGCTGGGCCAAGTCGCGCACGCCGGCTCTGTGCAACAACAATCGTGTCAGCGGGAGATACACCAGCGGTTGTAGATACAATGCTTTTGTTGCAGAACCCCCGTCCAGCGCGACTCCGACCAGCACTCCGTCTTCAATGTCGTATCTGAAGCCAATATCCCTGCCATGGATGTCCTTCAGTTTGCCCTTGATCCTTTCGCCCTGCTCCTTGGCGCCGAGGTCCTTTATCGATTCGTAAAACCCCTCGCATTTCACCCATGCCGTCGCGTTGCCTTTCTTGTCTTCCAACTCCCCCTTGGATGTCTCGCGGGCCTTCCGGGTGCTCTTGAGCTTCTCGGCGACCTGGTTCGGGGCCTTGGGAGGAACGGCTTTGGCATTGCCCATCTGCTCTTTTGCCCGTTCGTAGGCGGCGGCTGCATCCGCGTAGAACTCCCCGGCGACAAACGCATCGCCCATGGCCACAAGTGCCCGCCAGTCCTTCTGATCATCGCCGAGGCGTTGGGGCCGGGCGAACAGTTCCAAGGCCCGCACGTACGCGGTCTCGGCGTCGCGATAACGCTTCTGCGATGTCAGCGTGTCTCCAGCCGTCCTGAACGCGTGCCAGTCCTTCGTCTTACCGGGATCGCCCAGAAGGTTCGCCGCCTCGACCAGCCTGCCCTCCAGCGCCGCGATCCGACCCAGGGCGGCCTTGGACAGCGTATGCCCCGGATCGCACGCCAGGGCTTTTTTCAGTTCCATTCGGGCTGCCTGGCGATCCTTTCGCGCCAGGGCGACCATGCCCGCAGCGTAGTGTCCCCACGGGCAGTCGGGTAGCATCTTCCTCGCGGCAGCAACGCTGATGTCCGCTTCGATCCATCTCTCCTGGTCCGCCGCACGAACTGCCCGCTCGGAAAGCTCCTGCGATGCCGCCAACGCCGTCGCTCGCTGCTTGTCGCGGGCGGCCCGGGCGGTTTGACGCTCCGTGATCGCGCGCTGCATCGCCCCAGTCACGCGGATGAACGCGACGGAGACCACTGCGATCAGGATCACCACAGCGGCCGCCACGGCGAGGCTGACGGGCTTGTTACGCTTGACGAGCTTGACCAGCGCGCGAGCGAACGTGTCGGGAGCGGCCGAGACCGAGCGCCCTTCGAGGTACAGGCTCACGTCCCGCTGGAGGTCGGGGACCGAAGCGTAGCGCTTCGGGCGGTATTTCGCCAGGCATTTCATCGCGACCGCGGACAGTTCGCGAGGGATGTCCCGCCCCGGCGCCCGACGCTCCGGCGTCTGGATATTCCCCTCGATGACCCTGGTCACTATCGCCCGGGCGTCGCCGCCTTCGAACGGACGCTTCAGTGTCAGGATTTCGTACAGGATCGCCCCGAGAGAATAGATGTCCGAGCGATGGTCGATCTTGTCGATTTCACCTGCCGCCTGCTCGGGGGGCATGTAAGACGGCGAGCCCATAATCGCACCATCCATCGTGTGCAGCGCGGGCTGATCCGTGTCCTGACGGTTGGTTTGCACGCCTTCTTCGTCAGCGATTTCGTCGCTGCCGATAATCCTCGCGATACCCCAGTCCATCACCAGCACCTCGCCGAAGTCGCCGACCATGATGTTCGCCGGCTTGAGATCACGGTGGACCACCCCGCGCGAATGGGCGAACGCCACACCGTCGCAGACCTTCAAAAACATCTGGAGCATCTCGCCGAGAGAATGCGTCTCGGCGCCATCGCGGGATGCGGTCAGTATCTCGGCCAGCGAACGCCCCTTGACGAGCTTCATCGTGAAGTAGATCGCGCCATGTTCGTCCCGCCCGAGTTCGTGGACGGGAACGATGTTGGGATGCTCCAGTTGCGCGGTGACCTGCGCCTCCTCGACGAACCGCGCACGCTGTTTGGCGTGCCCAGCCGCCGTCGGAAGCATCCGCTTCATCGCCACTTCGCGCCGCGTGTTCTGTTCGACGCAAAGGACGATCTCGCCCATCCCGCCCTTGCCGATCGTTTCCCGCTCGTCATACCGACCCGAACCGCAGTCGCCCAGGACTGATTCGATGGTATCAGCCCCGGCGGGGTGTACCTGATGCCGCGGGTCCACGACAGTCGCCAGATCGGCCGGAGAGGCCGTGGTGGTATCGCCCTGCGAATCGTCAGGAGCGGCCAGCGGAATCGGAATCTCCGCCCCGCAACCGGCGCAGATCAACTGCCCGTCAGCATTCGGCGCAAGGCCCGCCGAAAGATCGGCCGCCCGCCCACACGCCTGACAAACTAAACTGAACCCGTCAACCATGCGTCTTTGCTCCCTGTAAGTAAATGCGTCGAAGATAAGAATACTATTATCCGGCGACTTTGTGAAGCACCGAACGACGCGTGAGTCGCCGTTGCCATTTCTATATCCAGGCCCATGCCGTTCTCTGAGCCTCTGCGTCTCTGCGTCTCCGCGTTGGATGCTCTCCCGTTGCCGTTGCCGTCGCCGCCGCCGCCGTGCCGTCTCAAGGAAAGTGATACTTGTTCGGGGCGCGTTTGACGTACCGTCTTGGCGGTTTGTGCTTGTTGGCTTCTATCTCCGCGAGGTACTCACGCTCCAACGCCAGGGCATGGACGTGAACCTTCGTGCCATGCGGGCCGTCAACGTATTCAGCAAAAGGATCGAACGGCTTTTTAACTTTCTTGTCTTCCTTGCCTTCTTTGTCCTCTTTGTCCTCTTTGTCCTTTTTGCCTTCATCCTCCTTTTTCTCTTCATTCTCCTTTTTGCCTTCAGCATCACTGACAGAATCGTCCTGAGCAAGCGAAGCGCGTCGAAGGGACGCCTTTTCTGCTTCCGTGGTTTCCGTGGTTTCCGTGGTGGAACGTTTTTGTTGCTCCGGGTCGGGGGGAGCGTTTGGGCGGCTCAGGCCGAGTTCTTCGCTCATCCGCCCCTGCAGCTCGGGCGATAATTCCATCAGGCTGTTGAACCGGGCGGGGCTTTCGAGCGGCTCGTTATTTTCGCGGCGGGGTTCGCGTTTTTCGGCGCGCGGAGGCAGCGCGAGCAGGAACGTCTTCAACAGGAACTCGCGGGCTTTGCGGGCCGTCTCGCCTTCGCCTTCGAGGGCTACTTCGATCTGCTTTTGAAGGAGCGGTTTCATCCAGCGGGCGGCCAGCCGGATCGTGGCCTGGCGGATCCCTTCGACGGTGTCGGCGATTTTTGTTTGGAGGTCCGGGCGCGACTGCCCGTTGGCGATCCGCCAGACGGTCCGCCGCGAGACGCCCACTTTCTCGGCGATCTCAGTTTGCGAAAGCTCGCCGCAGGCGATCAGCTCGACCAGTAAATCTTCATCGTAGTTCATGGGGTCCCCTTCGGGGCAGGTTCTAGGTGCTAGGTTCTAGGTTCTAGGTGAACGGCGACGGCTCAACGGCACGTTTAACGACAGGTGTCAGATTCCGGGTTTCAGGTCGTAGGTCGTTCCCTAGAACCTAGCACCTAGAACCTAGCACCTGCCTT
>JADHXQ010000088.1 GCA_016782885.1 Phycisphaerae bacterium | reverse complement strand
GCCGCTCCCATCTTCCGGCGAAGCTTCGCGTCGGTCATCAGATCCATCAGGTAGTTGGCGATGTCATGAACGCTGGCCCGGTAGTCCGCGGTGCGCGCCCGTTTGAACACCACGCGATGGCCATCTTCATATCCCTGGTCGGCGCCCAGGATGGTCTCTTTTAGACGGACCTCCTGGGCGACGCCGGCCAGGAAGGCTGTCTTCTTATGCACCATTGTGTCGAGCATTCCCATGGCCTTGATGCCGATAACCGGTTTTCCGCACGCGTTGGCCTCAACCTGGATCATGCCGAACCCCTCCAGACGCGAAGGTGCGGCGTAGATATCGCATGCGGCCATCAGGTACGGCATGAAATTCCGCGATATCCGGCTGGAGGTGAAAACAACGTTCTTCTCGATACCCAGATGGGTTGCGAGCTGCATGTCCTGCAGATTCTGCTGCTCGGTCCGAGGCTGCGGCCAGACCTTGCAGACGTACTTCCAGTCCGGCGCCTTGGTGTCGATCAACGCCAGGGCCTGCAGGACCTCTTGCGCGCCCTTCGAAGCGGCGTCGCCGCCGACGGTCAAAATCATCACCTGATCGTCGGCCACTCCGAGCGACTCGCGAATCGCCTTAACCTTCGGGTCGCCGGGGTCCCTGGGTATAAACGAGTCGGTATCGCAGCCCACGGGGAGGGTCTCGAACTTCGAGACGTCCAGTCCATCTCGCTTGTAGACCTCCGTGACCCAGTTCGAGGTCGTCAGGATCAGGGGCAATGCGTCGAGCGACTCCCGATAGTTGGCGACGTATCCGTCGGCGACGAGCCAGGGCACAGGCTGGACACCATAGCGCTGGGGATGCAGCACCAGGTGGGGCGTGTGCCCCCAGTAGCCGATCCCCAACACCACGTCCGGTTCGAACCAGCGATAGTACCACTCCTTCTCCTGGGGCGACTCGAAGTTTACGGGCTGGGCGTCCACTCCGATCTCTTTCAGGCCCCGATATATCAGGTCGCCTTGCGTCGCCAGACCGCCCGGCGAGGGCGGGTAGTCGTAGAGTACCAGTACTTTCATTCCTGAACTCCTTTATATACTTGGCGGTGTCGATGGAATGCTTCGGTTGAGATGCACGAGCGGACCTCGAAAGAGTCCCGCCCGTATCCGTATTCTTCGTGGACGATCCGTCGTTTTTCGGCAAGTTGGCCGGGCGTCAGCGAGATGACTATGTCGGCGTCGGGCAGGATGTCGCATTCCCCGGTTTCCGGATCGCAGCGGCAGGCGAACGTCCACAACTCATCACAGCGCAGCACGCCGGTATCCGCCATCCGGCTGACTTCATCATGCACCTCGATATGCCGCTGATGGCCGTACTCGCCCCCGGGCCCGTGAGTGAGGCACAGGTCCCAGTCCATCTGGGAGAGAAACTCGCGGATTCTCCACCCGATTTCGCGTTTCGGATTGATTGCCTTAAGCGGGTTGCCGTCGTCCAGGTCGGAGATAAAGCTCGCCACATCGAGGCGCTCGCAGACGGCTCGGAACTTCGGGCTCCTGTCCGGATCGTTGGCGCGGCAGAGGGAAAGCACGGTCCAGTCCCACTCGGGATTCTGGAGGATCATGCCCCCGCACCATATGATCTCATCATCCGGATGGGCCACGATTATGGCGGCTTCTTTCATGAAGATCTTACCCCGGTCCAATGCGTTAAGCCTAACCTTCCGCCGGCGACGGAGGCGTGAAGGGAGATTCTCTTCCGCGGAGCATACTGGCTAGGCTCAAGCGAATCAAGCAGGCCCCGACCATTGGCGATCTGAATGGCCAGACCCGGTCGAGCGTTCGCCTCAAGCACCATCGGGCCGTTGACGGCAAGAACGATATCCACGCCGATATAACCCAGTTCCAGGGCCTCACTGAGTTGGATGGCTGTCAGGACAGCATCGCTCCAATACGGGATCGCGAGTCCTCCGATCGGCTTGCCCGTGTCCGGGTGTCGCTCGATGGTCCGGTCGTGGTGAACGGCTGTTGTCGTGGCGCCGGTGCGGATGTCGATACCGACGCCGACGCCTCCCTGATGGAGGTTGGCCCGGTCGCGGGATTCGCGTGTCGGCAGCCTCAGCATCGCGGTAATCGGCTCGCATTGAAAGACGATAATGCGGATGTCAGGCGTTCCTCCGGCGGTTAGATCCGCGAAGACAGGATGTCGCTTCACGCGCTCCTCGATGATAACCTTGTCTGGCTGCCCCCCCAACGAGAAGAGACCGGACAGCGTGCTCGCCAGGTGGTATCGCAAGTCGACCGCCGAGAGGGTCTCGCCGCCGGAGGTCACAAAGAGATCGCCGAGGTTCTTCGCTACGACCAGGACGCCCCGTCCCCCGGAACCGCACGCGGGCTTCACCACAAATTGCTGTCGGTTGCCGATGACTTGCGCGAACTGCCGGATGTCCCCAAAGCGAGTGATCAAACCGTACGTCTCGGGAACGGGAATGCCGTTGGCGCGGCAGATCTGTTTTGTCACGGTCTTGTCGTCCACCCGGACGAACAGTCGGCGCGGGTTCAAGTGTGCGATGTAGTGCAGATTCCTGGCGTTGATCCCCAGAACGCCGCGGCGTTTCAACTCCCAGGGCCATGCCCAGAACCGTGTTCTGCTCCAGTTCATCGTTCACGCCCCCCCAGGACCGGTCGGGAGAACCAGGTCACGGAACCGGATCAACTCTGTCAGGCGATAGCGCGAGTACCGCCCGATGAGCAGCAGGGCCGACGCGACGAGCAATTCCAACTCCGGGAGGCTCAGGAATGCCCGGCCAAGTTCCCGCCAGCCCAGTACAAGCAGGCAGCAGGAGGCCACCGCAACCGTTCCGCCCAGCAGTTTCCAGGCCGTCTTGGCCCCGTCCTCCTCGCGACAGACGTAGAATCGTTCGACCAGCATCGTCATGATAACCATGGGAAAGATAACCGCGTTGGCGCTGGGTGTCAGCCCGAGGCTGTCGAGGATGGAAACCGCCATTACGAGGCAAAGCACGATAACCGTGAGCATAACACTGAGCCGCGGGACCATCAGCAGCTTCAGCCGCTCCAGCATAGCCCGAGCCGCCAGGCCAATCGCGAGCACCAGAACGAAGACAACCAGGCCGGTCAGCAGGTCCGAGTACAGGAAACTCAAGGCCAGCAGGGCCGGCGTGAATGTCCCGAAAGTTGAGATGCCGATCATGTTCCGGAATACGGCGGTTATCATTGCTCCGACCGGCAGAAGCAACAGCACTGCCAGCACGGTTTGCATGCCGATGGGCAGGCGGGTCAGATCGGTGATCCCGGCCGTTGGAGCACCCAGCGCTCCGGTTGTCTCGCCGTCGTCGAGGCGCTCGGCGAAATATCGGAAATGCACAATTGCGCCCGCGGGCGCACGCACGATCTCCAGACCTCCGGTCCGGACGGTCACGCGGTTATCGGGCAGGAACCTGGCGTAACCTCGCGCTGGATCGTAAGGGATCCACGCACTGTTAACATGCGCCTGTACCCACGCGAGGGGTTGGGTTGGGCCAGGATGATCGAGGGAGAACCCGGCGACCACCCGCGCCGGAATGCCTGCCGTGCGGCACAGTGCGACCATGGCCCGAGCCCGACCCGTCTCTGTGGCTGATCCCGTGCCGAGGGCGCCAGCGGCAGTCGATCGGCCGGACAGTTCGTCCGAGGCGAGAGACGTCCAGCAGTACTCGAAGATCTTTTGCAGGCGTTCGGCGGAATCTCGGGTGGCGGGAAGTCCGGCCAACGTCTTGTTTGCAGCAGGTCCGCCCACCTGGATGTTGGCTTCTGGCTGGAGGTTCCGCTGTCGGTCCGCGGTAGTGAGTTTGCTTTGGGGGAACGATCGCTTCGGGGGGGGCATGCGGGTCTGGAGGTCGAACTCGGCGGCGAACCTGGCATTTCGCCCCTTGCCCGGCGTGAGCAGCACGGCGCTGCGACCACCGGTCCTGGGGCTGCGTTGGATGTCCATCGCCAGTCCCGGTCGAGAGAAAGCCTCGCGACGGATGCCGGCGGGACCCGCATCGTCGGGTAACGACACATATAACCTCTCCGGCCGGTCGGTCCTGACGTCTACTTCGTACCGGAGACGCCAGAAGCCGTGGGGGGCGCCGCCGACAGGCTTCGGCGCCAGCACCCGGCGTGCCACCATCGCCGCCGCAGCCACCAAGACCAAGCCGAAAACGGCCCAGAGGGTTCTCTTCTGTTCCTTGACCATCATGCCCTCACTCCGACAACAGGGTCGACACGGCGTCCTTTGGCTTGTGGAATCGAGGACGATCGGTGCGATGGGCGACTTCCAAGGCGGTCAGGAACGCCAGCCTCGCCACCTTCTCCACCTTCCTGGGAATGAGCTTGTCCCACGTGTCGCGGGGCGTGTTGTAGTCTGGGTCCAAGCCACCGAAAAGGTACAGGATGGGGACACCCGCGAAGTAGAAGGGCGAGTGATCGCTGCGCCAAAGACGGAAGCTCTCCGGGTGCGTGAGCCTCAGGCCGACATGACGGTTGGCGTTCTGATGTATCTCATGAACATCCCGGCTTGATTGCGTCCCGACCGCGTAGATACCGTTCGGTTCGTTCCGTCCGATCATATCGAAGTTGATCATCATCACAGTGTGGTCTATAGGGAGGGGGGACTTGGAGACGTAGTACTTCGATCCACGGCGTCCGATCTCCTCAGCATCGAACGCTGCGAATATGATCGTTCGCTTGGACGCCTGGGGCATTGCCGCGAAAGCACGCGCGACCGACAACATTGCCCCGACGCCCGCAGCGTTGTCATTAGCGCCGAAATATATCTCCTCTGCAGCGCCTTCACCCAGATGGTCGTAGTGGGCTCCGATCACGACAGCTTCTCTGCGGAGCTTGTCGTCGCGCCCGGGGAGGATGCCGATGATGTTGCGGCCAATTCGGGCTTGCCCGGTCATCGATGCCTTCCAGCGGAACTGTCGTCCTCGCAGAAGCATAGACTGAGGCTGCATATCCTGCGAGATCTCCAGGGCCAGAAGGCGCAGCTCCGCTGCGGACATATCCATCAATTTCAGCAGCGTGCTCCGTGTGATGTGAACGACGGGTATGGGAGCATCGGCCGAGGTATCCGTATCGGTCGGTCCGATTTGCTCGGCCAGGCCCACCCGTTTGCGCCAGCCGGTCGGATTGTCCACGATGATCAGGCAACTGGCGCCGTGATCCGCGGCGTTCTTGGCTTTATAGGCCAGCGTCTTGAAGCCCGGATCACCCAGCGTTCTCTGGAGCCAGCGTCCCGTCGAGGTCGACCAGGGTACGCCGGAAAAGACGACCACCGCCTTGCCCTTGACGTCCAGGCCGGCGTACTCGTCGAACTTCAAGGTGGCGCAACTGATGCCATATCCCGCTATCGCACAGGGCAAATTCAGATCGGTCTTGCCCTTGGGCAGGCGAAGCACGGCGTAGTCGGCTCGCAAGAGCTGCTTGCCCAGGGAGCTTCCGCCCACGCGAATGTCCAGATCGCTCTGGATGCGGTAGCCCGTGCGAATCTTGAAGACCTGGTAGTAGCTCCCAGCCCTGCTGCCAGGGCGCAGGCCCATCCTGTGGAACTCGTCGGCGATATAGACCGCAATCTTTCGAGCGCCAGGCGTGCTGGCCCTTCGACCACGATACTTCGGGTTGCACAGGATCTTGGCGTGGCCGATAATGTCCGCACTGCGGATGATCTCAAGAGAACGTTGGATATCCGGGGACAGGGCGGCGGATTTCTCGACTGACGGACGGCTCATCGGGGTTGGAACGCTGGCTTGCGCAGTCTCCCGTGTCATGGACCGGCCCTGCTCTTGATCCGGCGGCTCTTGCGCCTGGCACGACAAGTTGGCCGGGAAGCAGCCCAGCAGCCACGCCAGCACACACGCCGCACTATGGCCGGAACTCAAGCGTGATCTTCTCACGACGATTCTCCTCGTCTGGTAAATAAAGCACGTAGACGTACCGACCCAGTTGATCCATCGAGAACACCGCACGCGTGTCTGTATCCTCGTTCCGGGTGAGCGCCAGCCATTTGCCCATGTCCAAGCCGACGGGACGGTCGAGGCGGAGGAAATATGTGGGCATGAGGCGGCGATAGTCTTTGCCCTTCAGTCGCTTGACTATACCGGCCGTCTGGCTGCCTGGGAAAGCCCGGACCACATACCTGCTCGTTTTCGCCTCCGGCAGTTTTCGACCGGGCAACTGCAGCGTCACTTGACGGCCACGAAGCTTGCCGGTGATCGGTCGGAGAGTCGGCTTGCACTTGATCCCCGTGAATACGACGGCTTCGGGGTCGCCCCACAGGCGGAAGCTCATCGCCACCCTCAACACCTTGCCCTGTTCTTTGTGCCCCCTGGCTTCCTTGAGCCAGGCCAGCAACAGGAAGTAATTTCGTGCGTCGCGCACAGCCTCGCCTGCTGTCGCACCGCGGTACAGTACAGCATCGGTCCAAGCCTTCACGAAGGAACTCCCCGAGGCGCTGTGGATGCTTGTCACGCTGCCGACCACCCCGCAGGCCCCCGCACGGATCGCCTCCCATGCCGCTTCAGTCAGCAGGGAACTGCAACTCTGGAGGATCACCAACGCATTGCCCGAAAGCTCCAGGGGGGGAAGGTTATCCGTCGCCGAGCCGGCGACTCCGCCAGCATCGTACGACCGGGAGGTGGGCAGGTCGCCAAGTCCGGGATCGGCGCGAGCAACCCACCCATCCGTAACACCACTGCCAACTCCCTCAATTGGTAGCCCTTCGTTCAAACCCGGTGGTTCCTGGCTGGAAAGCAGTTTACCCGCGACGACCGGCAGCTCATACTGTACGTAGTTTGCGACGAAATCTGCCTCATCGAGCAGCATCAGGGCGTGATCCAAGACACTGTGCCGAACGCGAGTCAAGAAGGGTAATCTCATAGCCTCCTGGCCGGGTGACGCGAATTCCAAAAAGTTCTCTGGTTGCAGCCACACAGGATTTCGGAAGATCCCCTGGTCGCAGATATGGCCCTGGTAGATGACGAGACTGGCCACACCGGCGGACTTGCGTATCTCCGGGCTGTCGGAGGGCACGCCAAAGTACGCTTCCGTGGGGGCTTGGAAGTTCCGGATCTCCTCCACGTTGAGCCGGGCCACCGTCTCTGCCAGTGGCAGCGAACCATGCTCAGTTTTTGGGTTAGCCACCATGAGAACGCTGCCGGCCGATTTGACTTCGTGTTGCTCTCTGGCAAGACCTCGACCAATCAGCATAGAAGCCCTCGCCGCCTCGTGGAAGGGAATCCGGCCGACACCGTAGGCGGCGGCTCCCCCGTCGCCTGCACCCGAACAGGGCTCAGTCTCCACGGCATATTCCCCGGGCCGCGGGGCCATATTGGGGGTGTGGACGCCGATGGCGTCATAGTCCGCCAAGATGGTCACGGTACGGGGCCGCAGCTTGCAGGCGATGACGAAGGCGTCGACTTCTCTCTCGATGGTCACGGGGTCGCGAGACGTTGCCACTACGATCACCGACTTGCGAGCATAACTCAGGTATGGGGCCAGCCAACAAGCCCTCGCCACAGCGGCCGGACCCTCCGGCGCCCGGACGACGATTACGTTCCGCAGATTCCGGGGACCGAGGGTTGCGACCAGCGCCACTTGCGCATCGCTGCGGTGGAGGATACGAACTTCCTGCGGAAGGCGATGGACCCAGTCCGGAGGCCCGGCCTTCCCGCATGCGACGACAGAAATGCGTTTGGCCCCGACCCGGCGCAGGGATCGAGCCAGGCTGTCAGCGGTTTCGGCATCAGGAACAAGGAGGAAGGGAACGCGTCGATGGGCCGCCAAGGCTGACCCGAGCAAACCGGCCTCGCCATCACGCTCAGCGGCAAGGACGATCTCCTCCGACCGGCCCCAGAAGCGTTCTGCAAGCTCCAGACCGGCGGCCAGGGCGCCATCGGGGAATGTGAGTTCCCGTTGCGGTCGGAAGGCCAAACGGAAGCCTTTCATCGGGTTTGACGCCCTTCGCAGCAGGAGAGCCTTCTTCATCCCCACTTGCTCCATCAGGCGTCTAGCCTCGTCACGCGTTTCCTCCGATATAACGGCCAGCAGTACCATACTTCCGCCCTTGGCCAGTTTGGCCGCAGCCGGCGCAGCCATCGCCAGCAGATCCTCGTCACGTTCGGCGACTACGAGCAATCTGCAATCTTTGGGTACACTCTGTGCGGCAGACTGAGTAGTAAGCGTCCTGACGATTGGTATCGGTGCGTCCTCTACCTCCTTTTCTGTCTCGGGCGAGCACAAAGATTGTGGCCCCGCCAGCAACAAGGCCACACACAAGGCCGTTAATGCCGCAGCCAAAGTCAGATTTCTCATTGTACCACCTCTTCCTGCAAGCCACCGGATGACCCGCATAGGGAAGGTCCAACTCTTGGGGACCGTCAATACAAACGGGGCATGACCGCGTGCCTTATGCACTTGGACGGCCATGCCCCTTGTCCAATAGCCTCGGCGCCAACCGAGGCTACTTCTTGGCCTGGCCCTTCTTGCTTGATGTCTGCGCCTTGGACTTGGGCGCGGGTTTCGCCAGTCCACTCTTCTTCTTGCTTGTTCCAGCCATCTTCGATACTCCTTGTCGCATTTCCCTGGATTCGTCTTGGCCTCGGTCTGCATCAGCGTCGCCGGGCCCCGTTGCTATTCGGATGTGCATACGGTGTGCCAGAACGTATCGGTCTGTGATTGGTTCTGCTTTGGAGGCGGTATTTTGGGCAAATTGGGCGTGTGCCCTGCCAAGCCCAATCGCTTCGTGCCGATTGACGCGATGTGGTTTCGGGTGTATAGTTCTGATTTGTGATGCTGAATCGGAGACGGACTGATGTTACTTCGAGTCATTCTCGCCATAAATGACAATGTTACCCGGAAGCGCATCCGCCAGATCCTCCGAAACACGGACGTGAGCGTGGATGTCCTGAAAGGTAGAAAAGACGTATGGGCTCGCGCCCTTACCAAGGGTGGGGATGTGCTGTTGATCGACCAGGACGCCGTGGAAGACGCCATCCAGCGCGGTGTCGAGATCGACCCCAGTCTGCTGACCATGCCGGCGGTCGTAGCCATTTCAGATTATCAGCCCCCTGCGAAGCAGGCCGAACTCATCGCTTCGGGATGTGAGGGAACTCTCCATGCCGATCTGCCCGAGCAAACCCTGCGAGAAGCACTTCTTGCAATCCTGGAGAAGCGCCAGGCCTTTGTTGATGCATCAGTGCTCCGTCGACCCATGGCCACGCCGCAGCTCAGCGATTTTGTCTCCGAAAGTCCCACAATGCAGGCATTTATGGACACGGTGCTCCGGGTCGTTCAGAGCAGCACGTCCCTATTGATCCTTGGCGAGACGGGAACCGGCAAGGAGCGGCTCGCTCGGGCGATCCACGCAGAGAGCCCACGGGCCGAAGGCCCGTTCGTTGCGGTCAACTGCGGGGCGCTGCCGGAATCGCTCCTGGAGAGCGAGTTGTTCGGTCACGAGGAAGGGGCCTTCACGGGCGCCACGCGCGCCCGCCGGGGCTCTTTCGAACTTGCCCACGGCGGCACGATTTTCCTGGATGAAATCGGTGACATGCCCCTGCACCTTCAGGTCAAACTCCTTCGCGTCCTCCAGGAGTACGAAGTGCAGCGGGTGGGGGGAGAACAGCCCTTTGCTGTGGACGTGCGCATCATGGCCGCTTCGAATCGCGATTTGGCCAGACAGGTTGAAGAAAAGCAGTTCCGCCAGGACCTGTACTACCGCCTGAGTGTGGTGACGCTTGAGGTCCCGCCCCTCCGGGAACGGAAGGAGGATATCCCCGCCCTGGCCGGAAGCTACATCGGGTTCCACCAGATGCGCATCGGATGTGAAGTCTATGACATAGACGCCAAAGCAGTCGAAGCCCTGGTCCAGTACGCCTGGCCGGGCAATGTTCGGGAGTTGATCAACGTGATCGAGCGGGCAATGCTTCTGTGTCGGACGGATACGATCACATTGGCCGACCTGCCCGTCGGCATACAGGGGTTCGTTCCGCCTCAGGGCGGTGGCATCAGCATCCCCCGGGATCCGGCACAAGTGCCCTCGGCGTGGCTGGCCCGTCCGCTGAGAGAACTTCGCGACTCAATGCTTGCAGACCTGGAGCGAGTGTACCTGGCAGCCATGCTTTGCGAGACGAATGGCAAGATCGACCGGACCGCTGAACGCGCCGGAATAGACCCCCGCTCGCTCTTTGACAAGATGAAGCAGTATGGTCTGGCAAAGGAGGACTTCAGGCCCAAGAAGTCAAAGGGAGATTGAGGGCAGATTCTGCCTGGAGTCAATCGTGTTCCGGCCCGTCTACCGGCGTCCAGTAAGGATGAATGGGCGGCATGGCTTATTGGGTTTCCGGCGCGGCGATTGTTCGAGCAACTCGGATTCCGGTCTTTCCCAAGGCCGGACCGAAACGGCCACATCCAGATCCAGTGGATTCGGACAAATGCCATCCATGCTGGCGACGTAGCAGGCGATCTCTTGCCGCATGCTCTCGCAGGCCTGCTCCTGCGTCCGTCCGACAGCCACGCAGCCCGGCATGGTCGCACAGTTCGCCCGAAAGCATTCTGGGGCGGTCTGGCGGATGTTGATCGCAATCTTCATGGTCTCACCCTGCCCGCAACATGCTGTTGTGCCTGTGCGGTCCCGGCTGCATATCGACGAATGGTACCTTGCACTATCGTCGTCGCTGAGAAGCAGAAGGTGGTATGGGTCCATGCGCAAGGTCCACGGGGATCGACCTCTTGGCACGGATACTCTTGGGTTTTCCAGTGTTCATGTTTTTACTCCCTGGTTCCAAAGGCATCGGGACCGGGTGTCCGTTGGTCGGGCGGAGGGATATTCAACACGTCATCGGCGCTCGATCGGCTCGACCCTGGGGTCCTGCGCTCGCTCGTCCTGTTTGGGCGGACGTTGAACGTCGCCCGCCTTGACCTTTTCGCAATCCGGCTTGGCGTCAAGGTGGACTGCCTCCCGGGGTGCTGGCTTCTTCCGCTTCTGTCTCACCGTTGCTCACTTTCGTTGGCCTATGGCTTGGCTGGAACTATCCGGGCGCCTACGCTTCGACTCATCACATGCAACACACGTGCCAAGAGCCCGATCAAGCCCTATCAAGTCAGAGAATCGCCCTGAAGTTCGGTTGCCGTCGTACAGACGCGGCGGGAAGCTGCCAAACCGGGAGGGCGACTCCGAATCCATCGGAGCAGAAGGCCCGAAATCTCTCCCCGAGCTATACAGAGCATGGAGGCGGCGGGTCTGCCAAGTCTGAACTGGCCTGATTGTCCCATGGATATAGGCCCAGCCATCCTTTGGGATTCTGATGCTACGGCCTCTGACAACAAAATCCTGACTCGTATGGGCTTGGAGCCCCGGCGAAATTACCCAGAATCGAGCGTATAACGCGGATTTGGTGAGTTTGTTGTCACCATACGCGGAAATAATCCAAGTCTACCGGTCATGCTGTTCGGATATCCTACTAACGGGATCATGTTCTCTCATCACAATCTTCCGCCGAGTTTCTTTGCAAGTTTCTTGGCTTGGGATTTACTAACCTCGACGCCGTCAGCTAAGATTGTAAACAACAGGCATTCCGCCCAGGTATTCCCGGTCCTCAGGATCTGGGCGTCGATGGGCTCGCCAGTTTCAAAATCAATATTGATACGAGCCAGATCATGGCCTTCAATGAGGTAGTAATTCGCCAGAACACCACGCACGGGATGGTTCTCATGTGTCATAGTATCTATCTACGCCTCCGCAAATCCTGTGTTTGCTCATTTATCGAACCGGAGGATGCTCACAAGATTATCTTGGTCCATTCTTTAAGATCGCGTTGGGTATTGCTGACAACCGGGATGTCTGTAAAACCTTTAAGCTCTTCTATCGCCAAGGGCGAAGCCGAGCAAATCCCGGAAACCGCATCGGGAACGAGGCCGAACATTCTTTTGAGAATCCCTATGCCGGCCAAAGCTCCCAAGGCATCACTCGCCGTGAACACCAGGCGGTGAATCCGCGATTTGACCTCCGGAGAGTTCAGGAGCATTGCCGTCTCCCGCTGGACTACGCCATCGGCAAGCTCGACCACCCAGTAGTTGCCAGGATTGTTGGCATACTTCAGGTCGAGTTTGTTGAATATTTCCAGGAGTTCGACCGACGAAAGCATGTATGTCGAGGGGTATCCGAAGTGCGTAAAATCGGCGACCGGAGAAGCTCCGGCGTCTTCCATGTGAAGAATGTCTTTCAGGCTGGCAGTCCCTGTCACCTTGGCGCCTCGGACCTTGTAGCCCATGGTGGACAACGCCCAGCAGACCGAGGCGGCAGCCAGACTCTTACCGCTATTCATTGATGTTCCGACAACGAGAATCATCGGAGATCGACGTCGAATCTTCTTCGTCGTTCGCGGGTCCTTTATTCGAGGACAACGCCGCGTATTGACGACCTGCCCCGACTTGTCGCACACATATCCGAGGATCTCGACGCGAGTCGGATCCTTCACGTTGACGTTCTTGCGTGTCATTTGGCCTACAATTCCGCTGCGCGCCAGCATGTCAACCTGCCCGATTGTCTGTTCCGGGACAAAACCCTCGAACGCGTCAGGTGCGTAGCGGTTACCGAATACAAAAACACTCCTGCTGCCATCATTGATGATGTGAATGCGCCCTTCTTTGTTCTCCAGCGTGGTATGAAAGCCCAGATACCGCACCATCCCGTAGACAACGTCCCCGACTTCCGGGGGCTTGTCCAACCACTGATAGTATCGGATATTCTTCTTGGGCACCGACAGCGCGGCGCTGGGGAGCAAGGTGTCCGGGGCCGTTCGCTTAAGACTCTTCTTGGCGGTTATCGTTTGCATCGAATGCGACCTTTAAAGTTACAGCGGACCACAACTGACCCGAATCTAATCATTCCTTGTTTAACCTCGTCCCCGAAGTCCCGGTAATCGGGAATTGCGATTTCAGCGGGAACTCGCAAGCTTCAGGACGAATATCTACAGGCATGCTCCATGTCCCATGCGGCGGTGATGCGATGTTATCGTTGTCGTAGCAGACCGAGGGATAACCTACCGGCAACAGCCCTGGGGACAAACAGGCGGTCGCAGGGTACGCGAAAGACCCAGCGACCGCCTCCCAAGCCCAGTTGCCATTCTCATCGAGAATCCTTACTTCATCCGAACTCGACAGGCGAACCGGGCATCTATCAAAGACCCCTCATAGTGCCCAAACTCGCGACCTATGACA
Organism: Phycisphaerae bacterium; assembly: GCA_016782885.1. Taxonomy (GTDB): domain Bacteria; phylum Planctomycetota; class Phycisphaerae; order SM23-33; family SM23-33; genus BS750m-G57. The sequence goes on along the minus strand of JADHXQ010000088.1, from coordinate 9,346 downwards.
AAATCCGCTCAAACCGTTCTTGGTAGTAACCAAACAACCAAATGCTTTGCAAGAGGCGTGCCAGAGAGGAGGCTACACACGCTCCCTTTTTCAAGTATCTGTACTGCAAGCAATTAAACTCACACCTTCCATTAGGCCATTAACGCCAGTATATCCGTAACTGGGAGCTGAGGGAGAAAACGGAAGACAGGTTCCGATCATGCAGACCATTATTGCGTTACTGATGAAGACCTGAGCCTCCATCCGATACCTGCTTTTAGAAGAAAGATCCTTTGTTTGATCTTTTAGCTCCGATTTGTGTCTTTGATCGGGGGTTGAATTCCGAGTAGTCAGGAAGTAAACTCCTGTATTATCCCTTTTCGAGGAAATTCACATGCTGCTTCGAGTAATTATTGCCACCGATGACGTGAATTTGCGGAAACGACTGCGTGAACTGCTTGCAAACCCTGACATCGTGCTGGAGGCTGTTCGCGGTAAGCATCTCCTGTGGGAACGCGCTGCCAGGAAGGGCGCCGACGTGATTCTTGCCAGCGAGTCAGTTGTCCCGGATCCGGTCGCAAGCAGTCTGGAACTGGTTAAGAACTTGCCTGAATCAACCGTGGTTGCCGTCATTTCGGACAGTGAGGACCCCCTGCACCACGCGAGACTGTTGGGGGCCGGTTTTGACATGGTCCTGCACGCAGGGTTGCCCGAAAAGGAACTTGTCGCCGCGCTCGAAGCTGTCTTGAGCAAGCGACAGGATGCTGCTATCGAATCCTTTTCCGACCAGCAGCCGCTGGCCCAGCCGCAGTTCTCTGACTTTGTTTCGGAGAGTCCTGCGATGCAGGAGTTCATGCGAGTGGTGCACCGAATTGTCAACAGCGATACATCGCTGTTGATCTTGGGAGAAACGGGTGTTGGGAAAGAGCGGTTGGCTCGGGCGATTCATGCCGAAGGACCCCGTTCTGACGGTCCATTTGTGCCCGTTAACTGCGGAGCGCTGGCGGAGTCGCTCTTGGAAAGTGAACTGTTCGGACATGAAGAGGGTTCCTTTACCGGGGCAACGAGATGCCGGCGGGGATGCTTCGAGATCGCCCATGGCGGCACGATTTTTCTCGACGAGATAGGCGAGATGCCTACTCACCTTCAGGTAAAACTACTACGTGTGCTTCAGGACCACGAGATCCAGAGAGTTGGCGGTGAAAAGGGGTTGGCGGTGGATGTCCGCGTCATAGCTGCGTCCAATCGGAATCTCCATGATGAGGTAGAATCCGGGCGCTTCCGCAGAGACCTCTACTACCGCCTCGGTGTGGTATCCCTGGAAGTACCACCTTTGCGGCAGCGATACCAGGACATTCCTGCGCTCACCCACGGCTACATTGATTACTTCCGGTCCCGCATCGGTCATGATATCCGCGGAATAGAACCCGATGCCATGGCCGCTTTCCATGAGTACGCCTGGCCAGGCAATGTGCGAGAACTTATGAACGTAGTTGAGAGAGCCATTCTGCTGTGTGACGGTAAGAGCATCACGATCAATGACTTACCTTTAGGCATTGCGGGAGGGACCGATTTGGGCTGGCTTTCTGCGGGCGCTTTCCACGACAGGGAAATGGCGATCCCTCAGGAACTCCTGGCAAAACCATTGAAGCAATTCAGGGGTGAGATAATCCAGAATGTGGAAGTCGCGTATCTGACGGCGCTTCTTCGGAAAACCAATGGTCGCATCGGAAAAACCGCCGAACTGGCTGGTATCGAGTCGCGGTCCCTTTATGAGAAGATGAAGAAATACGGACTGCGAAAAGAGGACTTCCGAGGAAAACGCACATCTGAATCAACGTCAGAAGGCATGCATGGGACTGTAGATCCTGGTGAGACAATCCCGGAATGACCCGATAAGGCAAGCTTTCCGCCCCATAAGCAGAAAAACCAACAATCGGATGCCGGCGACCGTAAAAACAGGACGATGGTCTCCGATTTCTCTATGGGGGCTTGATCGCAGCGATCATCACAATCCCCTTTTGCATACGTTCGGCTAAAGCTCTGCCTGAGAAACCGCGTACGCGCCTGACAATGTTGATTCTCTGGCCTATCGAAATTCGTGAGCACCGAATGAATGCTGCATCTTCTCCGTATATACGATTGCGTTCGAACGCTGTAGATGGTCACGGCCAATTCTCTCGCCTTGCGTGAGACGCCTTGCTCAATTCAGGCCACATTTTGCCGCTAAATACACGAAAACACGCCAAGCGGTGAGGCTCATGGCGCTTTGTCGGGTAAGTTGCTGTCACTACAGGCAAGGGGGTGATGAAGCAGCACTTTGGGATGTCGCCAGTGGTATCTCCTGCTGTCCTCCCCACAGGAGCAGATGGCAGAGCCAAACGACCATAGGCGCCGAGCCAAAACACCTCAGAAGACTGTCCATGAAGCTGGCTTGGTTGTGGCACGCCCATTGCATGGCAATCGCAGTACTTGCCGTAGAACCTGAACTCTTGCCGTAGAACCTGAACTGGCTTCGCTGGCGCAGGTGGATCCTTAACCCGTGGAGGTAGAGTAGATTGGACAAAGGCGCACTTATTCCCAAACAGGTGTTTTTCACGACGGGCGTGGGCATTCACCGTAATCGCCTCGAAAGCTTCGAGGTCGCTCTCCGCAAGGCGGGCATCCAGACCTTCAATTTGGTGCGGGTATCCAGCATCATGCCCCCAAACTGCAAGATCGTCTCCCGAGCCCGCGGATTAAAGAAACTTAGCGCGGGCGAGATTGTGTTTGTTGTCCTGTCCGAAGCTGCCACGAACGAACCATCCCGCATGGTTGGAGCCGCGATCGGTTTGGCCCAGGCGATGGATGAACGGCAATATGGGTATATCAGCGAGCACCATGGATATGGAATGCGTAAGGGTCTAATGGCCGACCTGGTCGAAGATATGGCCGCAAGCATGCTGGCCACTGCACTGGGCATCGAATTCGATCCGGATACCGCATACGACGATCGCAGGGAGATCTACAAGATGTCGGGCAAAATCGTTCAGTCGCGAGCATGTGTCCAAACAGCTGAGGGAAACAAGGACGGATTGTGGACGACGGTAGTCGCTGCGGCAGTATTGGTTCTCTGAACAAAGGGTAACAAGATGGAGATTAACAAGGACAGCCTGTTTGATGAGTCGATCGATACGCCGGCGTTTGTGTATGACGAAACGCGGCTTGTTAATCTTGTCAGTTACGTCAACGACTTGGCCTGTCGAGTGGGTTTTAATGTTCTGTTTACACTGAAGCCGCAGACGTTTCCGGACATTCTGGAACTTCTCTCGCCGTATCTGGATGGATTCTCTGTCAGTTCTCTTTTTGAGGCGAGATTCGTCCGAGATGCCCTTGAGAAGCCGGGGCCGTTGCACATTACCACCCCGGGCATTCGTTCCGATCAGATCGACGCCATCGCTGAAGCCTGCGACTACATAGCGTTCAACTCATTGTCACAATGGACCATGTTCAAAGGCGCGGTACGCGACAAGGTCTATTGTGGTCTGCGGATTAACCCTCAGCTTTCGTTTGTGGAAGACGGTCGATACGATCCGTGCCGAGAACACTCCAAACTTGGCGTGCCGCTGGTTGAAATGGCTGCTCTGGCCAGACGACAAGACGGCCTGTTGGCGAACATTACCGGAGTGCATTTCCATACGAATTGTGACAGCAGGACGTTCGATCCGCTGCTGGAGACGGTTCGTCACCTCGACGCGACAGCGCCGGAACTGTTGAGAATGATAGAGTGGATTAACCTTGGCGGAGGGTATTTATTCCCCGAGATCGGTGACCGGGTGCCCCTTGCAAGGGCGGTGGACATTCTTTGGAGCAAGTATGGCTTGGAGGTGTTCCTTGAGCCTGGCTCAGGGATTGTCCGAGATGCCGCCGCCATCGTGTCAACAGTGATCGATATTTTCGAGAGCGACGGAAAAACTGTCGCCGTGCTGGACACCACCGTTAACCACATGCCGGAGGTATTCGAGTACCAGTTCCAACCGAATGTACTCGGGCAGACCGAAAACGGGCCTCATCGGTATCTCCTGGCCGGTTGCACCTGCCTGGCGGGCGATCTTTTCGGTGAATATGCCTTTTCGGAACCGCTGGAAATGGGTTCGCGAGTTGTGTTCACTGACATGGGTGCTTACACCACGGTCAAATGGCACTGGTTCAATGGCGTAAACCTGCCGGCCATTTACAGTTGCACGAAGACCGGAGGCCTTGTCCCGCGAAAGCGTTTTGCCTACGAGGACTTTGCGGCCCAGTGTGGAGGCGACTGTCATGCTACTCTGTGAACGGGAACTCAGCATTCCGCCGATGACGGGTGATGGTGGTCTGATCGAGTACTTCGGGCCTTTCATCGAGAGCCTGCTGTCGATCGACGAGGCCCCGGTGCGGTTTGCTGTCACGAAGTCCGGCCCCGAGGGCTACGATTGCGAGTTGGGCGTTCTGACAGGCCTGCAGGATTGCCCGTGCGCCGGTCCGGCCCGTCTTTTTGACTTTGTGCAAAGGGAGACCGAGAACACCGAGCAGTTCAATGCGGTGCTGCTTGTTCCCACTGGCATCGGGGCCGAGATTGGTGGACATGCGGGAGATGCAAACCCCGTGGCCCGACTTCTGGCATCGGCGTGCGATACGCTGGTAACGCACCCCAACGTGGTGAACGCTTCCGACATCAACGAATTACCGGATAATGCGTTATATGTCGAGGGAAGCACGATCTCCCAGCTTCTGATGGGAGCCGTTGCTCTTGAGAAGGTCCGGTCCAACCGCGTCATCCTTGTTATCGACCGTCATCCCGACGAGGCCATTACCGAACTTGTGCTAAACTCAGCATCGGCGGCAAGGGCGACACTGGGCCTGGACTGCCCTCGCGTTGTCTGCATGGATCCGCCCATTCGAATGCGGGCGGACATGTCGGCTTCCGGCAGCGCCGTGGGGCGCGTGGAGTATCTTGAACGGCTCTGCACAACGCTGTCGAAGTATCGCGGGGAATTCGACGCCATTGCGCTTGCAACTCTGATCGAGGTCGACGAAGGGGTTCATGCCGCATACTTCCAGTCCAACGGCAACATGGTCAACCCGTGGGGCGGCGCCGAAGCCATGCTGACCCATGCGGTGTCAATGATTTACGACGTGCCTTCGGCTCATGCGCCGATGATGGAGTCCCTGGAGATGCTCGGGACGACTTTTGGGGTCGTGGATCCCCGAATGGCTGCGGAGGCTGTATCCCGATGCTTCCTGCATTGCGTGCTCAAAGGCCTTCACTGCAGCCCACGCATCGTAACGGACCCGCCGGCAATGTCGCACCCCGGCATGCTCACCGCAGCGGACATCTCCTGTCTCGTAATCCCTGATGCTTGTGTCGGGTTGCCCACGCTTGCGGCCTTGGAGCAGGGGATTCCCGTCATTGCCGTTCGCGAAAATCGGAACTGTATGCGTAACGATTTGCAGCGGCTGCCATTTGCCTCCGGCAAGCTCTTTGTCGTCGACAGCTATCTGGAAGCTGTCGGAATAATGACCGCCTTACAGGCCGGCGTCGCGCCGGCTGCGGTTCGCAGGCCGATAACGCAGACTGTTGTTACGCTGCAACAAACAGAAAGTGACATCGAGTCGATACCCCAGTGCCAGGAGCCTGTGAGTCGTTGATGTTCGGCGGCGGTGTCCAACGAGAGAAGAAACCATGAGATATTTCCGAAACACCGATTTCCGGTCAGCTCTGTCACCCTCCGAGGTGGGCGGCGGAGCAGTTTATAAACGCCTCTATGTGGGATCCACCATGAACATGAAGTTGTGGCTTATTACCGGTATGGTCGCATTGATCGCCTTTGCGCCGTTCGCCGATGGCGCACTAAAGAAGAAGGCAACCAGGAAGAAAACTGAGACCAATAAGAAGGACAAGAACCAAGGCGCGAAGGATCAGACGCAACGGTATTTCAAGAAGATGCAAGAAGCCGGCTTAACGCTGGAATTGTCCGCCAATGTCGAATCACTGACCGATGACATGGAGAAACTGGACCAGAAAGTTACTCTAACCGACCAGCAGAAGACGAAAATCCCCGCGATGCGGACGCTCAGGGACAAAGCCCTGGAAAACTGGGACAAGGTCAACCGAAAGAAATTTGACGCGATGAAGGCGAAGCTTGAGAAGCTCTCGGCGCTCAGAGACATGAGAACCTGCAAGACAATTGTCACCCAGATGCAGTCCTTGTCCAGGACCCGGGCGAGCTTCATCACTTCCCATGAGCAAAAGTTCTTTAGGATTCTGACGCCCCAGCAGCGGGGCAAGTGGAATGCTCCGATTCTTTCCCAGATCCTCCTGGATGAATTCTCGTCGCTGGATATGAGCAAAGAACAGACCGCCAAAGTCGAGACAGCATCCAACGCCCAAGCCAAACACCTAGCCGCCCCCCTGAGCGCTAATGTACCGGCGCTGATTACTGAACCCATGAAGAAATACGTCTACACACGGATCCTGACCGCCAAGCAGCGAAAGGAATATGCGGCCACGAAAAAACGAGAAAAGACCGGTGATAAGAGCAAGAACCGCTAAAACACCCGGAAGGCCTGGACAAGCCAACCCCCGAGTTGCTGGCGGAGAACAGACTCAGATGGTGCCGGAAACACTGAGATTATTGACGTCAATCTCGCATACACACTGACAAACAGAAAGGTTTATCATGAACGACATGCGTCCCGAAGATGATTTGGATTGGGATTGGGATCCGGAATACTACTTCCTGCATCCGAACAAAGTAGTCCGAATCATGTATGACGAAGACATCGAGGAGTACACGATATCGGAGGCCATGGGTCCTGAGGGCGTGTGGTTTGATTGTAATGTTGACCAGGTGCTGGCCGACGGCCGCCCCATTACCGAGGAAGAGGCCATGGAGATGGTGGATGGTTTCGGCGGCGAATGGTAGACCACGCAGGATACGGGTATGCGGCGCGGAAGCTGAAGAACTTTCTGCGATGGCATGCAAGGGTTTGTATGACAACGACAGATGACTCGGACAGAAACAGAACCGTGAACTACTTCCTCATCGACGGCAGTATGTCAGGAAGTTGAAAGGCGGCATTCAGGAATAGCAGGATACAGGTGAAGAGAAGATATGTATGACTCCGGGAGCACGAAGTTGTCGATGCGGATCGTCGCGGTAACTTGATTACGCGGGGTACTTATTATGGATAAATTAACTCCGAAAGATGCTTGGGACCAGGACGCCGAACTCGACCGCTTGGACGGCAAGGAAGTAACTGGAATTACGGCCGACTGCGATGTGGATTATCACACGCTGTCAGAATACACGGAGAACGACAGGGAGTGGTTTGACGACATTGTCGATGACGAGTTCCTGGACGACCATCCCATCACAGAAAAAGAGGCGATGGAATTAGCTCGTCTTTTGGGCGGCGACTGGTAGGGGCCTCCGTTGCGGTGCGGATATACGACCCGTGGCCTGGAAACTAACGAACTTCTTGGGTGAATACGATGAGGCCTTGTTATGAAAGCAACAGACAAATGGGATCAGGATCAGAATGTCTATGTGGACTACTACCTCCTCAACAAAAGTGAGATAGGTCGTGTCACATACGATTCGGTGACTGGAGAGTACCTTGGCGGCGAAGTGATGGGCAAATCAGGTCACTGGTGCAAGTATGCCATCAACATGATTCTCAGAGATAGCGAGCTGTTGACGCCGGAAGAAGCAGAGGAATACATCCGGGGCCTGTGTGGCCAGATTCGGAAGTAGTATGACTCAGCCCACAAGCATAGGTTTTCTTGACCTGCCCGCAGCCCGCAGCAACCAGACTGCGGCCCGCTATGCGGTGCTGCCCGTACCATATGAAGGCACGGTGAGCTACGAACCGGGCACAGCAGCCGGTCCAGCAGCGATCATCAGGGCCTCACAGCAAGTCGAACTATTTGACGAAGAGTTCTCCGGCGACTTCTCTGAGGCCGGGATAGTTACGTGTGATGCAATCGAACCGGCTGACGATCCCGCCGAGCAGATGGAACGCGTCAAGCTCGCAGCCCGGGAAATCCTGGGATCGAACGAGTTCCTTCTGGCTATCGGTGGAGAACACAGCATAACCGCACCTCTCGTGGAGGCCGTCTCGGAGGTCCATGGCCCAGTCAGTGTCCTTCAGATAGACGCCCATGCCGACCTCCGGGATTCCTATGGAGGCACGAAGCTGTCGCACGCTTGCGTCATGCGCCGCGTACTGGAAACTACGGACTCAATCTGCCAGGTAGGGGTCCGCAGCTACTCACAGGAAGAGTACCGCTCCTGCAGGGAACAGATTGACAATCTGATAACTCCGGAAATCATCCGAAATGAGCCCGATTGGATTGACAGGGCATTGGCTTTGTTGGGCGATATGGTTTACGTGACGATTGACATGGATGGGCTGGATCCCTCAATCGCCCCTGGGGTGGGCACGCCGGAACCCGACGGTTTGACTTGGCGCGAAACGACCGAACTGCTGCGGAAAGTATGTTATGAACGCCAGGTTGTCGCTGCTGACATTGTCGAAGTCAAACCCATTCCACCCAACCACGTGACCGAATTCATAGCCGCCAGACTGGCCTACAAAATAATTGCATATACACAACAATGATACCACGACGAACATCGTGTTTTGCGGATCAGTGTTTTCCCAGCGGTCGGGCTTCCATGCTATGGGACCGCAAGATCCTGCGAAGGGGAACTCCGGGTTGGTTCAACGGGCCACCTGATAAGGAGTAGCGCTGTGAAACAATCTAATCCGAGACCCGAAGACTCGTCGGTATCGTACGTCAAGGCCAACGCATCTACCCGTGTGCAATCAAGTCTTTTCAGACATTCCTCTGCACAGGGCGGTAGGTTCGTCGTCACGAAGCCAGTCCCATGTACACGGTCTTGCCAACGCGTAAGGACGCTCGGTTTAGTTAGTCCGCCAGGAAGTAAAAGCCCCGTGGGAAACTACCCGTGATCTTCGTAACTCGATCGGCAAAATCCACGGATTTCCGGTAGACGATGAGCTTTTCGAATGCGAAAGCCATTTCGCTTTCCCTTTTGAACAGGTGAACAGGTGAACAGGAGACCGCAGGTGAGCAGCGTATTCGATGGTACTATTCGCTGTTGGCCGTTGCCGTCGTCGTTTCACCTGTTCGCCTGATCAACCGCTCACCTGCTCTATTGAAAAGACCGCCCGGAGGGCGGCCTTTTCAATCGGGGCGACTGGATTTGAACCAGCGACCTCTTGACCCCCAGTCAAAGGGTATCTACATTGGAACTGTTGCTTTGTGCAACACTTACGATTTTAGCATTCTGGGCTTGCCCCGCCATTGCCCCATTAAGGT
>JADHXQ010000087.1 GCA_016782885.1 Phycisphaerae bacterium | reverse complement strand
GATTACCGCCGGGATCCTGACGGCGATGCTGCTGTCGCCGTTCGTGGGAACAGAGCCCGCCGCATACGCCGATTCATCCGTTCGCCAGGGCAAATACGTAATGGCCACCGGCGGATACGACGAGAATATTGACCTGATCTACATAGTCAATATAGAGACCCAGAAACTTTGCGTCTACGCACCCAATCTGGGCAAACGAACGCTCGACAAGATGGGCACGGCGGTATCGCTCCAGACGTCGTCGTCGGCGGCAAGGAAGTAGTGTTGCAGTTTCCCTTAAACCGCGGTACTGCGGTGTGAGCTTATGAATCGCGTGGATTCGATTATCCCGCGGGTCGCGCGCGGCGTGTTGTCCGGTGGCGGGCCTTCCAGGGATGAACTTCTGGAATGTGCGAAGTTGGGCGCCGCCGAAGGCCACTACCAACTGCTCGGTTGCGCCAATCAGATTCGCACAAAGCATTTCGCCAATACCGTCAGGCTCTGCTCGATCGCGGCGGGCAAGCTCGGCGCCTGCAGTGAAGATTGCAAATGGTGCGCCCAGAGTGCGGCCTTTGGGTCCGGGCGAACAGGACCCGAACTCACGCCGGCGGGGGACCTGGTCGCCGCCGCCCGCAACGCCGCCGATAACCGGGCGTCCAGCTTCGGTATCGTTAATTCGGGGCGGAGGCCCGGAAAGTCCGACTTCCAGGCGGTCCTCGCAGCGGCCGGTCAGATCCGGTCAAATGTAAACGGTGAGATGCGCCTGTGCGCATCGCTGGGGTCCCTGACAGGCGCCCATGCCGCCCAGCTCGCCGCCGCAGGCGTAACGCGATACAACCACAACCTCGAGACGTCCGAAAGAATGTACGGGCGAATGGTCTCCACGCATTCATACCAAGACCGCCTCGATACGCTTCAGACCGCTCGCCAGGCGGGGCTCAGCCTGTGTGCGGGCGGGATATTCGGTATTGGAGAGACCTGGGAAGACCGAATCGACATGGGCCTGACACTCCGCGACGAGATCAAGCCCGACGTGGTGCCGTTGAACTTCCTGACGCCAATACCCGGAACGCCGCTGGGGGGCGCCGAACCGCTGAGCCCGCGCGAAATACTGAACATCATCGCAATGTACCGTCTCATGCTTCCGACCACGGACATCAAAATAGCCGGCGGCAGGGAAGTCAATCTGCGAGACATGCAGAGTTGGATCTTCTACGCCGGGGCCACAAGCATCCTCATCGGTAATTACCTGACCACCGCCGGGCGGTCCGCCGATGACGACCTGACTATGATCAGCGACCTGGGGATGGTAATCGTCGATAACTCGTGGCAACCGGCGGGACTTTGACGACCGAGAACCCCGGGAAACGATCGCGGGGGCGCCAATACGCGGGACAACCGGATATTTGTATGAATCCCCGCATATCGCGGCGCATAAAGTAACATAACCTACCTTATCGGACGTTATGGATTCCGTCAAGTCACTTCACCGGGCGGTTCGGGATTGGCGTTTTTTGTCCTTGTCGCGATCAACGGTTCTTGTTGTTGTTTTTGTTGAAAGATATTCTCGCCCAACACAAGAAATTCCCCGCGGGTGGTCTGGGACGGGCTTTGGGTATTTTGTAATCAGTTGTATTTGCGCATGTTAGTGGATTCTCTAAAAACCGAATATTCTTTGCACTACCATATTTCTGGGGTTGACAAATTTCCAAATCTGGGATATGATGATAGTGTCAACTGCTCAGCAGAGGTTGCTTGTCTGGGAAGGAGGAAACTTTCCAGGTGTTGATTAGCAGTTGATGTTGTAACAGAATACGGTCTGGTTTCGAATTGGACTGCTCATCCATTTGTCGCCGGACCGCGTGCGAAACAGGCGATTGCTTGATCGCCCGCACGGAAACGGCTCTACCGTTTAGGTTTTCGGCTCAGATACTTGCGGAGGGTCGGACGTAAATGCTCGATGTGCTCTGGGCTGCCGCTAGAGGCGGCCAGGAGGAGGCGTCATGAAGTATAGCGCGAGATATGCATTATTGGCAGTATTGGCGGGTTTTGTGGTCTTTTCCGGGGATGCCCTGTTCGCGGCGCCGGTTCTGGTCGATAATAGTCCGCTACACCCTCCGGGTGTCTACTCACGCACCATTCCCGAACAACCGGGAGTCAACGGGAATCCAGCGATTCGCGACTTGCGGACTGATTTCATCCGGACATGGCATATTTTTGCCGACACTGTCAACGACGGCGTGCTCGATCCTGGCGACACGAGAATTGGAAAGTTCCAGAACTGGTGGACTCCTGAATCGGCTGCAACGCAGCACGGTTACGAGATAAACGCTCCCCCCCTTCCCGCCGCTGCCCCCCCCACAGGTTTTGACTATACCTCCAATCCGATCGATCACCAGAGCAACTACACGACAAACACGACCCAATACCTGCCCCAGGAGACGGGGACCATCGGTTTTTATATGACCTACAGTGTCAGGGATAACGCCGACTACACCAAGGAGTTCTACGACGCCGGCACCGGGGACCCCGAAGCCTTCCAGCAGCGCAACTACGAACGTAACGGGTATGCGATGGGCTGGTTGACCGGCGCGACGAACAAGGACGCGACGGGCACTCTTGAGTATGATACGAAGACCGCCGATGTCAAGATGGACATCTTCATCCACAACGGAAAGAGTCGCAACGATCCTGACGGCGTCAGCGGCATTGACGACCAGCATAATTTCGGTGCCAACAATTCCACCGCGGCCGCTACTGTTTATTATCCAGGCCAGCCCAACATAAACGTAGGCGACACCTATTCCACGGTCAGCCGCTCCGAACCGCAGGCCGTCCAGAGTAACGATATGGATCTGCTGGCCAGGCAGGCCAATAATCTCATGCTTGTGCCTGACTATCGCGACGAATTCAAGATCGACGCGGCCGATCCCAAGGGATACACCTACGGCGCCAGTGACGGATACGACTTTGCTTATAACGATGGCAAGTACCGGGTCGGAGATAGCGTCTTCCCGACGGCTGCGGCGATGCATGATGCCACCGCTGGCGAGTTCGCCACGGTCGTAAACTCGATGGACGTTCGCGAAGTGAATTCTTTCGCGACCACTCTTGGCGGTACTGACGATCTCGGCGGATTCACTCCGATAAATGGCGATCACACGCCCCAGAAAATCCTGAGCGGTCCCACTGCGGTATCCGACGGTCTGGGTAATCCGTATTTCTACGAGGACGCGTTCGTTCAACGCGACGGTGCGACGGACAATGGCTCACCGTGGCTCGAAGGCAGCACTGATGGCGGTGTCATCGCGGGCCTGAGCGGATTTGACGAGTACAGCCAGTACTACCCCGGCGGCGACAACCCGGATCCCACCAAGCTGCTTACCCACTGGGGAGAACAGCAGGTGATACGCATTGACTTCGACAAGGAAACTTTTGACTTGGGTACTTCGGGCGAGGACGGAATCAGGAAGATTGCCTTCTACGATTGGGGAGCTATCGATTCAAACGGGCAACAGCTCAGCGCTAACATCGTCGAAATCGTGATTAATATTGACGCGGCAACCAAGGATATCTATTTCGAGAAGGATGGTGTCGCCGGTATGACGGCCGGTGATATCCTGTTCCCTGACAATATAATCTACATCGCTCAGGTCGAACACACGCCCGAACCGGCGACCATGATCATGCTGACCGTCGGCGCCTCGGGCCTGCTCGCCAGGCGAAGGCGCAGGCGAAAATAAACACGGCGGTTCTCGAACCGTATAGTAGCGAGACTCCGGCCGACTCAGGGGCTCCCAAGAGGGAAAGGCCCTGCCGCGAATCGGCCACAACAAGCACAGACGCGGCAGTCTTCTTCGACTGCCGCGTCTTGTTTATACCCGTCCGTATTCGACGGACCTCACTCCAGAACCGCACTGATTTTGCCTTTGGAAAAAAAATTTCCGGTCCGGGGGTTGACTTCACGGACAGAAGCGCTATCATGCAGGTACTTGGCAGTCAAATGCCAGGCAAACGGTAAGCTGGTCTCCCCCCGCCAGCTTGCCGTTCTTTTTTGCGCAGCGGGCGCTTGGCGAAGCCGGTCCCCCGGTTTACTTCGGTCTGCGGCGGCGTTTTGCGCCTCGAGTGGACTTGTTGCGATTGCTGCCGGGGCGGGCGGACAGGCGTTTGCCGGCATGGTTGCGCGAGGCGCGCCGGACGGATTTCCGCTTGCGAGGCGGTGCTGCCGGAGTGGAGCTTTCCACCGCATCGGTCCCCGAGGCGGTCTTTAACAAATTGGCGACCTCGGTCCGCTTCAGAGCCCGGTAGTTACCGACCTTCACTCCACGATCGGTTAGCGATCCGATAGCGGTGCGTTTGAGTTTGAATACCTTGTGCCCAAGCCTCGCCAGCAGGCGGCGTATCTCTCTGTTTCGACCTTCCCGCAGCGTTATCTCCAGCACGCTGCGATCGCGCCCCCTGCGGAGCGATCGGACCTTCAGCCCGGTCGTTTTGCGCCCGTCGAGATACGCCGGAGCTTTCAGCGTGGTCATCTGCTTTTCGTCAAGGCGTCCGGCTATTTCCACGACATACGTTTTGGGTATTCCGTGTCGCGGGTGAGTAAGCCTCTGGGTAAGTTCACCGTCGTTTGTCAGGACTATCAGTCCGGTTGAGTCCATGTCGAGACGTCCGACGCAGTGGACTCCTCGAGGGGCCTCCCTGACCAGATCGATTGCCCGGCGGCGTCCTCCGGGATCCTGCCGGGTGCAGACCGTGCCCTGGGGCTTGTTGAGAAGATAGTAGACCTTGCCGGGCGGTGTGGTATCGACATCCATTCCGTCCAGGCGTATCTCGTCGGCGCCGGGGCGGATCAGTACGGGCAGTTTCGTCCGGGTCCGCCCGTTTATGGATATCCGCCCTTCCAGGACCATCTCCTCGACCGCGCGCCTGGATGCTATCCCAATCTCCGATAGAAGTTTCTGTATGCGTACTTTTTTTGCTTTGGGCATTTTGCTGACTCATGCAAGCAGTGCGGTATTACGCACTGGCGGGTAATGTGATCTCCAGGAAGCTGCATCCGGTCGAACTCCGGATACTCCCTCCGGGCAGGGACGCCGGAAGGACAACCGTGTCGCCGGCTGCGGCGAGTGTAAGCTGCTCGACCGGTCCGGAGTGTCGAAACTCGACATCCCCGCCGTCAAGCAGCATTACCGCAACGCACCGGCCGGCGGGCGTCGCGTATGGGGCATCAGGCCCGACGGCATGTCTGGACACAGTGAAGAATTCGGTAACCAGCAGCGTGTCGCCTTCGGCGCCGGGCGATGTATCGTCGACCGGCGTAAAGTGGATGCACTGCATGGACCGTTCGACGTGAATTTCTCTGCCTCTTCCCCAATCGGTAACTCGATACGTGGTGTCCGAGGGCGTCTGAACTTCGGCCACCACCAGTCCGGGCCCTATCGCGTGAACCGTACCGGCGGGCAAATAATGGAAGTCCCCCACCGCCAGATCGTACCGCCTGACAAGCTTGGCGACCGTATCGTTTTCGATCCCTTCCCTGAACTGTTCGGGCCCCACTCCCGGCGCCAGGCCCTTGTAGATATATCCGTCGCGGGAGTCGATGGCGTACCAGCATTCTGTTTTCAGGGCGGCGCCCGGTATTTCCGCCGCCGCCCGGGCGTCCGGATGGACCTGGAGCGAGAGGATATCGTTGGCGTCGAGCAGCTTCAGCAGCAGGGGAAAGCGACCGTTGTCCAGCGGTTTGGCGCTACCGAGAAGCCCCGCCCCGAACCGGCGCGTAAGTTCGGTGAGACTCGTCCCTGCCAGCGGACCGTTGGAAACCACGCTGGCGCCGAGGTCGAGATCCGCCAGTTCCCAACTCTCGCCTATCGAAACGTCCGGAGGCAGCTCGCGACCAAAAAGTCGCTCGAGGTTCCGCCCGCCCCATATCTTCTCGATGTAAATGGGGGTGAATTTATAAGGATAGATTTCGGAAAGATTCATCTCAGTAGTCCATGTGCTGGTTCCTGGCGTATGCCGGCGGCGTGCGGGATAAATCCAACACCCGCCCCAGGAAATATATGTACACTAAAGCATCGGGCGCGGCAACTCAGTGGATAAGATAATACCGGCCCATCGCCCGGTATTACATTACAAAGCTAACGAATATGGCAAGCCTGGAAGGTCACTATGCACAATAGCTGACGACGGACAGCCAGCGCCCCTCACCGGCGAGTGGTTGTGGAATGCCAAAGCGAGGGAAGTAAAAAAATGGCGCCGCCCAGCGACCGTCCTGACTACGCTGCATCACTGCAGAGCGTCCAGACGAGCCGCCTGGCGGCCAAGTCTTTCGCGCTCCTCCAAAAGCGAGGAGACTTCTGTGCCGACCCCTCAGCCGACACAGCCCATACGGCAAAGAGCGATGAACTCTAACCGGTCAGGCAGACGTTCCCTGACCGGTAATATCTATTCTATCCGAAATTGAAGCTGTGTCAAGGTCAATTCCTGAAAACGACCCCAATTCAGACCAGAAAAACCGTAATTTTGGTCATAATCGCCTTATCCCCCCTTCCCTACCACAAAAAACTGAAAAACCCGGGGCCTTCAAGCATCGACGTATTTGAACCCATACATGCAACTGCCGTCGTCTCTCCGGCAGGCCCAGACGAGTGTTGCCCGGCGTGCTTCGTCCGATCCGGTCACCAGGTTGACCTCCATCGGTGCAGGCGTGGTCATGCGAACACCTGTGGATGACACGTCAGTCATCACACCGGCAAACGTATTGGAGTCTAAGACGAACTCCACCGGCGAGGCCGACTCAACCCGCGGACTTCTGCGTTTCTCGACAAATGCACTGTCATCCATCTGATTTTCTCCATGCGAATTCAATGTGGAATGTGGTATGGAGTATATATCGGAACGAAGTTTTGAATCACTGAAGTTTTATAGCAGATTTTGAAATCCCCGAACTGAAGCAGCGGTTCGGATTGCCCTTGAAACCGTTCGACCCGTCCGTAGGATAGACGTTTATTCACGATCTGACTGAAAGGTATTTGAATGAGAAAATGGGCTCTTGGGCTTGGGCGTCATATCGTGCCTTTCCGTAAATGATACTGCGGTATCGCGGTCTATGTCGCCTATCGCCTCTTCCCGGGCGGGGCGGTGTTGAGTTTTTCGGTTAATTGTTCGTCGGTCATTTCCGGATCGAACACGAAGTCCGCGCCACGGTGGCCCGGCAGGGACAGCAACTTCCCGTCGCTGCGAAGCACGTCGTTAAGTGTGCTGTTGGGCACGATCCTCCTGGATGTTCTGCCCGTACCGTTGATCCGGGCCGGCGACTTGACCAGAACGCGTTTCCAATCCATCCGACCGCTGTCGGCTTCGAGGGCGTAGACGTAAACCCCCCCGCCGATTTCGGGATGCCGGCCGGCCGATGCGCAGACCTTGCCTCGATGCATAACAACACCGTAGACCGGCCAGGACGATTCGAGTTGTCCGTAGGCGACTATTCTTCTGCGAGCGGGAGCGGCCAGGAACCGCCAGGCCAGCGTCCCGTCGCTGATGCGAACGGCATAGACCCGCCCGTCATGACACCCGAATATACACATGCCCTTATGGATGACCGGCGGCGAACTGATTCGCCCGTCGGCGGTGAATGCCCAGATAAGCTTCCCGTCGCTTGATACGCATTCCATCCGATGAGCATGAGTCACGGCGACGAACGTCTTGTCGCCGTCGACGAGCGGTTTGGTAGTCAGATCCGGAGTGCGGGCGTTTTTCGTCCAGTGCTCAACGATCAGACCGTCTTTGGGAAACTCGGGCCGCCTCGCTGTCTTTGCAGGTTTGGCGGAGAATGTTTCGAGTCGTTTGGCGTCATCGACGGGTTTCCAGAGCGCCTCTGGGGTCAGTGCGATATGGCCTCGAAGCATCGTCATGCAGCGGCAGGTGGTGGGCGTGAAGTAGAGCATCCCGTTGCCCGGGAAGATGCTGTTGGCGCAGGCGCTGCGGGCGACGTTGAAGACCTGCCCGTTGAACTGCCTGTCCACGAACGTTGCGAAGCTGTAGATCAGGTAGTTTTCGGTCGCTACGAATCGCATGCACCGCCCGTTGTAGCTGCCCCCGTACACGTGCGTCTCGGCGCCGGTTTTCGGATCGAGTTTGAATATCTTCCACGGGTCCGCGTAATACATCACGCCGTCGCGCCAGATCATCGAGTATCCCGCACGGTTCCATCCGGGTTTGAACGTGCCCGTCCACAGCAGTTTTCCGTCGACCGCCCGCATGTTGGCGATGAAGGGATTCCTGCCCGCACCGATCCCCCCGCCTGCGAATACGCCAAGATACTCGCCCCTGCCGATCAGTTGCCCTACATGCTTACCGGCAATCTCGCGGTTGAGCCAATTGATCTTGCCCGACTTGAAATCGAAGCACACGATCAGCGCCGCCGGCGCGTTGGGCCAGCGACCCTGAACCTTCGTTTCGGCCTTCTGATCGGAGACCACTGCGAACAATCGATTCGCCGCAACATCAACGCTCGGGAACATCATGAACCGCCCACCGGGGTCGCTATACCTCCAGATCACCTTTCCGCCTCGCGAATCGAGCACGCGGAGCGAATCGCCATTGGTGACGACCAGCCTGCCCTCGCACACGCGCAGATACGCCAGTCCTGTATTCTTTGGCAGGAGGCCCGCGGCGCGGTAGGTTTCGACGATCTTGCCGGTGGCGGCGTCCCGGGCGATCAGCGGTCCGCCGACGCCGGTGAACATGTACAATCTGTCGCCGCCGGCCACAACATGCACCGGGCGGCGGCGACCTTTGTATGGCGTCTCGACGCTCCAGAGCGGCAGGCCGTTGAAGGCGTCCCATGCCCCGTACCGCTGTTTGATCCGCCCGCCCGTGGTCCAGTCCGAAAACGCCCTTCCGCCGGACAGGCGGATTCCCGACGAGCCCGAGAATCCCGCCGGATTCCCCCCGAGCTTCATCTCCTGAATCCCGGATAACCACTGCACCTGCTTCGGCGGGGCGACCAGCGCGTCGCGCGACAGCGCGTTACCGTCCGCGCCGCAATCAAAATGCGTCCATTCGTCCATCGCCGCGGGGCGAGGTTTCTTTACCACCTTCCACTCACCGCCCTTGCGAAGATACGCCGCTCCGTTCGGCGCCAACACGCGAAGCACTTCAGTTCGCCACAGGCTCACTTCGGCGATCAGCAGGTTGACCATGTTGTCGGCATACGGGAGCCTCGTCAGGTCGCGGGCCAATTCAACGGACGCCAGACCATACACCCCCGCCGCCGCTGTCGCTTCCCTGGCGGCCCGTGCAGATGCCGCATCGCCAGCCAAACCGTGTACCAGCCTCCGCCCGCCCCGGGCCAGTGCGATCTCGAGTTTCCCGTCGGCAGTCCCAACATGCACGGCCAGCCCGCCGCGAACGTCGTTGAAGTCCGGAAGCTCCGCCCCTTGAGCAGACAAAACCATCGCCAGGATTAGTGCGAATGCAATCGGCTCTGCCCGGTTCATACGTCCACCTCACTCACGCATTCACGGAGAGCTTACTTCTCCGCGGGTATGACCGCCGGAGTTGGAAGTTTTTGTGCAAGTTTTACCCAGCCGCTGGGGCCATAGACGCCGGCCTTGGTGTAGTCAAACGGTTTGAAACCGATCTTCGCGGCCGTCGAAGCGCCTTTGCGGAAGTTGAAATTGTATTTGTCGGGGTCGACGAATTGGGGATCGGCGATTATCGAGCCGGCGTCGTGTCCGCCCGCCTGCCATGCCTTGAGGTCCCCCCCCGGGAACGTCACGGGCTTGCCGGCACAGTTGTAGTAGAGATTATTGGACATCTCGACCTTGATCTTCGTCCATGGCCCCTGCAGCAGCTTTGCGGTGCGGTAGAAGATAATGTTGTTCTTCAGCGTGAACGACAGATGTTTTTCGACGCGTGTGGCGCGGATCTGGCAGAGCTTGCTGAACGCCAGGATGTTGTTGCGGATCACGTTCTCGCGCCCGTAATGCTGGTGGAATGATCCGTCCTTGACGTTGTAGACGAGATTATCAGCCATCTCGATACCAGTTGAGCCCTCGTCGGTATAAAGTCCCCACCCGCCGTACGAGTACGACCAGACATCGTGGATGACGTTGTTGTTGACGGTCGTGCCCTGGCTGGGACCGAGCGTGTAAACGCCGCCCATATCGCTGAGTACGCCGTATCCGATATGGTGGATGTGATTGAAGTCCACGCGATTCCGCTTTGCCAGCGACTCGGCGTACCCCCACCGCCAGCCCACCGATATCCCCGTGTAATAGAGGCGGCCTATATCATTGTGCGTAACCTTGTTGTCGCCGCTTTGACCGATCCAGACGCCGACCGCACACGGGAAGATATGCCCGGCGGAGTGGATGATGTTGTTGTCGGCGGTTATGGCGCTCGTTCGTTCGGCGGGGTTTTTGGCGATTGACGTCTCGCCGATTCGTATCCCGCCGGCGCCCATATCGTGGATGAAGGTCCGGCGGATCGCGGAGTTCCTGCATCCCTTGCGGAACCATACCGCGTACGTGCCGATGTGCGCGATCTCGCAATCTTCGATGGTGACGTTCTGCGCACCGTCGGCGATAACGACCGCGTCGATCGGCGAGGCCGCCTGTGAGGCTTCAAACCCGCCGCTCGGCGTAAGATATTGCGCGTGGTGGAACGACAGGCCCTTGATCGTCACGTGCCGAACGAGTTTGCCCGCAACCGGGTCGCCGGCGATGACGATGAACTTCTCAAGCACCGGAGCGATCACTTCGGCGCGCGTCATGTCCTGCTTGTCGAGCGGTTTGTACGATAGCACACCATCACGCCCCAGGAACCACTCACCGGGCGCATCGAGGGCGCCGATGTAGTTTTCCAGGTGAAACCGCGTGCCCTTGTGCCACTTGTTCCACGGTTTCATACGCTTGCCGTCAGTGATAATCGACGACGACGCATCCACAGAACCGATGAACCTTCGCGTGTTGTCCCACTTGTGGAAGACCATCAGGTTCACGTCGCCCAGTTCCGCCGGATTGAGAGCGAGCAGCGATTTGATGTCTTCGCCGCGGAGTTTGACTCTCTGGCGGTGCGTTGGCCCGGACTTGCTCTTGTTCTTGAGCGTCTCTTCCTTCACGTCCAGAAACGACATCCATGAGTTGTTGGGCGTCTTGGCTCGCGTTGCCCTCTTACCGTCTACAAACAGTTGCTCGAACCTCCCCTTGCCGGATACCTTCATCCGCCATATTCCGTCTTCACCGCGCTTGAAACCGGTTATTTTTCGCCCGCCGGAAAAAACCGGTCTGGCGCCGTCGGCTGCGCGGTAAACGACCGGGCACTTCTCTGTTCCTCCGTCCATCGGCGTCAGAACCAGCGTCTGAGTCATTCGATACCGCCCCGGCGCTACGATAACCGTATTCGCCCCGGCGCCTTTGAGTTTACGTAAAGCATCCCGGGCTGCGACCAATGACGCCACAGGCCCGTCGGTCTTACCGGCATTTGCCTCTGCGATTCGCCCGGACCACTTATCGCTGCCGTTTGGGCTGACGTAGATCGTGGTCGCGGCGGTATGGGAGGCGGTAAGCAGTACTACCACCAACAGCAACGAACACCGCAACGCAGAATTAGATCGAACGCTCGAGACCATCGCTGCTATTCTCATGCTTGCTTACCTTATTTCACCTCGCAGATTACGCGGAAGCCCACGTTGTAGACCTTCTGGTGCGATTCGAACGGCAGGCGGAATGACGACGTCGACCGCTTGGGACGGTCGTGCCACGATCCGCCGCGAACGACCTTGGCGTCCTTGACGTTCATGTCGTTTCGCCCGTCGCCGTCGGTGTACGGATATGCCTTGAAGGACGAACTCGTCCACTCCGAGACGTTACCGTGCATATCCTTCAAGCCCCATGCGTTGGGGGTGTACGATCCGACATTGGTCACGATCATCTGGCCGTCAGAGAAGGTTTTGTCGGCGATGAACGGCGTGAGATTGCCATTGCCCGTTCCCTGTCGCTTCGCGGCGGACAGGTCGGCGAAGTTGGCGAACTTACCATAGTCGCAGTCGACAGCGCCGAACGACATCGCCGTGTTCGTCCCGGCGCGGCAGGCCCATTCCCACTGGGCTTCGCTCGGCAGGGAGATTTTCTTGCCGCTCTTCTTGCTCAACCAGGCGCAGAACGCATTGGCCTCGGCCCAACTGATGCGAATGACGGGCTGTTCGGGTGAGTTTGCGGTCCAGCCCGGGTTGCTCTGGTCCTTGCCTGCACGGTCGATGTACCTGCTGTCGTGTTTGGGGTCGAAGGCGGCGTACTGCTTGTTGGTCACCTCGCAGGCGCCGATCCAGAACGCTTTGTCGACCTTCGCGGATGCGACTTGGCGTTCGTCGGCGTCACCAGCGGGGTTGCCCATGACGAACTCGCCGGCTGGGATGAGTCGCAGTTCCATCTTCACACCATCGGCCAGTTCGATCGTTTGCGTAGTTTCTTTACCGGCGGCGGATTGCTTCTTGGCGGCGGTTGCCGCATCGAAGGGCCATCCGGCGACTTCCGGGACGGTGATCTTCGGCAGTTCGAGTTTCTTCGGGATGATCGGCTTGATGCCCGTCGGCGGATCGTCGCCCATGAATTCCGGGTCCACATCCACGAATGCGTACTGCTTTTGAAGTTCGCGATACCGCGTGGATATCTTGGCGACCCTTCCGGCGCCGCGGGACTCAGACCACGAAGCGTGGTACGGGGCGTTCATATCGACCCACGTGCGCAGGCGTTCCATCGCCTCGGGCGGTAATTTGACGTTGTTGTGTCCCTTGGTGAACATCTGTATCAACTCGCTGGTCGACGAATGATATTCCATCGGGCGGAACATGTGGTAGTCGCTCTCGGGCCCGGGGCGGCGGACGTAAAGCTGGAGCGTATCGTAGCCGCCTCGCTTGGCGACGAGATTTGGGCGGTCCTTGGTCTTCCCGTCATGGCAGCCCACGCAGTATTTCTCGATTACGGGCTGGACCTCACGCCTGAACCCGAAGCCACGCGCCGGACCGTTCCAGGGCGTGATCTTGGCTGGGGGCTTCAGACCTGCCATCGTACGCGTCGGAGAAGGGGCCTCTTTGGACGCCTCGTGGCAACCCACGCACGACAGCGCCTCGCCGGGCATCGCCGTCAGCCAGCTTCGCATAAGCTGCAGCGAAGCGCCGTTTTCGTCCAGCGGCTGCAGCGAGATCGGCGTGTTGGCCGGTACGTGGAACATCGCCGACCCGTCGGCGTGCACCGGAACCGTACCGAGCATCCGCTTGGCGTCCCATCCGCTCTCGGTGCCGAAGCACGTGTGCCCGCCCATTCCGCGATAACCGTAGGTGTAGGTGAATACCCGCATACTCTTGACCGTCCCTTTGGGAACGCCCTTGAGGCCCGGACCGTTGTAGACGCTCTGAACGTACAGGATCGCGTCTTTCATGTCGGGGTTGAGTTTGCTGGGGATTACGGGCGGGGCCTTCGTCGGGCGAAGCGGAACCGGCTCGACCAGCGAATTACCCGGAATCGCCTTCACCAGCAGCATGTTGTCCCATACGTCGACCAGGAAGATTCCCCAGTCCTTGCTGCCCCGCTTGATCGGGCGCGAGGCGAAGTAGTACTTCTCGTCCAGCGGGAACGGGTGGATGAACAGAGGCCAACTACCGTTGACCAGCCCGTCGCGGATAAGCGGTTTGACGGGTTTACCGTAGTCGGATATCCGCTGGACCACGCCGTCGGCTTCGTGGGTGCCCTTGGCGGTGTCGAAGACAATCATCTCGCCCATTCGCGGGATACCGTGGTGCCCGCCGACGATCCCGACGAACTTTGTCGGACTATTCGGGATCGGGCGCGCGAAGAACAGCGAGTTAGGCCAGAAAGAATTGCTGCCGTAATAAGCCACCTGGTTCGTCCCGTCGGGATTCATTGTCATCATCACCCGCGTGAAGTAGTGCGGCGTGTCGGTATACTCCCAGCGGAGGTACATCACCCGCCCGTTCGGCGTGAGCGTCGGGCACCAGTCGTGGTCCTGCTCGAAGGCGAGCATGCGGGTCTTCCTGGTCGTCGGGTTGTACAACGCCATGTTGGCTACGTGGCTGCCTCCACCGATGCAGGGCACACCTTGCATGTTGGCCGTCGAAGTGTACATGACGTTCCCGTCGGGCAGGTAGCAGGGGTCGTAGTTGCTCACGTCCGTATGCTCCGACGGCGTGACCTGCGTGAGGTTCTTTCCGTCGACGCCCACCTCGAATATCTGCCAATGCTTCTCTTTGTTGGGCATCGAGAAGAGCATCTTTTTCCCGTCGAAGTGCAGGTCCACGTCACCTACGAATGCCTTATCATCGGGCTTGAACAGCGTGGTGATCTTGCCCTCGGGGCTTATCGGCGAGAGAACCGCGATCTCGTTGTCGTGTCCGTTTTTCGGAATAGCGGTATTGCTCAACCAGTTGTTGACCAGGAACTTGTTGCCCGAGTTCCGCTTGATCAGCAGGAGCTTGTCGAAATCGAGAAGCGGATTTGCCAGCAGCGCCTCGTAAGCCAGCGCCTTGAGCTTCGCCTCGTCGGGCGTTTCCTTGAGTTTCGTCAGGCGTGCGAGGAATTCGGGGCCCTTGGAGTACTTCTTGGGGTAGCTCTTGGACAGGTCCACGATCGCGCGCTGGAGCGATTCGACGGTGAAGTCCGGACCGGTAGGCCCAGGCGGAGCCTTGGGCTTACGCACACGCTTTGGCCTAGCCGCCCTGGTCTTGGTTAACTCCTGGACGCGGAAGTATACGTGCGCAGTCCCCGTACGGTTATAGACCTTGATCAGCAACTGGTTGGCGCCCTTCTTCAACTGGAGCTTTGCGGTGTAAGCTTCCCCCGCCGCCCCGCGATTTGCCTTGGCCAGCGGAAGCTTCTTATCGTTCAACCAGGCCGCACAACTGTCGTCGCCTCCGAAACCGCCGGTCACGGTGACGGCGGCGTTAGCGGTTATCGTGCGATAGAAATATTGCGAACTGTCGCCTCCCATCCTGAGTGTGTGCTTAGTACCGTCCTCCAGTTGCGGTATGGTCTTCCAGAGGGCCTTGCCGCCGGCGGTTTTGGCGACCAGGTTGATACCCTTCTCGGCAAATTCCGGCGTGGTCAGCTTGCACTTCAACTCCACGCTGGTGTACCATGGACCGAGCTTGACCGAACGCTTGATGTTTACCGCTTTGGTCTTTGCCTTGGGTGCGGCCACAACCGGGCTCGCCGGCAGTGTCGCAAACAAACCTGCGATTAGCAGGACGGATAATACGGCTGTGAATCGTCTGTATGTCGAGAAACATTTGAATTTCATGGTGGGGTTCCTTGTTACAGTGTGCGTTTAGCGGGGTATTTTTGAGATATCTGCAAACATTGTATACGAATTAGTGGTTCAATTAAAGAATTATTTGGCTCGTCTGGGGTATGTTGTCTAAACTGGCTCCTGAATGTTCTTGATAAGTTTTATTCGAATGCTGCTATCGTTGCCATTTCTATGGGGCGGGCAGTTGACAGGCATGTTCCAGGTGCCGATATCCATACCGCTGTTGAGAGTGGCGTGGTGGATTTCCGCCGACGGGCAGGTGGGGTTTACGGCGTTAAGGGCGATAAACAGGCATGGCGGGTCCCCCGAGGCTATCGGATGCGCCATGGCCTGGATGGAGAGGCACCCGCGGGTGGAGCTTTCCGCCTATGCGGGCCTGCTCGCCGCCGGTGAAGGCCTGGCGGACATTGCTCGCGACATGTCGGCCCGATGCGGACAGTTCGCCACCGACAGGCTCGGACTGACCGAACTGCTTGAGTTCACGATCGCCAAACGCTTTGAACCGTTCGGAGCGGCGGCTGATTGTGCCCGGCGCCTGGAAGACCGCAACGATCTGTCGGGCACCGTAAGTGCGATGATACACACAGAACTGCTTTGGGACGCCATGCTTGGCGGGCGTCTTACCGAGGCCCAGCGACGCGCGGAGTTTATCCTCTCCGTCGGCGATGCGCCCGAGGCCCACGTGGCGCTGGCGGCGCTGGCGAAATACCACGGTAATGAGAGTGGCGCCTCACGCCACCTGGACCAGGCCAAGCTGCCGCCGACCGAAATGCATTACTACTGCTTCCTCTCGGCCTGCGCGATTGGGGCCGACGAGGATGCTCGCGAGCATTTGGCCGCGCTGGACGATCACAACGTTTCGCTTGCCAAGTATGCGGCCTGCCAGGTGAATGCGGCAAGGGGGAACGAATGAACCTGGAAAGAGCGATCCTCCTGCTGCCGGGGCTGATAGTGGGGCTCTCCCTGCACGAATTCGCCCACGCATGGTCCGCGAGCCTGCTGGGCGACAACTTCTCGCGCAGGCAGGGTCGCGTCAGCATCAACCCGATAAGGCATCTGTCGATTCTTGGGACGCTGGCGATATTTCTCCTTCCGATCGGATGGGGCAAGCCCGTACAGGTCAATCTCTACAACTTCAAACATCCCAAGCGGGACTACCTGATAAGCAGCCTCGCCGGACCGCTTGCCAACATTATTGTCGTGATCTGCTGTATCGCCATGGCTCAACTGACCATGCACGACTACAGCTATGGGGCTTACGCTCAACCGCTCGTCGCGCTGGTCCATTTTTTCCTGATGGCTACGGCCTCAATCAACACAATTCTGGCGACGATCAATCTCCTTCCGATCCCGCCGCTGGACGGGTCGAAAATATGGCCCTGCCTGATCCCGAGCCTCAAACCGTCATTCGGCGCCAGGGGGATATGGATATTCATTATCGCTATAATGTTCCTTGTGCATACCGGAGCCCTGGACCCGGTGTTCAGGTTCGCGGTCAACTCGGGCAGTTACTATATGCCCGTTTCGGACAGCTATGCCTTCGAGACCTGCCAGCGGGAAGGCGAGGCTGCCTATGACGCTAAAAAATACGAACGTGCCGAAAGATACCTGACCCGGGCTCTTCGATTCAATCCGCGGTCCCATTACACGCTGCAATGGCGTGCGGTGGTCCGGATACAACTGGGCAAACTGCCCGACGCCCTGGAGGATATCGATCGCGCCATCGCGCTGGATGACACCATACCCGACTATTTCGAGTTGCGGACGGCGATCTTCGACGATCTCGATCGCTCTGCTGAAATACCCGCTTCGCAACCGGTTTCCCGCCCCGCCAACACGGAATAACCCTCCCCCCGCACTGGTAAATCCGGTGACAACCTGGCGTCAGTGTTGAAATCCCGCGACTTAAATGGCACTATGGTGCAATGAAACAAGATACCGCGTCGAGCGCGGACATGACGAAGCCCTCTAGCCGGAAGGATTATGCAGAGAGATGGTCCAGCAGCAGACACCAACAGGCCCCGAGCGAATTGCGACCCGCGTATTCGACGCACCGGCGGATGTAAGCGCGGCGGTTGCGGGGGAAATCGCCGAACTCATCCGGGAAAAAACCCGGCGGGGCGAGATGTGCGTACTGGGTCTGCCCACCGGCGCCACGCCCGTGGGAGTATACGACGAACTCGTCCGGATGCATCGCGAAGAAGGACTCTCGTTTGCCAACGTTATCACGTTCAATCTTGACGAGTACTACCCGATGTGCCCCCAGGCGCTGCAGAGTTACAGACTTTTCATGGCGGAGTATCTCTTCGATCACGTTGATATCGACCCGGCCAACATACACATCCCCGACGGGACACTGGCCGAAGATGCGGTTCACGCGTACTGCATGGGCTACGAAAAGGCGATTGCCGATGCCGGCGGGATCGACCTTCAACTGCTGGGCATCGGGCGCACCGGGCATATCGGTTTCAACGAACCGGGCTCCTCGCGGAACAGCATAACGCGACTGATCGCACTTGACTTCCTGACGCGCCTCGACGCGTCGAGCGACTTCTTCGGAATGGAAAACGTGCCCGCCCGCGCCATTACGATGGGTGTGGGCACTGCCCTCAGCGCCCGCCGCGTGATCATGATGGCGTTCGGCGAGAACAAGGCGCCTGTCATCGCCAAGGCGGTCGAAGGCCTGGTAACCAACGCGGTGGCGGCGAGTTTCCTCCAGGAACATTCCGACGCGACGGTCATGCTTGACGAAGCCGCGGCGGCAGATCTCACGCGATTCAAGTGTCCCTGGGTGCTCGGGCCCGTTGAATGGGATGACCGTCTCGTTCGAAAGGCCGTCACCTGGTTGGCGCAACAAGCGGAAAAACCCATCCTCAAGCTCACCGACGAGGACTACAACGAGAATCACCTCCAGGATCTTCTGGCAAGCAAGGGATCGGCTTACCAGATAAGCCTGAAAGTCTTCCGAACGCTCCAGGAGACCATAACGGGTTGGCCGGGAGGAAAACCTGTCGAAGCGCGCCTTCCGGGAGATATCGAACG
Organism: Phycisphaerae bacterium; assembly: GCA_016782885.1. Taxonomy (GTDB): domain Bacteria; phylum Planctomycetota; class Phycisphaerae; order SM23-33; family SM23-33; genus BS750m-G57. Next base: position 4,261 of record JADHXQ010000087.1, on the reverse strand, counting down.
ATCGCGAGATGACGTATTCCCCAAACGGATCGTCGTGTTTTCCCCGCACCCTGACGACGACGTTATTTCAATGGGCGGGACGCTGCTGCGCCTCGTCGATCAGGGGCACGACGTACACGTGGTTTACCAGACGTCCGGCGCCATCGCCGTTTTCGATCACGATGCGATCCGGTTCGCCGAGTTCGCCACGGACTTCAATCGCGAGTTCGAGATTGACCTCGACGACTCCGCCCATATCGAAGAGAGGATTGGGAATTTCCTTCGCGACAAGCAACCCGGACAGGTCGACAGCAAGGATGTATTGGGCCTCAAGGCCCTGATACGTTACGGCGAGGCGCGTGCTGCCGGGCGATATTGCGGCGTGCCCTCAGGCAACATGCACTTCCTGAACATGCCCTTCTACGAAACCGGGCGGGTGCGAAAGAACGATCTTACCGACCAGGATATCGATCTTGTCGCCGGCGTGCTAAAGGAAGTCAAACCGCACCAGATATACGCCGCCGGAGACCTCTCCGACCCGCACGGAACTCACCGCATGTGCCTTACCGCGATCAAGCGGGCGCTGGTCGAACAGATCGCCGGCGTTCCGTGGTTCGCCGAGTGCGAGATATGGCTGTATCGGGGCGCGTGGCAGGAATGGCCTCTCGCGGAAATCGAGATGGCCGTCCCCCTGTCACCCGGAGAACTCACCCGCAAACGCAACGCCATCTTCAAGCACGAATCGCAGAAGGACCGGGCACTGTTCCCCGGGCGGGACCGGCGGGAGTTCTGGCAGAGGGCGCAGGGGCGAAACCGCACGCTCGCAAACCGGTACGACAAGCTCGGCCTGGCCGAATATGAAGCGATGGAAGCCTTTGTAAGCATGGATATGGAGCCTTACCGTTGACCGCGGAGCGGATCGCAACACTGCTCGACGAGGACCGCCTGACCGGGCGCCTGGTGGAAGGCGGATTGAACGGTCCCTCGGCGCGCGCAGCGGCCGGGCAGTTCGCCCGGGCTGCAAGAGCCCTCCTGGACGATGGTGTCCCAGGCCAGTCCGAGGCGATCGCACTTTACGCACCCGGGCGCATCGAAGTGCTCGGTAAGCATACGGATTATTGCGGCGGTCACAGCCTGATAGCCGCCGCCCAGCGCGGGATATGCTTCGTGGCGGTTCCGCGCGACGACGCGCTCATCCGCGCGCTGGTGCCGGACCTCGAGGACGCGCGCGAGTTCGCCATCGCCGGGGATATCGTCCCGGCGGTTGGACACTGGTCGAACTATCCCATGACCGTCGCACGGCGCATCGCCCGGAACTTTCCGGGCGATCTGCGCGGCGCGTCGATCGCATACTGCGGGAACCTCCCTCCCGATGCGGGCATGAGCAGCTCCAGCGCGGTCCTCACGGGGATGTTCCTGCTGATCTCGCACATCAACGGTCTCGAATCGCGCGGCGAATATCTCGACAACATCCAGGGACGCGAGTCGCTGGCGGCGTATCTGGGAACGATCGAAAACGGAAGCAGCTTCGGCTCGCTGGCCGGTTCGAGCGGCGTGGGCACCTTCGGCGGGAGCGAGGATCATACGGCCATTCTAAACGCGGCGGCCGGGTCGATCAGCCGCTACTCATACTGCCCTGTCGAATTCCACGAGAATCTGCCCCTGGGCGACGAATACATTTTCTCCATCGCATGCAGCGGTGTAGTCGCGCCCAAGACCGGGACCGCACGCCGGAAGTACAATCGCATGTCAAGGCGGGCGGCGGTGGTATTGGAACTCTGGCGCAGAAATACCGGCCGCGATGAGACGAACCTGGCCGCCGCCGTCGCAAACACCCCTGACTCGCGCGGGCGTTTCGCAAGCTTCCTGACCGCCGGCAGCGACGACCTGAGCGCCGAGGAACTCACCAGCCGATTCGAGCATTTCCTGGCCGAGAACTACGAGATTATCCCCGCGGCATGCAAGGCGTTGGGGCGCGGCGACATGACGGAATTCGGCGCCCAGGTGGACCGTTCGCAGGAACTGGCCGATACGCTGCTGGGCAGCCAGGTCCCCCAGACCATCTTCCTCGCCCGCAGCGCTCGCGAACTTGGGGCGGTGGCGGCTTCGTCATTTGGAGCGGGTTTCGGCGGTGCGGTGTGGGCCCTGGTGCGCCGCGACGGAGTGAAAGCGTTCGAAAACCAATGGGCCAGGCGTTACGCCGAAGCGTTCCCCACTGAAAGCCGGACGGCAAGTTTCTTTTCCACAAACCCCGGGCCTGCGGCGTTTTTCGCCTGCGGGCTCGACAAATAGGCTCCCGGTTGCAGGTCAGCTATCGGCTTGGCCCGCGTCTTTGCGCAGTTTCGCAAGCAGCTTGACCACGTCGAAGAACCCGCCAATAGTCACCGCAACCGCCAGCAGGGCGAACCCTCCGATTCCGCCGATCAACACGATTTTCCAGAGAGTCATCCAGGCATCTATAGACATCAGGCGGCTCCTTCAGTTGCGGTAGTGGGCTGGTTGTTCTTGCGATCGGGGAACAGCAGCGATCCGATGATCATCACAAGCGTTGTTGCGCCTATCGAACAAAGTCCGACAGTAGCGCTAGGCCACTTGACATTCAGCAATCCCTGCACCGGGCTCAGGCCCAGAATGGCTGTCAGCCCGGTCAGCAGAGCCAGGAACGCTCCGGTGGAGCTGGCGCGCTTCCAGTACAATCCGCACAGCAGCAAAGCGAATGCGCCACTGAAGTAGACGGCGCCCGTAACGGCCATGTAGTCCCAGATGTCATCGCTGCCTTTATAGATTAAGCCCCAATACAGCACGTAGGCGCCAATGGCGATGATGAACACTCGTGAAAGCGTGACTCGCCCCTTGGGGCTGATCTCCTTGCCGAAACTCTTACTGATCGGCGCGACGACATCCTGGGTCAGCACTGACGACCAGCAAAGCAGGTAGCTGTCATGGGTGGACATGAACGCGGCGACCATTCCCGCGGTAATGATGCCAATCAGACCCGCGGGCAGGATACGCCCGAGGAAGATCGGCATACTGTAGAGATTGTTGTAGCCCTCTGAACCATCTCCCGGGAAGAACACCTCCTTCAGTTCCGCATTCTGCATGATGAACACAAACGCACAGATGCCCCAGAAGTACGGAATCAGGAAGCGGATCATGTAGGAGATTGATGCAAACATAAACTGGCGCTTGACAACCTTCGGGCTCTTCATAGCCAATGCACGCGCCACGGATGTGGGCCAGATACCGCAACTGACCAGCCCCAGGAAGCCCATCCAGATCATGTACTGCCACCCAAACCCGCTTCCTTCAACGGTCGGATCGATCCCGCCCTTGCCCATCTCTTGCTTCACAGTCTCTACGATGTTCGTCCATCCCAGATTATCCACCGCCAGATAGCACGCCAGAAGCAGCCCGATAGACAATACGACAAACTGGACGTAGTCAGCAATTACGACGGAGATCATTCCTCCCAGGCACGTATAGATAAGGACCAGAACGATCAGGAATACCATCACCGCGGGAAGCGCCCAGCTTGCAGCCGACAGTCCGGTGATACCAACGAGGAACATCGAACCGACCTTGAGGAACAAACCCATGTTAAGTATGCCCCCCAATGCCATCATAATACCGCCAAGAATGCGAGTCTTGCGATCGAATCTTTTTTCGTAGAATTCGGGGATCGTCATCACCTCCAACTTCCTGAGGCGGTAGACCAGGAAGCCGGTTACCCCGACGATGAAGGTTACGATCCCGGCAGCCAGCGCAATGTGAAACGCCGCAAATCCACCGGTAAAGCCCTTCTGTGAACTGTACATGACGGTGATGAGGCCCAACTCCGTTCCGGTAATCGTCGCAATGCCCAGCCACAACCCCATGCCCCGCCCGGCCACCACGAAGTCCTTCATGTTCCGGACGTACTTGCGAACGTACAGTCCGATACCCACCGAGATCAGCGGGTAGAGGATCACGATCACCCAATCAATGGTGGTGAAGTTGGTTTGCCTGAGTATTTCGTCCATAATGTCCTTTCGTAATTCCTGGATCAGTCACAGCAGGCTCAAACACACCGCCTGCGAGCGGAGTTGAATATAATAAGCGTTTGGCGCAGGCCGTCCAACAGAATAATGCGGGTGCGGGGGAGTTGGGTGTGAATTTTTATTCTGGCGTCGATAACTTGTTTTCGGAGAAGCCTATGGGCGTTTTTTAGGAATTGGAAAGTCTCAAATAGGATCCCGCGAGAAACGCGTTTGTCTTGAACAGGAGAGCAGGAGAGCAGGAGACC
>JADHXQ010000013.1 GCA_016782885.1 Phycisphaerae bacterium | reverse complement strand
CGCCGCCCAGAATCACCACCGAACAGATTCCGCCCTCGCCGGCCGAGAAAACGCCCGGCCTGTAGTGAAGACCTACGGCCTGTTTGAATGTAAACAAAGGACTTACGTCACAGATTGACCCCAAAGTGCGAAGGTTGGGTTAAGGAGTAGTTACCGATGACACATGAATCCAAGTACATCTTCATTGCCGCAGCGGTAGTGGCGTTGGTCCTTTCTGCAGCCGGCGCCCCGGCCGCGGCAGCCGACGTTGCGGCCAGTCGACCCGCCACGCGGCCGGGTGCGGGCTTGCCGCCCAAGACGGTTAAGGCAGTGAAGGCCCTGCTCGCCAAAGCCGAACTCGTCGTCCTGGGCAAGGTTGCGGCGGTACACGATCGCACGGCCAAAGACGCCGGCATGCTCTACGACGTCACGGTCGACAAGATACTCAAGGGCAAGTGGCAGAAAAAATCTCTGAGTTTTCGCTCCACCGGGTGGGTAGGCTACGCGAAATACACCAAGGGCCAGCGGGTGCTGCTGTTCCTCCGGCGATGGGGAGACAAGCAAGACGAGCTGCTCCAACTGAGGCCGGTCGTATACCTCTCACCGCCGCAGCCCGGCGGCCTGGACCTCCGTCCGGTGGAGAAATACCTGAAATTGATCAAGTCTTTGCCCCCGGGCGGAGACAAGCTGCCGACCGAGCGGGCGAAGCTGCTGAAGAAGCACATCGGGCAGTTCACGCTCGCTATTCGGTATTACGGCCGGCAGGACAAGGACAAGCCATACTACTCGCTGACGCTTCGAGTGCCCGTAGTTGGGGACACACGAACGTCAATCTGGCCGGCTGTGCAAATCTCAAAGCCTCAGACCGAAAACATCATCGAGCACCTCGACAGGACCGGCATCCTGGCCGCAGCGGGGAACTTGCACAACAAGGGCTTCGCGCCGCCCAAGGGACCGACCTACGCTCTGACGATAACCGGACCGAACGAACTGCGGCTTTACGAACCCCTCGGCTGGGATCTGAAAATGCTCAAACGCCTCGATGCGTTGCGGAAGGTCCTCGACGGCGACGCCGCCAAGGCGATGGACACACTCCTCAAAGCTCTCGAGCCGCAGCGGAAGATATGGCGGCAACTGGCCGCATCGTTCGCCAAACGCATAAAGGCTTCCAAGAGGGCGCTCAACCTGGTCCTGCGACACCATCCTGTTGATCCGAGACAGCGCAATACCTATCCGAACCTGCACCTTTACTGGGCAGTAGATGCCCCGGCCAAGCTGCCGGCGCCCATGATCGGCATGTCGAAGCGGGAGGCGTTCGCTGCAGTCGACGCCTTGGACAAGGCGGGCTACTTTGAACTCGCCGGCGACGTTACGGCGCGCCGGGCGATGAGGACGCTCACCCCCTGGCCCGTGCATAAAGGCCCGTGCTACTCGCTGACAGTCAGCAGCGACAATCTCGACTGCCACGCCAACCTCGGCTGGAACCTGAAGATGCTCGAGTGCCTTGACGCTCTGCGGAAGGCCTTCGATAAGGGATCCGACGCGGGCAAGGCGATGGATAAGGTTCTCAAAGCCCTCGCCCCGCAGCGGAAGATCTGGCGGAAGAAAGCCGCCGCCACCCAACCAGGCAAGGCGGCCCGGCGGATACAGGTCGTCAGGGACAGAATCGACTCTCTCGAACTCAGCATCCGCCATCACGGCGGTCTTGGGGATCTGTGTTCTCTGAACTTGCGTGTGTCCAAAGACAAGTACGCGCCGCGCGACCGCTGGCTCGATCGAGTCATCAGCCCTCAGACGGCAGGAAAGCTCGTCGACGTGCTGGCCCGGGACGGATTCTTCGCCCGCGCCGAGGACATCAAGGGCGATGGTGCGCCGCGCGGCACGTACTACGCCTTCTGGCTGCGCGTCCACGGTAAGCAGCGTGTATTCAGATACCGTGAGATTATGGCCTGGGACCTGAAGATGCTCGAGCGTCTCGACGCCCTGCGAAAGGTACTCGACGGTGAGGTCGGCATGGCGATGGACAAGCTGCTCAAAGGCCTCAAGCCGCACCGGGAGCAGTGGGAGAAGGCGGCCTCTGACCCAAAGTTCGTGCAGGCGCACGCCAGGGAGGTTGAAAGAGAGTTCCGTAAGTATCTGGCGAAGCGCAAAGCAGGGCTTCAGGCCGAGTACTGCGCCTGGCTCAAAGGCCGCCAGGCCATCGGGCCGCTGATGCTCCCGTATCTGCTGGGCTCTACCGACGTCGGCGTGAAACACCACGGCCTGATCCTCGCACGAGACTACTATGGCAGCGGTAAGATCGTGCCCAACGCGATTGCAGTGTTGGAAGAGCTGCTCAAGGCCCCGCGCGACCTGGAAGCATCTACACGCATGGTTGCCTGTCAGGTGCTGGGCAAGTGGCCGGACGTTCGCTCCCTGCCCGTCCTGCTCAAGGCGATGGACGATCCGTGGTCGCGCCACAAACTCGTGGGCGGCCCAAGAGGCCACACAAGTCATTCATACCGCACTGTCTGGTGGGAGGCCGATGAGGCGCTTCGCGCGATCACCGGCGCCAGCCCCGTCAGGAAGCCCTTGACGCACGTAGGGCCCGAGCCCGGCGATCGCAAAGCCGCATCCGCCGCATGGAAAAAGTGGTGGGCGGAGAACAAAGACAAGCTCTCGAAGGGCCCCAAGGGCGAGCGGGTGGTCGTTCAATTGCCCAAGAGCGGCCCGCCGGTTCTCGTCAATCGTGGACCCGGGACCATCTGGTACGCGTCGTCCGTTATGGAGATGAGAATCCGCTACGTGACATCGGAACCGGCACGCTCGATACCATCGCATCTAAAGGACCGGATTGATCCCCGTCGTTTCTGGCCCAAAATCATTCGCAAGACGAAGCGCGTCGAGGCCGGCTTCGCCCATACGGCGCACTGGACGAGGGCGAAGAAAACATCCCAGTGGCCGGCGCAGCTTGGCGGGCGCGTTCTTCAGGTCAAGTGGTTGCCTCTCAAACCCGGAGGCAGCATCGAAGCAAAACTGCCGTTCATTACCACCAGGCAACGAGCCCTGAATACAATCCCAGCACCATGGTGGACGCCGAAGCTGGGAACAACCGGCCCTGTGTTTGTGACTGCCAGAGTCCGGAAAGATCCCGCCGACCCCAAAAGCGAAATCGTCGTGAAGTCCAACTCGCGTGAGGCAAAGGGACCGGAGCTGCCTCCGCTGAGACCAAAGCCGACGACTCGCAAAGCCGTCGGCGGCCCGGCATCGGGTCCTGCGCCGGCAATAAAGAGAACCGCCGAGCGGGCAAAGCTGTTGAAAAAGCGAGTCGATTCGTTCCGGTTGACCCTTCGGTGGCATACAACGCAAGGTAAGTCACTGAGTCCGGGGCAGTCGCTGCAACTTACGACCCTGGAGGCCGACTACAAGCCCAGGCCCTTCTGGGCAACCGTAGTTATCAGCAAACAGCGAGCCGGGAAGATCATCGAGCACTTGGCGGCCGAGGGATTCCTGGAAAGAGCAAGCGACGTCAAGCCCGCCAAGAGCTATCCCGTGCCTAAACTCAAGAGCTACTCTCTGACGGTCAGGACCTCCCCCGGGCCGCATCTTTACGAGCACATGCCTTGGGAACTGAACCTGTTGAAACGCGTCGAAAGTCTGCGGAAAATCATGGTCGGCAACCGTGACGCTGTGAGGGTGATCGATAAGATCCTCGCCCCACTGAAGATGATGCCTGCCACAGGCGCCGCCCGATCGGGCAAGGCGCCGGGGGATATGAAGGTGCAGCAGGTCTGCATTGCGGCGCTGCGGAAGATGCGGAAAGACTTCACCACTCTGGCGACCAAGTATCCCAAAGACTTGGGCCACCTGGGTCCGCCTGCGATCGATGAGAAGAAGCTGCTGCTGCGTTTTCCGGTCAAGGATCTGCCGAAGACCACACAGCCGGCCCGGCGCGCGACATCCGCCGGGCTGATGAGGTCCATGCGCCGGCGGTTGCGGCCGGGTGAATTGGGGCTATTCGTGCAGTTCACCGTGCCGATATCCAAGCGTCCCATGGCTCGGTGGCTCTATAGCAACGTTGGCTTTTCGTGGCGGTGGATGTGGCCAAACAGGTCGTTTTCGTGGAAGGCCCAGCAAGATCTCATGAAGATGCTGAACCAGGCTCTTGCGCCACTGAACGAGTTGGAGAACGCCATGGTCGCGGCCGATCTGGCCAGACGAAAGACCGGCGCGTTCCTGCTTCGCGGGCGACCGGGTGTGAAGCTGAGCTTGCGGCTCGCGCCGAAGCGTGCCGCCGACGGCAGCGCTATCATCGACCTCTACGCAACGAACGAGACAAAGAAGGTCCTGGCCCTGTGTCCACCGTTTCCGCAGGTCATCGGTGACGGAAAGCCATGGCATTATCGGGCGTCCGATCCTCTGCCGATGCTGATCCGTGCCTTCTCCAGCCGTAAGGATCCGTTCATCTACATCAAGCCTGGTCAGAGGGCAAAGGTCGGCGCCATAGTCGCGGCCGGGCTCTCTCCGGGCAGGCACACCGTCCGTGTGGCAGTCTGTCACGCGCGTGACACCTGGATCGATCAGAGTCCCGTAGCCTACGACGGCCCGCCCATCACTCACAAGGTCCCCGGCGCCTGGACCGGTGTGCTGGTGTCCGGCGAACTGGCGATCGATATCCCCGCGCCGGCGGCAACTCGACCTCGTTCGATGACAACACCGTCGCTCCGCGACAAGTCAACAATCCCGACTGCGTCGGGACCAGGCCGACGTGCCGTCGGCCGCTAAACGGGGGGGAGACATGGTAGCTCGCAAGGCGTTAACCCGGATATTTCACCATGTTCTTCCGCCAACTGCGTCTTCGTAATCTCATTTCTTCTTCTTGCTTCCGCCCTTCTTTCGAGGCCTGCCTTTGCTTTTGACGTTCTTCTTGGGCAGGTGGGCGGCGAGGTCGGTCTTGGTTTTGGCGTGGGCGGGGTCGTTGGCGAGGTTGGTGTGTTCGTGGGGGTCCTTGTCGTGGTCGTAGAGTTCCTCGCCTCCGTCGGCGTAGCGGATGTAGCGCCATCGCTCGGATCGCACGGCGTGATTCATGTATCCGTGGGTGCAGATCGCCACTCCGTCCCAGGACGCCGCCGGGTCGGTCAGCAGCGGGCGCAGGGTCTTGCCCTCGACGTGAGCGGGGATTTCGATACCGGCGGCCTCGCAGAGCGTCGGATAGATGCTCATGAAGTCGACGGGGCGTTTGCAGATTGCGCCAGCCTTGGTCACGCCGGGTATCACCCAGATCAGCGGGGCGCGGGTGGCTTCTTCCCATAGGGTGAACTTCCGCCAGCGTTCTTTCTCGCCGAGATGCCACCCGTGATCGCCCCACAGGACGATGATGGTCTTGCCCGCGTGGTCGCTTTTCTCCAGGGCATCGAGGAGGCGTCCGACGTTCATGTCGGTGTAGGCGATCGTCGCGAGGTACGACTGCACCGCATCTTTCCATCGCCCGGACTTGAGGAACCTCGGATGATCGCCGATTACGCCGATCTTCCGCCCGGCCGGCGGGATGTCGTCGAGGTCGCCGGTGATGTGCGGGGGGAGCTTGATCTTGTCGCGCGGGAACATCTTGTAGTACTTCCGCGGGACAGCCCATGGCAGGTGCGGCTTGGTAAGCCCGCAGGCGAGGAACAGCGGTTTGTTTCGCTTCTTGTTGAGCTGTTTGATGCAGAAGTCCGTGGTGTGCCAGTCGCCGAGGTCCTCATCCTTCATGTCCAGCGGCAGGGGCACATGGTAGCCCTGGTATTTCTGGGCCCCGCCGGTTGACGGTTTGGGCAGCGGCGGGTACTCATCCCATCCCGAGGCGTAGACGGCAGGCATGCCCTTTGCGGCGCTGCTGTGATAAGTTTTGCCCATGCCCGCGACGTAGTATCCGGCTTTGCGGAACGTCGCGTTCAGCGAGACGCCCTCGGGAACGTGCTTCTTCCACGAATGCCCGTTGAGGTAGCATCCGGTGGTGCTCGGGCGCATACCGGAAAACAGCGCCGCCCGCGCAGGCTCGCACGCCGGCGCGGCGCAGTGGGCGTTGGTGAACGAGACGCCCATCTTCGAGAGGCGGTCGATATTCGGCGTGCGGGTCTGCGGGTTCCGCCCGGTATAACCGACCCAGTGGTTCAGATCGTCGATCGCGATGAACAGCACGGTGGGCTTGCTCGTTTTGGCAACCGCGGCGTGATTGCGCCCGGGGCACAACGACGCGGCACCCAACCCCAGAACAGCCTGCATGAACTCTCGCCTTTTCATCATATCTCCTTGGGGAAAATCGCCGAGGCGCTATTTCCGGTCGCCGATCCAAACGATGTGTTTATCGAGGGGCGTGCCGACCAGGGCATTTACCAGGCGCTTGTCGGCGCTGGCCATGATGGACTCAGTCTTCACCGCCAACGCCAAGTACAAGCAATCGTAAACTGTTCGCCCAGTCCCTAATGCCAACTCGAGCGCTGATTCGACCAACTCGCTCGATGATGTGATGTTCAGCGGTAGCATTTGGAAGTCCGCCAGGAGCCCAGCGGCTTCGGTACTGTCGATCTCATTTCGCCTTTGACGCTTCCAGATGACATTGGCGACCTCGGAGATAACCAGGTCCGGTGCGTGCAGCGGTCTAGCAGACGCGAGCAGCGCCGCGGCGACCTGGGCGAACTGTTCCTGAAAGAAGGCCGCGGCGATGACACTGGCGTCAATAACGCATACCTTCATCGCTGCCGATCCTCGGCGATCAACTCGGCGCTGTCGGAAAACTTGCGGTCGGAAAACCGCTGCTTCCAACCGTCAAGCATAGCCGCGATCTCCTCGGCGCCGATTCCGGCGGCCTGCTCTAACAGCAATTTGGCTTCTCCCTGTAGCGATCGACCGTGTCGCTTGGCGCGGGTCTTAAGCCGCTTAAGCGCCTTGGCGTCCAGTCCTCGAATCAGAATATCGGGCATAATTGCATCTCCGGGCCTAACAAGTTCACTGCTATCATAATGATATCGTCCTGATAGTCCCATAGCAACAGAAAAGCTGATATTTATTCAAGCTCCGGTATTACTTCGGTGGCGGATTCTTCGGTGGCTCCTTCGAACCATCCGTAGACTGCCGGTATCACCAGCAGCGTCAGGAGTGTCGAACTGATCAGGCCAAAGACCACCACCGCCGCCAACGGGCGCTGGACTTCCGATCCTATACCGGTCGACAGGAGCAGCGGGAGCAGGCCCAGGATCGTTGTTATCGCCGTCATAAGCACCGGGCGCAGGCGCAGCAGTCCGGCCTCGATGAGCGATTCGGTAAGCTCCCCGCCCTCCAGGCGAAGCTGCCTGATCGTGCCGACCAGGACCAGCCCGTTCTGGACGGCGATCCCGAACAGTGCGATGAACCCCACCGCAGCGGGCACCGAAAGGTATTCCCTGGTGATCAGGAGCCCGGCGACCCCGCCGATAAGCGCCAGCGGGACGTTTACGATTATGATCAGTGCGTGGCGGTGCGAGCCGAAAGTCATCCAGAGCATCATGAACACCGCGACTATGACTATCGGAACTATGATCGACAGGCGCCCCATGGCGCGCTGCTGATTGGCGAACTGCCCGCCATATTCGATGAAATACCCGTCGGGCATGTTCGGCTTGACCTTCTCGTCTATTCGGGCCTGCACGTCGGCGAAGACGCTGCCCAGGTCGCGCCCTCGGACGTTGCCCTGAACGACCCACCTCCTCTGGTTCTTCTCGCGGTTGATCTGGATCGGACCGACAAGCTGTTTGACCGTCGCGACCTGTGACAGCGGAATTCGCTCGCCGCTTTCGGTATGCACCCAGATGTTGCGGATCGCCTCGCAGTCGGCCCGGGCGGACTCCTGGAATCGCAGGTGTATTCCGAACCGGCGCGTGTTCAGGTAGAGGTTGTCGATAACCTCGCCCCCTATCGCCAACTCGACGATCTCGAGAATCTCGCTGACCGACACGCCGCGGCGGGCACACTCTTCGCGATTGGCGATGACCTGCACCTGCGGCTGACCGAAGCTCTGCTCGACCGACAGGTCTTTGAGTCCTTCGATGCCCATGATCGCCTTTTTGACGTTGTTGGCCTCTTTCCGGAGCGTTTCGAGATCCTCGCCATACACTTTGATCGCAAGGTCCGCCTTTGTCCCCGAAAGCAATTCGGCGAACGCGTTCTGAATCGGTTGGGTGAAGTTGGCCTGTATGTCCAGGTATCCCTTCAAATCCTCTTCCATCGCCGTGACAAACTGTTTCTTGCTGTCGAACTTCGTCCACTGGGCCTTCGGTTTCAGTTCGATGTGGACTTCGGCGTAGTTTACCGGGTGCGGGTGGCTGCCGGCCTCGGGGCGCCCGATACGGGATATGACTTCCTTGACCTCATCGTACTTCATGATATCTTTTTCGAGTTTGACGATTGTCTCGGTGGCTTGTTCCAGCGAGATCGACGGCGCCATCGCCACGCCGATCATCACCGACCCTTCTTCCAGCGTGGGCACGAACACCGTTCCGATGTACGGAACGACCGCAAGCGACGCGACAAACGCCGCGGCCGCCAGACCCGCAACCACGGTCCGCCCGCGTATCGCCCAGGTCAGGATCGGTCGATAGAAGGCCTTCAACATCGCGATCAGCCACAGTTCCCTGTGCTCTCTCTGCTTAAGGAGATACATCGATAGCACGGGCGTGACGATCAGCGCCATGGCCATCGAACCGAGCAGCGCGAAGCAGATAGTGAACGCCAGCGGGCGAAACATCTTTCCCTCGACGCCTTCGAGGGCGAATATGGGCACGAACACGGCGACGATAATCGCAATGGAGAACAAGATCGGGCGTGCGACTTCCGTTGCGGCATGGTGGACGAGTTCGAGTTTCGGTCTGTCTAAGTTCTCGGGTTTGGACAGGTGGCGATAGACGTTCTCGACCATGACAATCGCCCCGTCGCCGAGCATTCCGATAGCGATGGCGATTCCACCGAGCGACATCAGGTTGGCTGACACGTTATACCGCCCCATGAATATGATCGCGACCAGCGCACAGATCGGCAGAGAGAGCGCCACGATGAATGCGGTTCGCAGGTTCCACAGGAAGATCGCCAGCGTCAGCACGACCAGCGCCGCTCCGATCAGCAGCGACCACTTGACCGTCCATGTAGCCTGCTCGACGAGCTTGGCCTGCTCGTAGTATGGAACGAGTTTCACCCCTTCGGGCAGTGCATCCTGCACTTCTTTGACTTTCTCATACAGGCGTTCGATAACCTTGGAGGTATTCTCGCCAAAGAGTTTCAGGACGATGCCCGAAACCACTTCCCGCTCGCCGTCGAGGCTGACCACGCCGCGCCTGATTTCATTACCGTACACGACCTTCGCCACATCGCCGATACTCACGGCGGTGCCTTTTGCGACTTTCAGAGGGATATTGCGAATATCGTCGAGGCCCTTGAGCAGCCCCAACCCGCGAACGAGGTGTTCTTCGGCATTGAGGACGAGGAACTGCCCGCCCACGTTCTTGTTGTTGCTCCGGACGGCCTGGACCATGTCGTCGAGCGTGAGGTCGTATTTTCGCAGGGCGTACGGGTCGACGCGTATCTGGTACTGGAGAACGTGCCCGCCGACCGAGAGCACTTCGGTCACTCCGGTTACACCCTGGAGTTGGCGTTTGACAACCCAGTCGTTCAACTCCCGGAGATAGGTATTTTTCTCCTTGCCTTCGGTATCCACCGTATCGTCGGCCGTCAGGTAGTAAATGAATATCTGCCCCAATCCCGTCGAGATCGGCCCGAGCTTGGGCGGATCGTGCATCTCGGGCAGGTCCGCGCCGGCCAGGCGCTCGCCAACCAACTGCCGCGCAAAGTATATGTCCGTATCGTCGGTGAAGTAGACGTAGATCACGGCCATACCGAACGCGGAGGTCGACTTGATCTGCGTAACGCCGGGCAGTCCGTTCATGGACGCCTCGATCGGGTAAGTGATCAACCGCTCGATCTCTTCGGGCGCCATCCCGTGCGCCTCGGCGAAAACGGGCACCATGATCGGCGATATGTCGGGAAACGCGTCGACGGGCATCTCGGTGTACTGGTATACGCCATAGCCGATAACGGCCAAAATGGCGACAATAACCAATCCGTGCGTACGCAGCGATGTATCAATCAGCCTGGCTTCCAAACTCAGTTTTTCAGACATTGTTCGATCCTCTTGGAGTCGCGATATCCTCTAGTGCCCGTGTCCGGCGTGGGGGTCGAGACCGCTGGTGATGATCCTGGCTTTCAGTTGGAAGGCGCCGGTCGAGACGTATTGCTGGTCTGCTTTGAGCCCGGAGACGATCTCCACGTGAGTCCGGGACGATCTTCCGGTCTTCACGAAGGTCTGCCTGAGCCCTTTGTCGGTGGCTACGAAGACGCACGACTTGCCTTCGATCCGCATGACCGCTTTACCGGGCACGAGGACGGGTATGTTGAATGAGGAGACCTTCACTTCGGCGGTGACAAACAGGCCCGGACGATAACGCCCCTTCTCATTGGCCAGCACAACGCGCGCCAGGCAGGTGCGCGTGGTCTCATCGACAATGGGAGAGACAAGCGATATCTCACCATCGGCCGCGGGGATTCCGTACCCAACGGAGATATGGACCTTCTGGCCCTTTTTGACGAACGGAAGATCTTTCTGATATACGCTCAGGTTAATCCAGACTTTGGACATGTCGGCAATGGTGAACACTTCGGCGTCGGTAATCTTCTCGCCGAGGACGAGATGTTTCCGGATCACAATACCGTCAAAAGGCGCGCGAAGAGCATACCGGCCCAGGCCTTCGCCCAGAACGTCTTTGCAGTGGTCGTCGTGGTCGTCATGCTCGGGCGTGTCCTTGTCGTGGTCATCGTGATCGTCCTTGCCATGATCGTCCTTGGCGACCTTGGCAGGCTTGCAGTCTTTGCAGTTCGGGTCGTTACACTCGTGTTTCGCCGCTCCCGGCGAGGTCCCCGCCGCGGCGCGAAGCGACTCGATATCGCACGGCGCCATCCCGAGCAGGCGGAGTTTTCTCTCTTCGGCCCTGAGGGCCAATTCGAGGCTGAGGCGGGACTGTTTGGCCTCCAGGAAACCACGTCGTGACTCGTAGGCGATACTGCTGCAAGCAGCGATGTAGGCGGCGTAGGCCTTCTTGTATGCGCTGGCGGCGGTCAGGTAGTCGCCTTTGCTGGCGATCTTTTCTTCGAAAAGCTTCTTCTCGCGCTGGTATTCGGCCTTGGTGAAAACCAGTTCGGCATAGGCGGAGATCAGCGTGCTGTGGCCCGAGCCCATGTCGGTGAACTTGATTTCCGTCAGCGAGTCGAGACCGGGCGACTTATCGAGCATTTGCAGGAGTTTGACCGTATTGGCGTCGATGGCCTCGGCGCGGGCCAACTCCATGGCGCAGCAACTCAATTCGTTCACCTTCGTCAGGTAGAGTATCTTGGCCGCTCCGAGTTCGGCGCTGTCGAGCACCGCCAGTATATCGCCGGCCCGGACCTTGTCGCCTACCTTCGCGAGCACTTTCCGGACGACGCCCGAGGCGCGGGGGACTATATGAGCGGAATGATCGGCGTCGATGGTTATCTCACCGGGCAGGCGAATCTTTTTATCGAGCTTTCCGGCGGAAGCCCTGGCCAGAACAATTCCGAACTTCCTGATTTGCGCCGCCGTTACAGGAATAACGGCCCCGGGCTCGTCGAGCCCTTCGTGATCGTCATGCCCGGCATGTTCTTCGTGCTCGTCGGCACTTTCATTCTCGTCATGCCCGGCATGTTCTTTGTGCTCGGGTTCCTTTTCAGCAGGCTTGGCGTGGTCATGGCCCTCGTGGCCCGGTTCAGCAGCCTGAGCCCGGATCGTGCCGATCGTCCCTGACGCCGGCGGCCAGACAACAACAACCAGGACGATAGCAATGGATGCCAACAGGATATATTTCTTATTTTTCATGGTTGATGTCCTTTGTCTTTTGGGTCGTCTTTCCGATCGATTTCAGCGGTTGAGCGATAATCCCTTCCACGCTGGTTACGGCACTGTGGTACGCCTCCAGTGCCTCGATGTATTGCTCTCTGACTTCAACGAGTGTTCTCTGGGCGTCGAGTACGTCCAGGTATTCCGCCTTGCCCTGCTCGAAGGATTTCCCCGCCGCCTCGTGCGAACTCCTCGCCGCGGGAAGAACCTCATCCCTCAGAGCAACCGCTTCGGAGTGTGCCGACGCCAGAGTCTGGTAGGCCTTCTCAAATTCCGTATGGAGTTTCACCTCGGCCGCACGCCGCTGCGCCTTGGCGCGAAGCAGGCTGTATCGAGCCTTGCGTATCTCGCCCTGATTCCTGTCGAACAGCGGTAGCGGTATCGATACTCCCGCAACGAGTGCATGGTCATTTTCCTCCGTTTCGCGGGTATGCTTGTATCCAATGCCCGCGGTAACGTCCGGGATCGCGCCGGCCCCGGCCAGTTCCAGCGCAGCCTGGCGTTTCTGCAACTCGGCGGTCCAACTCGCCAACTCCGGATTCTGCTTCAAATGAGCAGTCAGCTTCTCGCCCGGTGGAATATCCGTTATGTCTCCCAGATCGCCAAGCAGACGAGTGAACCGCGGGCTCGTAGAGCCCCAGGCGGCCGCCAGTTCACTCCTGGCGCTCGTCAATGCACGCCTTATGCGAGCGGCGCGAATCTTGCCCGCGGCGACCTCGACGGAGGCTTTGGTCTTCTCGGCCAGAGTGGCCTTTCCGGCGGCCATCTGCCTGGTCACCGCATCAAGCCCCGCCAACGCCAGCTTCAGGTCCTCATCAGCCAACTCCTGCTTCTTCTGTATCGCCAGTGCGGATATGAACCGCTGGGTCACGCCGGTCAGGACCCCAAGGCGTTTGGTCTCGTATTCCCATCCGGCAAGCCTGCTGTCGGCCTGGGCGAGTTTGATCCTCTTGGCCCGCTTACCGCCAAGTTCTATCAACTGGCTCAAAGCGATAGTCGTCTCCAGCGAGCGTGTGCCCCGGAACTCTCTCGACCCGCCGAAGTTCTCGAACTCCGTCTCCAACTCGGGGTTTGGCGGGAGAGAGGCCTGCAGTTGCTCGGCCTCTGCCTGGCGGACGCCCCAGGCAAAGCTCGCCAACTCCGGACTCTTGCCCAGTGCAAGCGACAATGCCCCGCGGAGGCTCAACTCGCCGGTCGGCTCGCCGAGGTCCACCGTGCTTTTCCCGGGCGCCGCCTCGAACAGCGCGGCGGTATCGCCGCCCGAGGGTTTGTAAACCTCGAATTCGGCGCCGAGTGGGCGCCGCTCGGGCAGGGAGGCGCCCCATTGGGGCAACTGGCATCCGGATATCGCTAACGCGACGGCCAGGGCTGCCGGGGGCATAAGTTTTGACAGCATCATTGCAAAGACTCCTTGTGGGTCACACGGATGGATTTCTCGGATATACATCGCCATCAGCAACGCAGGCAGGCGGCGCGCAGAACGAAAGCGGTTGGAGAACAAAAGAGGCTACAAACACCGATGCTCAGAAGTGATCAAATCAGCAGAACGATGGTCCGGAGAGATGCAATTGACTCACCGCCGGCGCCAGGCCGCGGAAAACGAGAATACTCTTCGGCCGCTTTGAAACCAGTGACATCTGGTTCAGCAATATGCATTATGCAGACCGTTACGCCTCGTAACACGGACCCGCCGGCACGACGGAGCAGTTGCTTGATCGCCACGCCCGACGGTAGAGGAATGTCTATACAGGCCCCACAGCAGGACTCATCGTCCTCGCAGTCGTCGCGGGCGGAAGACTCCTCGTGATCCGACGAAGAAGTCGGCGACTCGCAATGAGATTCGCAGGCCTCGGTCTCAACACCAACATGTCCGCCGGCGCCCCAACACAGGAATGCACCCTGAGCCAGCGGCGCCATACCAAGCAAGGGCGCCGAGACAATCAGCCAGAAATATATTAATCCGCGAAGATATCGCATGGTGTTTCATGATACGTTTCGACCGATCGAAATTCAACAGGAAATCTTATTTTGAACTTTCCCGCGTGGTGCCACAGTGCTCTACTACGCAGAGACTCACAGGACTACATGGGCGGGTATCCCAAATCCAAACCGACAAAGCGCAAGTTGAAGGTCACGACCAAACCGGGGGAAATCGAAGTCTGGCTGGCTCGCCTGGCGGTAAAATTGCAAAGCACGGTGACACAGGGAGTAACACGGCAGAAGAAGAAGAAGGCCGCCGGCCATCACGATCAGGTTGCCCGGTCCGGGGACATGCCATTGGGGTGCCCAAGTGTTCCGCAGCGTGGTCAAGTGGGCAAAAAACTTGGTAACTTGGTTTTTCCGAGATTTTGATCTGGACACACGTCCCAATCCGTGCTATGATTCACGGTAGCGTAATATGGAAGGGTCTTTTTCGCAGATATGGGCAAGGAATCGGGGCTGGTGACCGATGAGTACCGAGCCTGGCCCCGGAACTTCATGGAATATGGAGGCGTGAAAAGATGTATCGGAAAGGAAAGATGCTCGTGAAGGTGGGGGTGGCAATCGTCTTGATCGCTGTGATGTGGACAGGAAGCCAGTCGGCGTTGGCGGACGATATCACGGTTTTATCTCCTGATGAGGTGGATTTCATCCCGGTGACGGGACCGCTGCCGGACAGCTTCGGCGACAGCGGTCTGCCGTCGAATATCTCGACCACCCCCGAACCGGCAACGCTGATATTGCTGGGAGCCGGCGGGGTGGCGCTGCTTCGCCGCAGGAAACAACGAAGTCGGGCCTGACCTTCCCTGTCGATCGACACAAGTTCGCAATTGCGCGGGGGTCGTCCATCCGCCTGCCTGTTGCACAGCGTAATCGTGATCAAGGGTATATTTTTGGGGTTTGGGGGTGGGAAGAGATTTTGATCTTGACACGCAACCCATTTTGTGCTATAGTCTCGCAAGTTCGATAGTCTTGAGCCTGGCGGGGAGGCTTTCGAACGCCTGATTGAGGAATCAGGGACTAAGAATCGCTCAATTCTGTGATGTAAGTCACGCTCGTTGCAGTTCACGCTCGTTGTACCGCTCGCGCGGAGTTTTCGCGCGGGCCTGGCGAAGACTATTCGCCCGTGAGCTTGGACAACCCAAGTTATCGGGATGGCAGATTGGGCTGAAACCGTAACCCGCACAGCGGGTCCGAGAGGGATGGCGCCAGAGCCGGCGCCGGAGCCCACGCAATAATAGAGGAGTCTGAAGATGGAGTGGAAACGGGAAATGTTCGCGAAGATGGTGGGTGCAATCGTCTTGATCGCGGTGATGTGGACAGGGGGCGGGCAGGCCCGGGCGGACGATATCGCGGTTTTGTCTCCTGATGAGGTGCAGGTCATCCAGGTAACGACGCCGCTGCCGATCCTGCTCGGCACGTCCGACGTGGACAAACTGAACTTGGCTGCCAAGATAAACTGGTACGACGACGTGAACAGTAACGGTAGCCACAACCCAGGCGAACCGTTCGCCTTGAATGCCCAGGCCGGTTGGAGCAACCCGACGAGTGGGTACGATCTGTCCTGTTGGTTGGCATCCGGGGCCAACATGCTGGAGCAGCTCGGTGTTGTCGCCGACGCCGACGCGCTGTACATGAACTACGCCCTGAACGGCGTGCCTTCGCCCGGGGGAACGCTGACCTGGGACGAAGGCGGATTGCAGGAGTATGTGATCCAGCATTGGATGAACCAGAACCCGGGCAACTCGGTCACCATGAATGTCCATTGGAGATCGACGACCTGGCAGTGGAGCGACACGATGTTCCTCTGGGAAAACTTCGACCCGAGGGCCGAGATGGACAACTACCTCGATACCGGCTGGGAAGTGGGCATCGGCATGTGGCCGTTGCATAACGACGGGAGCGGCGGATGGCACGAAGGCGGACACGCCCTCACGATTCAAGACATTGCCGCAGGCATGACCTTCGACTGCACGGACTCCGACCGGGACGGGGACTGGTCGGGCCCGGGCGACTTGAACACCTACGACGACGCCACGCGCAGTGGGGCGGGACCGAACGCCGGCGACATATTCTACGGCTACTACAACGACTTCTACGATGGAAACATCGCCATTTATCCCGTGGGCGATGTAGGTTATATCTGCGCTATCACCCCGGAGCCGACGACACTCGTGCTGTTAGCCGTCGGCGGTATGGCGTTGATTAAGCGGCGCAAGCGGTAATCCAGTTCAATAGTTGAAGAACTAAAGCGGGCGGCTCGAAGCGGGCCGCCCGTCTTGCTGCATAATTTCCTTAAGCGTCCGGTGAAAAGGCTCCGTCAGGCCAATGGCCGCGGGGAGCAGCAGCGAGCCCCCTGTCAAGCTATCTTCTGATGCCGGAAAACATCACCGGAGACGTCGTCTCCGGCGCATCGCCACCAGGGCGCCTGTGGTCAGAAGGATCAGCGTCGCCGGTTCCGGTGTCGTGTATGTCAGAGCACCCAGTGCATCGATACGTGAGAAGCCGACGCAGAGGTTGATGACATTATCGTCCTCGTCGTCACCGTCCATTATCATCTCACCGTAGTCCTGCATGATTTGAAGGATTGTGTCCTGCCAACCTGAACCGGTGGGCCAGTCCGCGACGGGCCAGTTTTCTTCTATGGCCTGGCGGATCAGAACAGCCATCCCGCTAACGGCAGGAGCGGCCATCGACGTACCGCCCATGGAGACAAAATCATCGCCCGTTTCCCAGTCATTGTTGGCGCTGGTGATAAGGGCCCCTGGCGCGAGGATGTCGAGCATCGCGAAGCTGCGGTTCGTGTGGCTGACGATGCGGTCGACCTCGGTGACACGATCTATCGCGCCGCTCCCCCAGAGTACCCCGCCGAAGCTGTCGCTCCAGACACTGCCCACGGCGACTGTTGACGGATCAGCCGCCGGATACGCCACGCCATGGTCCGGCATGTTGGCGTACCATTCGTTCCCGGAAGAGACGGCGATGAAGACACCGGCATTTTTGAGCGCCGCCAGTTCGTCGCTGATCAGGGACGTAACTTCGGTGTTGTACACACTGGAGGTGCCCAGAGACATGTTCACCGCGACGATATTGTGCGTCACGCGGTTGTCGATCACCCACTGCAGACCTGCCTCAATACCCTCCCACGTTCCGCTGCCCGATGAATCAAGCACCTTCACCGCGACAATATCCGCCTGGGGGACGAGGCCCGTATAGGTCGCGTCGTTGCTGGCGGCTATTCCCGCGACGTGTGTTCCATGTCCATAATCGTCGTCGTAATTGGTTGTGGATCCGATACCTGTGGCGTTGTATCCCGCCACCACGCGTCCCGCCAATGCCGGGTGCGCGGCGTCCACGCCCGTGTCAACTATGGCTACGGCGTAGCCAGCACCGGTAATCGTTGGAAACCGGGTTGAAGCCTGATCCGCACGTATCAGAGACCGCAAGCTGTCGTTAAGAAGATTCACCGGGGTATCCAGTACGAATGTGAAGGTGTCTTGCGGAATGAAAACACCATCATTCATGGTGGTGATATCATCAAGCGGACCGCCCGAAGCTGTCACGGTCATCGTGAACAGCAAAAAAGCAACCATCGGATACCGCACAAACCCTCTCGTTCGTCTCATCGCTCCATCTCCCTGCTCTGCGGCGGATCATGTCCCTGGCTCATTAACGGACCATACCGCCAAACTCACTTTTTCACATTCACGGTACGCACGCACACCGCGAGTGACACGACGGAGCAGTACTTCAAGAGATGAGCAGTCCCTCTCTGACTACCAACGGCCCCAAGGCCGATTCAACAAACTCTTACGTCTATTCCTCCAGCCAATACAACATGTACATACTACCGCGCATTGGCGATTTCGTCAAGGTGCAAAGTCGAGACTATCGAGATATGATGCGTTTTATTTGCCGCCGAGGCAAATCACTTTGCCTGCCGCGGTGTGAACCACAAGACACCGCCGCTGCGCGGATGGCGGCATGTTTGAATGCAATCTCAAAGCACCGGATCGACCGCTAGCCGACCATGGCCTCTTCTTCTGGCAGATCGACTTGATCGGTTGATGTCCCAACCGAAACGCTGGCGCGGACGCTGCGGGCAAGATCCACGTCGGTCCCGTCAAAGGCCTTGGCGGGCAGATTCTTCTCGTACCACGTCTGGGGCTCCCACGTCCATCCGGCGGCTACGCGTTTGGCTTCCTTGCGGATTTTTCGCATGAGCCACAATCCGCCAAACGCACTGTAAAAGCGGGAAATGAATCCGTATTCGGCGTGGAGATCGTCGAGGATGGCGCCCATCTTCGCGCGCATCTCGGGATTCTTGCGATAATAGCGTTTCGCCGCGCCAATCAGCGCCGAGTACATCGTCGACTGGTCCCTGGACTCCCATGCGTAACGGCGTCTGATGCGGGCGTCGGGATGATTCTTGTATCGTTTCCAACCAGCCAGTGTGGTCCGCACTATCCGTGCGACGCTGGGCCCATTGACTTCGAAATCCCGCACGAACGCGCGGCGGATGAATTCGGTCTCATCGCCAGCGGGAATGCTCGAATGGTGGTAGTTGAATATGTACTGCCCGTGAATATCGATGTTGTCGTACTCGCTGGGATCCTTCATCCGCCCGGCGGCGGAGAGTTCGGCATGCAGCGGTGTACCCGGAATCGGCGTGTAAAGCATGAACTGGTGAAAGTCCGTATTGTACTGAACGGCATAGTCGATAGCCGCGTCCATGTTCTCGGGAGTGTGCTCCTCCATCCCGATTATCGACGAACCGAGGATGCGAATACCATGCGATTGAAGGTCGCTGACCAACTCGTACGCGTCCATTTCGTGAAGCTTGGTGTACTTGCTGTCTTCGCCCTCGAGGCCCATCCATATCCACGATATGCCCAGGCCCACAAGCTGCTCAATGGTGTACGTGCGAAGCGCATTGGCCGAACTGAACACAAACAACGCCCACGACTTGTCGCCGGCCTCCATCAACTCCAGCAGGCGCAGCGCCCGCTTGCGATGGAGCAGGAAGTTCTCGTCCATCACGAAGAACGAACGCACGCCCAAGGCCTCTTCAAGCTGGCACATCACGTCGAACAGCTCGTCGCCGGTCTCGTAAAAGTTGACGAACTTGCCCTTTCCGCCGAACATCGCCGACGTCGAGCAGAAGTTGCACCCGATCGGACAGCCCACAGACGGGATCAGCGTGGCGGCCACGTCGCCGCGAACCTCCTTGACGCGCACGCCGACATTCCGCGTGCCGAAGCCCGAGGTGATCAGCGGATGGCGGATCGGCTGTTCCGGATCCTCGCCAAGATAGTTTCTGAACCAGCGAACACCCTCGCCCTTGACGATGATGTCCGCATCGATCAGATCGCCGAGGTTGGGCATGTTGGCGATGTGCCCGCCGACGACGATAGTGGCCTCGGGGCGATGCTCGCGCACCAACTCGCACATCTTGCGGACCTTGGCGACGTTCGGCGTGATGCCCGTGATACCGATAATATCGTATTCGTTGTCGCGTATTTCGCTGACGAAACGATCGTATACGGGAAAATCGAGCAGCGTGCATGGCGCCTGGATATTGGCCTGGATGAGCATTATCCCCCAACTGCGATGAAACATCCGCAGCGAGAAGGGACCCTGCTCGCGAGTAACCTGGTTGTGGTACAGCTCCATCGGGTTGATCGCGCGGCTGTATTCGTCATCCTGCGCGTACGGACCGAATACACTTGTCAGCAGGACTCTCGCCTTCGAGGCAAGGGGATGAACAGGCGAAGCGCTGCTTTGCGCGTTTTGGGCGGACTTATTTCCGTCAGCATGGCGTATCATTTAATGCAATTCTCCGCGACAGCCATCTTCATGGCGCGTCGTCCGGGGTAACCCTCCGCTTTCCGGGGCGTGCCCGACCCGGTTGTCGAGCCGAGGCATTGTACGAAGCCTTTAATCAAATAGAAATAGAAATCGAAGATTCTTTGAGGCACGCGGGAACGCTCCCGACCAGAGCATGGCGAATAATTCGAATATAAGAGGCGCTGGATACAAGATTCCGGCAAACCTGTATGCTTATCGGCACGAGCACACGCCCGACGGGAGGTAATTCTCCAGCCGCCCGCATGCCTTGCAACAACCCCGACACGTAAAAGTCCGCGGTCTGGCCTTGACTCAACGTTGCCAGTGGGATACGGTTGCTGATTAGTTCCTCACACAATCAGGCACAACAACACGAATGGAGACTCCGAATCATGGTATCGAAGAAATCTTTTGTCCTTGCCCTCGTCCTTTCATTATTGCTGACCGCGATGTTGTGCGCCCCGCTTGCCGCGGCGGATATCAATCTCAAGGTCACACCCCAGGCCGACGGGGTATACGTCCCCGTCCATACGCCAGTCAAGCTCGCCGGCGACCTGGCGAAAGCTGATCCGCGGAACATCATAGTGAAGCTCACCGAGGGCGGCGGAAAGGCAGTACCGGGCCAGATCGTTGACGGCGAAGGCGGAAAGGAATTATGGTGGATCATCCCATCGGCCAAGGCCGACAAGACGAGCCTCTGGACGGCGACCCTGACCGCCGGAAAGGCGAAACTCAAAGAGACCTTCTCGTTCCGCGATACGCCGGGCAAGCACTTTGACGTGCTCCTGAACTCCAAACCGGTCACGCGATACATGTGCGAGCGGGACACCTCTGACGACAAGACGAAGCACAATACGTACAAGGTCTACAACCACGTATTCGACGAGGCGGGCGAGAAGTTCCTGACCAAGGGCCCCGGCGGAAAGTTCACTCACCACCGCGGCATCTTCATCGGATTCTCCAGGACCAGCGCCAACGGTAAGAGGTACGACACGTGGCACATGAAGAACGTCACGCAAACCCACCAGAAATTCGCGGGGCAGGCGGCAGGGCCCGTCCTGGCGAAATACACCGCCCTGATCAACTGGAACGAAGGCGAAGACAAGCCGATTATCTCCGAGCAGCGCGAGATCACCGTATACAACCAGGGCGACTCGGCGATCCTGCTGCTTGACTTCCACACCAAACTCACCGCCGCCGCCGGCGACGTGGTGCTCGACGGCGACCCGGAACACGCGGGCTGCCAGTACCGCCCGCACGACGACGTATCGAAAAACAAGTCAGCGAAGTACATGTTCCACAAAGACGGGCTGAATCTCAAGAAGGACAAGGACCTGCCCTGGGCGGCGCTGACATATAAACTGAACGACAAGCAGTATCACGTTCAATATCTTGCACACCCGTCGATACCCAAGGGCAACACGTATTCAGCTTACCGCGACTACGGGCGATTCGGCGCGTACTTCAAAAAGCAGATCGCCAAAGGCGAAACGCTCGAACTGCGATACCGTTTCTACGTAGCCAAAGGCGACATGCCCGACCGCAAAGAAATGGAGCAGCGCTACACGGCGTTCGTAACACCGCCGAAAGCGGAAGTATTCAAGGAATAACCGAAGTCACACCAGTCACAAAGCCCGCAGAAGAATGCTGTGTATGACCGTCTGCAAACAAACGCCTGCGGGCTTTGCACCTCTGAAATTCCGACGGAAGCACCCGCGGCAAGATGCTGCGGGCTTTGGGGGGAAGGCGCTGACGGGGCGTTGACGGAATGCGTCAGCGGTGGATATAGTCACGGGTATGAACTGCAAGACACCCCAATATCGTCGCCGCGATTTCCTTCGAGTAACCGGAGCATCAGCGGTCGCTCTTCTCGCGGCGCGATCCGCGGCGGGAGCTAAACCGCTCAAACGCCCTAACATGCTCTGGATCACCGTCGAGGACATGAGCTGCAATCTCGGATGCTATGGCGACAAGTACGCCACCACGCCGAATATCGACCGACTGGCGTCCGAGTCGGTGCGATACACCAACGTGTTCGCCACCGCGCCGGTCTGCTCGCCGGTGCGATCGTGCCTGGTAACCGGTGTTATCGCCACGTCGATGGGCACGTCCAATCTGCGATCGCAGTTCCCGATCCCGCCCGAGTTCAAGGGAACCGCGTCGTATCTGCGCAACGCGGGCTACTACTGCACCAACAACGTAAAAACCGACTATAATACATCGAACGCGTCGAAGCTCATAAAGGCCTGCTGGAACGAATGCAGCCCCAAGGCCCACTGGCGAGGAAAAAAAACGGGCCAACCGTTCTTCGCTATCTTCAACGACATGACCACCCACCAGTCGCGATCGATGGTAATGTCCTACGCCCAGTTCACCAGGCAAGTTCAGAGCAAACTCACCGACTCCGAGCGGCACGACCCGAAAAAAGCCCCCCTGCCCCCCTACTATCCCGGCACGCCGATCACGCGCCGCACCGTCGCGAGGTACTACGACTGCATCTCGGTGATGGACAAGAACACCGGCGCCATCCTCAAGCAGCTTGAAGACGACGGGTTGGCTGACGATACGATCGTATTCTTCTACTCCGATCACGGGGCGGGCCTCCCGCGACACAAACGCCTGATCCTCGATTCGGGACTCCGCGTTCCGCTGCTGATCCGCTTCCCCAAAAAGTATCAGCATCTGACGCCGGCAAAACCGGGCGAAACGATCGACCGAATGCTGAGCTTCGTCGACTTCCCGCCGACGCTGCTGAGCCTTCTGGGCATCGAACCGCCCAAGTACATGCAGGGGCAGGTTTTCCTCGGTAAGAAGTCCGCCAAACCGCAAACGCACATATACGCAGCCAGGGACCGCGTTGACGAAGCGTACGATCTGGCCAGATGCGTGCGAGACAGCAATTGGCTTTACGTGCGTAACTACATGCCCCACCTGTCGTACAACCAACCGAGCTTCTACTCTGACATGGGCGAAATCCGCAACGATATCGCCGCCCTGGCGGCCGCGGGCAAACTCACCACAACCGCACAGAAACACTACGCCGGGCCAATCCGGGCGCGCGAAGAACTCTACGACACCGCCAACGATCCCCACCAGATAAACAACCTGGCAGCCGCACCCGCCCAGGCCGATCGCGTCAAGAAGATGCGAAAACTCCTGCGTGCGTGGATGCTGGAAGCCAGGGACATGGGCTTCATACCCGAATGCGACCTGGCCGGACGGATAAAAAATACAACAGCATACGGCCTGGCCAGAAGCGATCACGCTCCGCCGATCGAGCGGATAATAGACGCAGCCGAACTCGTCGGCGCCGGAGGCGAAGCAATAGACAAGCAGATCAAGCTGCTCAAGGATGCCGACTCTGCGGTGCGATACTGGGCGGCAGTGGGTCTTCGAGCCGCGGGCTCCAAAGCGATCCTCGGCGCCATGGACGATTCGGCGCCGGCGGTTCGCATCGAAGCGGCTTGGGCGATGGCGGACCTTACAGGCGACAAGAAGGCCCTGACGCTTCTGTCGACAGAACTCGAAGGCGCCAACGCGCGAGCGGCCGTCCGAGCGGCCAGGGCGTTGCAGATGCTCGGCGAAAAGGCCCGCGGCGTGTTGCCTGCGATGCAGCGGGTCCTGAAGGCGGTCGGCAAGAAGAAAGGCGACGGCGCGATGTTCATCCGCTTCGCCCTGACACCGGCGGTAAAAACACTTACAAAAGGCAGCTGAAACTCATCCAGGAGACCCTGAAAATGGCACACATGAATCGAAGAACGTTTTTCAAGAGAACCGCCGCAACGGCCGGCGCCGCTATCGCACTCCCCCAGATCGTACCTTCGACCGTTTTCGGGGCCGATGCGCCGAGCAACCGGATCGTTATGGGCGCAATCGGCACGGGCGGGCAGGGGACGGGCAATCTCAGGGGCTTCCTGGGGACCAGGAACGTACAGATGGTCGCGGTCTGCGACGTCGACAAGGCCCACCGCGACCGGGCCAAGGGATATGTCGATTCGAAGTACAAGTCCAAAGACTGCAAGGCTTATAACGACTTCCGCGAGATCACGCGAGACAAGGAAATCGAGGCGGTCTCCATCGCCACGCCGGACCACTGGCACACTCTTCCGGCGATCGACGCAGCCAAGAACGGAAAGGACATGTACGTCGAGAAACCGCTGACGCTGACCATTCGCGAAGGGCGGGTGCTGGCCGACACGGTCAAACGATACGGGCGGGTCCTCCAGACCGGTTCTCAGCAGCGGTCAGACAGCAAGTTTCGCCTGGCCTGCGAACTGGTGCGGAACGGGCGGATCGGCGAGTTGAAGAACGTGCTGGTGAGGATCCCGGGCAATAACAGGTCGTGCAAGACCTGGAAGCCCGAGCCCGTGCCCGAGGGCTTCGACTACAACTTCTGGCTCGGACCGGCGCCCGAAGCGCCCTACTGCAAGGCGCGATGCCACTACCAGTTCCGCTTCATACTGGACTACTCCGGCGGGCAGGTGACAAACTGGGGCGCCCACTATCTCGATATCGCCCAGTGGGGTATCGGCGCCGACGACTCCGGACCGATCGAAATCGCCGACGCCGGCGGTGAGTTTCCCACCAAGGGACTTTTCACGACGGCCACAAAGGTAAACTTCAAAGCCAAATACGCAAACGGCGTGACGCTGCAATGCAAAACCGGCGGCGGAAGCACGCGATTTGAAGGCACGAAGGGATGGATCGACGTCACGCGCGGCAGGATCAAAACCGAGCCGGTATCGCTGGCCAGGGAAACCTTCGGCGCCGACGAAATACGCCTTTACAAGAGTTCCAATCACCGCGGAAATTTCCTCGATTGCATTCGCACCCGCAAACAGCCCATCTGCAACGCCGAAATCGGACACCGTTCGGCATCGATCTGCCACCTGGGCAACATCGCGATGCTATGCAAGAAAACGCTCAAGTGGGACCCGAAAACCGAAAAGTTCCCCGACGACAAGCGGGCAAACTCCATGGTCTCGCGAACAATGCGGGATCCGTGGAGCCTTTAGGCAACGGATCAATCCGCCTCTGGCGGATTGATCCGTAACCGTCGCCGTTCGCCGTCCCGAACCTTATTTTTTCCCGTAGCCTATGATCTTTACCGCTTCTTCTATCTCTACCAGTATCTCCGGGTCGTCAATAGTGGAGGGCATTTTGTAATCCTGGGCGTCGGCGATCTTCCTCATGGTGCCCCTGAGCATCTTTCCGGATCTTGTCTTGGGCAGTCTTTTTACCACGATCGCCTTTTTGAAACATGCGATAGGTCCGATATCCGACCTTACACTCTGCACGACTTCACTGACAATGTCTTCGGGGTTCCGGTCGACGCCGGCTTTGAGCACGATGAATCCTATCGGCACTTCGCCTTTAAGGTCGTCCGCGGCCCCGAGAACCGCACACTCGGCGACGTCGGGGTGTTTGGCAACGATCTCTTCCATCTCGCCGGTAGAGAGCCTGTGGCCCGCGACGTTGATGATGTCGTCTACCCGGCCCATGATGTGGACGTATCCATCGTCGTCCCTTTTACCGCCGTCACCTGTGAAATAGTATCCGGGGAATGGGTCCATGTAGGTCTCGGTGTATCCCCGATCGTTGTGCCAGAGTGTCGGGAAGGTCCCCGGAGGGAGCGGGAGCTTCACCGCGATAACCCCGTTTTCTCCATCGGGTTTGGGCTCGCCTGATAACGGGTCCAGGATACGGACGTCCCAACCGGGCATTGGTTTGGTCGCGGAACCGGGTTTAATCGGGAAGAGCTCAACACCCCTGGGATTGCCCACAATAGCCCACCCGGTCTCAGTTTGCCACCAGTGGTCGATAACAGGCACCCCAAGCAGTTGGGTCGCCCACTCATACGTATCCGGGTCGGTCCTTTCTCCAGCCAGATAGAGGGCCTCGAAGCTCGACATGTCGTATTTTTTCAGGTATTGCCCTTCAGGGTCTTCCTTTTTAATGGCCCTGAAAGCAGTGGGAGCGGTGAAAAGCACTTTGACCTTGTGTTCGGAGATGACCCTCCAGAACGCGCCCGGGTCCGGAGTCCCTATCGGTTTCCCTTCGTACATAATGGTGGTCGCGCCCAGGAAGAGCGGACCGTAGACTATGTACGAATGGCCCACGACCCAGCCCACATCAGAAGCCGCCCAGTAAACGTCTCCAGGCTCCACGTCATAAAGCACTCCCATGGTCCACTTCAGCGCCACTACGTGGCCGGCATTGTCTCGTACCACGCCTTTAGGCTTACCAGTGGTGCCTGACGTATAGAGAATGTAAAGCGGGTCGTTGGAAGCAACCGGTACGCAATCAGCGGGCTGGGATGCCTCTTCGAGTTCAGCCCAGTCCAGATCGCGACCATCTACTGAGGCTGCGCCTACTTGAGGCCGCTGTAGTATCATGCATTTTTCCACTTTATGCTCAGCCAGCTCGATAGCTTTGTCCAGAAGCGGTTTGTAGGCAATGACCTTCTTGCCCTCTATTCCGCACGATGCGGACAGAATGACTTTGGGCTTGGCGTCGTCTATTCTGATCGCCAGCTCTCTGGGTGCAAAACCGCCGAAAACCACAGAGTGAACCGCCCCGATCCTGGCGCAAGCCAGCATCGCCATAGCCGCTTCGGGGATCATGGGCATGTAGACGATGACCGTATCGCCTTTTTCCACACCCAGTGTCTTCAGGGCTCCGGCGATCTTTGAAACCCTCTCTTTGAGCTGGTTATAGGTGATGTGTTGTATCGTATCTGTCACCGGGCTGTCGTAGATGATCGCCGGCTGATCGCCCCTGCCGTCTTCGACATGCAGGTCAACGGCGTTGTAGCATGTATTCAATTCCCCGCCGGGGAACCATTTGTAGAATGGCGCGTTTGATGAATCCAGAACGCGGTCCCATTTCTTATACCAATGTATTTTCTCACCTTGCTCGGCCCAGAATTCTTCCGGATCTTCCAATGACTTTTGGAACATTTCTTCGTATGACATTAAATCTCCTCGGCTATCTTCTATCGTTATGATACGTTTGGTTTTTGGATTCAACGCTGAAAAAAACGATCGGATCCTTCCAATACTGCATCCACCCCCCTCATGCTGTCGTTTTCAGATCGTCGACAGGATAGGTTATATGTCGCTCAATATCAACTGATAGGAAATTTGATTTCGCATGGTCAAGCGGACGGGGCGGTATCGGTTTTTTGTTGCCACTGGGGAAATTTGCGGTTTTCTTAGACAAATAACGTCAGTTTAGTGCTCTTGTACTTATGGAGACGCGGATGACGTATCGGACTACCCCCGCAATACGAGCGTGAATACAGCGAATGTGGATGAAACGACCAGGCTGGTGCAGGACCTCTTGCCTGAACTCTCGAGGGAGCAGGCGAGATGGCATTCGATGCTGTTGTCAGGAGCAAGGTTAAGCCCCCTGCCGTAAACTAAAACAGGACTCCGGGAGAACAATCATGGGACAGGCACTTTTATGGATCGAACTGCTGGTGGCCAGTTGCCTGATGGTGGCGGTGGCGGTCGTCGCTGAAGTCAGATTGAAACGGCCGTGGCTTTGTTCGCTGATTACACTAATCGGTGTACTCGTCCCGTTGAGCTGTTGGGCGGCGGTGACGTATATAGCATTTTGGCTGCGCATGGTCGGTAGGGTCGGTCCTGCCGCAAGGCCGTGGTTTCTGGCGATACTCAGCGTGGTGTTTATTCTCGTGGCGATAATCATTCTGCGACGCGGTATGCGAGATCGCGGTGCGGCGAGGTGGCCTGCATGGAAACTCAACTTGGTCTTTGCCGCAGCGTGCGTACTCAGCCTGATGACGTTCTGGAATCTCGATCTGAACGCCAAGAATCGACTCGGACGCCTCAGAGCCCGGGCCGGTTCGATCGTGGTGGCCACTTTTCCACCCAGAATTCCGGACGGCCAGAACGCCGCGCGCGTTTACGAGCAGGCGTTCGAGTCGCTCGAAATGATGACGGATAGCAAGATAATCGACTGGGCAATGCCCGTGTGTAACTGGCTGGATTCGGCTCAAGGGAAGCAATCGACCACGCACCCCTCGTATGCGAAAGTCCGCAAGATATTGACGGCCAATGCACGGGGCCTGAACCAACTCCGCCGGGCGGCAGCGATGAAGCAGTGTAATTTCGTGGGCTATTGGGATTGGACGGATCTGGTGAGCGCTCTGATGGGGCACGTGTCAAACATGCGAACCGCGGGGGAACTGCTTGCCGCCGATGCCCGCATGCGAGCAATTGACGGGGACCTGGCGGGGGCGATCGCCGATATTAATGCGTCGTTCGCAATGTCAGAGCATGTCACGCGGGAACCCACGGTCGTGTCGGCCCTTGTGGCGATGGCTATTGAGTCTCGCGGTATCGAGACAATGGAGATCATACTGTCCGAGCGCCAGGCTACCGCATCCGAATTGGCGTCGATGAGAATCGATCCGTTGTTTTCACACGGGCGGATGGTCCGTTCGGCGCTCCGCGGAGAGGAAGCAATGGTGTTATCGATTCTCGCGTCACTGGGCGATTCGGAACATCCGGCGATCCCGCCCCGATATCTTCCAGAATTGCTGATGCCTCTGTACCGCGTGTTTCTCATGGGCGACGAGATACGAGTTTACAACGCGGCTGCGCGGGAATGGCAGAGGCTGGCCGCCATGCCCTACCACCGGGCCAGGGACCAGTGGATAAGTTTCCCCAAACGGATGAATGCTTTGCAAGGAGGGTTCCTCACAACCAGGATGCTCCCCGCCGTCAGCGCATATCCGGACAGGGCGGCCGAGAGCGACGCGAAACGCCGCCTGGCGCGCCTTGCTATAGCGATGACGATCTGTCGCGTCAAAACCGGCGCCCTGCCCGAAAGCCTCTACAAACTGACGCCTGAGTTCATCGAGGCGATTCCAGCCGACCCGTTCAACGGCGATCCGCTGCGAATGATCCTCAACAAGGACGGTGGAGCGATACTCTACAGCGTAGGTCCGGACCTGAAGGACAATGGAGGCCGACCATTGGACGGAGAGAAAAAGAGAACCGGTGACGTGATATTCCGCCTGGCGCCGAAAAAGTGAGGATCCGGACCTTTACATCTGTTCCAGCGTGTCGATGCCCAGCATGCCAAGTCCGGTTTTGATTGTCCGGGCGGTGAGCAGGCAGAGCATGAGGCGGCTGGTGCGGGCGGCGGGGGCGTCGGCTTTGAGGACCGGGCAGGCTTCGTAGAAAGTCATGAACGCCCCGGCCAGTTCAAACAGATACGAACAGAGCAGGTTCGGCAGGCATTCGACGGCTACGGCCTGGATGGTTTCGGGCAGTTGGGCGAGTTTGACAGCCAGATTCGTTTCGGCTGCCTCGGTGAGCACGATCTCTCCGACAGCCTGGGACTCATCCATGTCGGCCTTGCGGAAGATGCTCTTTACGCGGGCGTAAGCATACTGCATGTACGGGGCAGTATTTCCGTCCAGGCTCAGCATCTTGTCCCAACTGAAGACGTAATCGCTGCCGCGGTTCTGCGAGAGGTCGGCGTACTTGACCGCCCCGATTCCGACTATGGCGGCGATTTCCCGCCGACGGGCTTCGTCAACATCCGGGGTTTTCCCGCTGACGAGATCGAACGCCCGCTGCTCGGCTTCGGTCAGCAGGTCGGTGAGTTTGATCGTTCCGCCCGTGCGTGTCTTGAACGGACGGTGGTCCTTTCCAAGCATCATCCCGAAAGGCACGTGTTCGAGCATGAGTTCGCCCCTGGCGAAACCGGCCAGGCGAGCAACGCCGAAAACCTGCGTAAAATGCATGCCCTGGCGCGAGTCGGTAACGTACAGTATCCGATCGGCTCGGAGTTGATCCTGGCGATATCGAATGCCGGCCAGATCGGTGGTGGCATAAAGATACCCGCCGTCGGATTTCTGAACGATCAGCGGGACGTCGGCGTCGTCTTCGCCCTTTCCTCGGAACTCGTCCAGAAAGACACACTGGGCGCCCCGGGATTCTTCAAGTATCCCAGCCGCCCGCAAGTCCTCGACCACATTGGACAAGTCGTCGTTGAATTCGCTCTCTCCGTAGACGTCTCCATCTTCAAGCAGCACGCCAAGGCGCCGGTAAACGTCTGAGCAATGGCGCAAGGATATCTCGCGAAATCCGCGCCATGCATCCAGCGTGGCGGGATCTCCGGACTGGAGACGAACGACCTCTTCCCTGGCGGTATCTGCAAACGCTTCGTCGGCGTCAAACCTCTGCTTCGCCTTTCTGTAGAACTCCTCAAGGTCGCCAAGCTCCGCTTCGGCCTGAAATCCTTCGGGATCATCCTGCAACAGATCCTTCATGTAGGCGATGAGCATACCGAACTGGGTGCCCCAGTCGCCCACATGGTTTTGTCGGATGACTTTGTGGCCAATGAAGTCCAGTACGCGGACCAGTGCGTCGCCGATGATCGTGCTTCGCAGATGCCCGACGTGCATTTCCTTGGCGAGGTTGGGCGCCGAGTAGTCCACGACAACAGTCTGCGGCGTCTCGGGGGTGGCGATACCGAGTTTGGGGTCGCTTTCGACTTCGGTGAGCCTTTGGGCAAGCCACTGGCGGGAGATGCGGATGTTGATGAATCCCGGACCGGCGATCTCGAGCGGTTCGGCGATGTCGGAAAGATCGAGGTTATCCAGAACCTTCCGCGCCAACTCGCGAGGATTGATCTTGAGCGCCTTCGCGGCGGCCATGCAACCGTTGGCCTGGTAGTGTCCGAATTGAGGCTTGTTCGAACGGGCAATCAGCGCTCCGCTTCCGGGCGGCGCTCCAGCCTCGGCGAGCGCCTCGCTGATTCGTGTTTCCAGTTCGCCCTTGAGATTCACGGATCGTGATCTCCTTTGTGAGTCGTTAGTGCGGAACCGGCCGGCGAGCCCATTTGACGTGCGGCGCTTCGCCCCACATCAGTTCGAGATCGTAGTAGCCTCGGGCCCGCGAGTCAAATATATGCACCACCAGGTCGACGAAGTCCAGCAGAACCCACTGCGACGAATCCATGCCCGCCTTCTGCCAGACCGGCTGGCCGATGCTCTTACCGAACGTCGCGATATCGTCGGCCACGCTCCGCATCTGTCGGGACGAAGTGCCCGTGGCGATCACGAAGTAATCGGTAACCGGGCTGATGCCTCGCAGATCGAGGACAACAATATCCTCGCAGTGGCTGTCGGAGGCGAGCCTCGCGGTTTCTATCGCCAACTCTCTCGCCGTATCAGTCTTACCGCCTGAACGTTTAGCCATCGAAAGTCTCTTGTCTTACATGCCCAGGAAATCACTGATCTGCGGAGCATATTTTACGATCAGACCGGCGAAAACCACGCTGACCATACCCATCAGCTTGATCAGGATATTGAGGCTCGGACCGGAAGTATCCTTGAATGGATCACCCACGGTATCGCCGACGACAGCGGCCTTGTGGGCATCGGAGCCCTTTCCGCCATGGCTTCCTTTTTCGATATATTTCTTGGCGTTATCCCACGCGCCGCCCGCGTTGGCCATGAAGATCGCCATCGCAAAACCGCACGTCAGACCGCCAACCAGCAGTCCCATCACGCCGCCAACGTCAAGGAGCAGGCCGACTGCAACCGGAACGGTCAGCGCCAGCAGCGACGGGATAATCATTTCCTTCTGTGCGCCCGCGGTGGAGATATCCACGCACCTGGCGTAATCGGGCTCGCCCGTTCCTTCCAGGATTCCGGGGATTTCTTTGAACTGGCGCCTGACCTCCCGGACCATCGCCATCGCCGCCCGTCCGACCGCCTTCATCGTAAGGGCGCTGAACAGGAACACCAGCAGCACGCCGGCGAATATTCCGCACAGCACGCGCGGGTTCATCAGGTTGACGTTGTAGAAGTCCATGTACTGCCGCAGCGACGCCTTCGACGCGTACACCGCATCCAGAACCACCGGGGCCTTGGCGGTCGGTACGGTAATCTGGAAGACATTCGTTTCCGCATTGGGATCGCCCTTGACGGCGTTAGCCAATGCGCCCTTGGGCAAACTCGCGTATTCGCCGTTCAGAACCATCGCGGTGTCAAAGCTGTGATCCGCATCACCGGCGTCTTTTCGCACGGCGATCTTCTTGTGACCGATGTTGTTCATCGTACCGGCCGGAGCATCTTTGCTCACAGCGACGATCGTTGTGTGGCCTTCGCGGACCATTCCGATCCGAACTTCTTCAACGTATGCGGCCATCAGGGCCAGGGCGGTCAGAGCGGCGGAACCGATGGCGAAACCTTTGCCCATCGCGGCGGTGGTGTTGCCCAGCGAGTCAAGTGCGTCGGTCCGCTCGCGGACTTCGGCGTCCTGCCCGGTCATTTCGGCGTTTCCGCCGGCGTTGTCGGCGATGGGCCCGTAAGCGTCGGTCGCCAGTGTGATCCCCAGCGTCGCCAGCATCGAGACGGCCGCAATACCCACACCGTAAAGACCGAGCAGCATGTTTTCATTTCCGCCGGCCAACATGAACGCAGCCAGAATGCCGACGATAACGGTCAGCAGACTCATCCATGTGGATTTCATTCCTTCGGCCAGACCGGCGATAATCACCGTGGCGGCGCCGGTTTCGGCGTTGGCGGCCACGTCCTTGGTAGGCTTGAAGTCGTAGCTGGTGTAATACTCGGTGGCCTTTCCGATAATCAACCCGGCGATCATGCCCGCACATATCGAACCGAACACGCCTAACCAGGAAACAAGTTCCGCGCCTTTGTCGTCTGTGATACCGTTAAACAGGAAGTAGCACACGCCCGCCGCGGCGGCCAGGATCAGGAGACTGGACCCCATGACGCCGCGCATGAGGGCGGCCATCAGTTGCTTCATACTCGCGTCGTCTTTGGTGCGAACCATGTAGATGCCCACCAGGCTCAGAAAGATGCCAATACCCGCCAGGATCATCGGGGCGGCAAGAAGTCGCATCGCCGCATCCATCGCCGCGGCGTGCCCAAGATTCATCGACATCACGGCGGCCACACCCAGCGCGGCGGTGGCGAGAATCGAACCGCAGTAACTTTCGTACAGGTCGGCGCCCATACCGGCTACATCGCCGACATTATCGCCAACGTTATCCGCAATGGTCGCGGGGTTTCGGGGATCGTCTTCGGGGATACCCGCTTCGACCTTACCGACCAGGTCGGCTCCGACGTCGGCTGCTTTGGTGAAAATACCGCCGCCCACACGAGCGAACAACGCCTGCGAACTGGCGCCCATACCAAAGGTCAGCATAACAACGGTAATCTCGACGAGCCCCATGTCAGTGAAGATCGTAAGTGCGAAGAACCATCCGCAGATGTCCAGCAGGCCGAAGCCCACAACGACCAGCCCCATCACCGCCCCGGCCCGAAAAGCAACCGTCAGACCTCGATTGAGGCCCTCTTTGGCGCCCTGCGTGGTGCGGTTGGACGCCAGGGTCGCTGTCTTCATACCGATCCATCCGCACAGACCGCTGAAGAACCCGCCGGTCAGGAATGCGACAAACACGATCTCGTGCTGTACCTTGAAAACAAAACCCATCACCGCCAGTATCGCGGAAACAATTACAAAGAAAACAAACACGACCTTGTACTGACGCTTCAGATACGCCATGGCGCCGGCGGTAACGTGAGCGGCGATCTCGATCATCTTCTCATCACCGGGATTGGCGGATTTGACTTCCTTGTAGAACTTCACAGCGAAGACCAGGGCGAGGATCGCGCCAACCGGTGCGATGTACCAGAAAAAGTTGATGTCGCCAATGCCTGGAACGAGACCCTCACCAGCAGCCATCGCGGGACTGTTCGTAATGGCCAGCATAGCGATAGCAGCCACAAACAATAAAACGTTTCGGTGTCGCTTACAGACGGTGCATAATGCCTTCATGGTGTGTATCCTCTAGGGGGGGGGAAGAAGTTAGATTAACATCGCCAGACGCGTATTGCCCCGCCGGGCATGGCGGCGCCGTGGGGATTGGAACTCTGCTATATCAGACGGCGCGTTTGATACTCTTACGTCGGCGGCGGCGGCGGACCTCAGAGGGCTTTTCATAGTAGCTCCTGCGTTTGATGTCCCGCACCAGGCCTTCTTTTTCGCACATCTTCTTGAAGCGCCTGATCATCTGCTCAACCGACTCGTTTCCTCTTGCCTTAACCTTTATCATCTTTCGAAAGTATCCCTTATCTTCATGGCCGTGTCGAATGCGACACAGCAGTTCGTTTAGAACCGGCCCATGATAGGGATTCTGCCGCTTCTCGCAAGCATTTTTTCGTTGCCTTTCGCTGTTTTCGTCTTGAACGTCCGCGTCGGCGGGCAAATCGACGTCAAGTGAGCGTTGCATTTGGGTGATATTGGAGAATAATGATACCCCACCGGCATTAGTTCACCAGGAAAACCCCGCAATGATCGAGTCGTGCGAAATCGAAATTCGCGTGCGATACCCGGAAGTCGACCGCGGCGGCGCGGTGCATCACAGCCGCTACTGGATCTACTTTGAAATGGGACGCACGGAACTGCTCCGCGCCCGGGGCGTGGACTACCGCGACATCGAGGATCAGGGCGTATTCTTCGTAATGGCAAAATGCTCAGCCAGATTTCTCGCCGCGGCACGGTACGATGATATCCTGACGCTGTCGACCCGCATCACGCGTACCGGGCGAGCACGTATCGACCACGCCTACGAATTAAAACGCACATCCGACGGCCTGTTGATTGCGACGGCCGAAACGACCCTTGCCTGCGTGGACGCCCGGGGCGGGATCATCCCGATACCCAACAACGTCCTGGGAAAGAATTGAGGCTCTGGCATTATGCGGTGCGGGCGATGGCGGCTTGAAACCGTCCGGCGACCGCGCCCTGGCGCCGATAGCTGCAAAACAGATCTTCGTGACAGATCGTGCAGACGCCGGATGGATGGACGTTATGCCGAACCAAGCCGACGCGCAGCAACTGGTCGCAGATGCACGCCTGCATGTCAAAATGCAATTTCCCCTTGCGATACGCGAAGAACTTGACGGCGTGGGCGCCCAGGCCCGCCACGGCGGCGTCCTGTACGTCCTGGCCGACTTCGTAGCAGCACAATCCAACCGACGGACAGATACACGCCACAAGCTCGGCCGGGCCCGAATCGAAATGCCCGATGATCCGGCGTATGAACTCCATGGCGATCCCGCCGGTCGTACCGCGCCAACCGGCGTGGAACATCCCGACTGCCCTTCCGGCGGAATCGGCAACCAGAACGAGCGGACAGTCCGCACTCCTTCCGACAAGGGCCAATCCGGGCGCCTCGGTGATTAAACCGTCGGCGCTGCCGGCCGGGCCGGACGAATCGACGATAATGGTGTTGACGCCGTGAATCTGCTCCAGCCACGCAGCACCGTCCAGACCCAACACGCCTGCAAAATCCTCCGCTGCAGTGCTGGGGTCCCTGGCGGCCAGAGCAGTGTCAAAACCCTTCAAAGTGGTCACGCCGTGAACGAAACCGAGCGCGTCGAGCGCGCCGAATCGCCCGATGGTCGCCCCGCCGGGCAGCCGGTCAAAGTAGAACCCCGAACTGTCGTTGCTTACCGTCTTCACAAGCGACTCCCTGGTCCAATTGCTTCACTGTTCAACGTCGATCAGTACTTTGATGTTCCGCCCGTCGGATGCGGCATGGAGAGCCTCGATACCATGGTCCAGGTCGAAGCGACAGGAGATCAGGTCGGTTACCTCGATCTTCCCGGTATCCAATGCCTCGATTGCCGGGGCAAACGGTCCGCACCGCGAACCGACTACGGTTATCTCGTCGATCACAACGCCGGCGAGATTCATCCCGCCGCCAACCGCAAACGTGCTCTTGAGAACCACGGTCCCCAGGGGCCTGACTGTCCGAAGGGCCAATTCGAACCCCTCGGGACTTCCGGTCGCGTCGACAACCACGTCGGCCGACCTGTCCGGTGTGAACTCTTTCAGGCCCCTGGTGTCTATCCCAACCGCGGAGGCGAGTTGCAGTTTGCCCGCGTGCTTGCCCACCATAAGCAGCGCTGCAGCCGGACCCTTTATCGCGCGGGCGGCAAGTTGCCCCAGACGCCCGTCACCGAGCACAACCACGTTCGCCCCGTCCAGATCGACTTGCTGACCGATCCGCAAAACCGCCGCCAGAGGCTCGGCGAAGACGCCCCGGTCGTTGGTCAGGCTGTCGGGCAGTTTGTGGAGATTCACCAGAGGCACAACCGCCTGCTGGGCCATGACGCCGTCTCGCCCCGCAATACCTGTCACGGATCGCGAGGGACAGTGATTCCCGAGTCCGGTGGTGCAGAACTCGCAAACTCCGCAGTTGCAGTTGATCTCCGCGACCACGCGTCTGGACATCCACTCGTCGGGCCCGCCGATCACCGTGCCGACGAACTCGTGTCCGATAACGCCGGTAAATCCCATATAGCCCTTCAGTATCTCCAGATCCGTCCTACAGATACCGATGGTTTCAACTGCGACGAGCACCTCGCCAGAGGCGGGCGACGGTTGGGGGTAATCCCCTTGGAGGTGCGGTCCGTTATCGCTGTCAAAGACAATTGCTTTCATCGCCTGAACCAGTTCAACGGATTCCACATGGACCTCTTCTTTTTTTCCGCAGTCTCAACGGGGGGCGGTTTTTTCAGCTTCGCCCCGACCCAATCGGTATAATCCGGACCGAAATCACGCTCGCAGAGTCCCACAAGCGTCTCGTGGGCCCGGTAGCGTACGGCAAATTCCTCGCTGCTGGCCAGGCGGTTTACCAACGTATCGACAACGTCCTGACGCCGGTAATGTCGCATCGCACGACAGCACGCCACACGCACATCAACTGAAGCTTCCGTCTCCGGATTTGAACTCTCGCAGAGTTGGGCAATCGCGTCATCACCGACGACGGTATCCAGCGCGGCGGCCGCATCCCAACGCACCTGCGGCGAGAATGCCAGCTTGAGGGCAAGCACGAGAATAGGAATGTATTTGGGGTTCCTCCCCCTTCCCAGGGCGCCTATGGTTGCCGACATCAATGCAGTATCTCGACGATCGCGAGGTTTGCGCATCTCGGCTCGGAGGATAACGTCGTAACCGTTGAGGTAGGTCTCAGTAAGACCCCATTGGTGGCTGGACAGCGCGAGTATCGCTTCCCTGCGGGTATCGGGATCGACCGTATCGTCGAAAGCCTGCCCCGTCAGAACCTTGGGGTGCGGTCTGGAAAACATGCCGAAAAAGCCCTTAACCTTGTATCCCGCATCCTCAAACTGCCCGCCGCAACCGCACACAGACAGGATCATCGCACTCAGCAAACAAGTTTTCGCGGGCATTCTCATGAACATTCGGCCTCGATCGGCAATGGTTAACTCAATAATACACTATCTCGGGCGAAGAGTCTCAACGGGTTTCCAGTTCGTCGGTTCCGACGAATGCAACATTGTCTATTTTCCGCCCGAGAAACCGCTGTCCCAAGTGAGCAAATCGCTCGGGGGCACCGGTGGTGAAGCACTTCAGCGTCCCTGCTCCGCCGGTCCGAGAAGAGGCTGGCTGGCTATCGAGAAACTCTTTCGCCCGGTCGGCGGCTGCTCGCCCCGACGATATCAACTCGGTTTCGGGGCCCATCAACTTGGCGATCGCGCCGGACAGAAGAGGGTAGTGCGTGCAACCAAGTATCAAAGCGCCCGGGCGGAATCTCTGCAACCGCCCGAGATAATCGCCCAGCACGTGCAGCACTATCGGATCGTCATCGCGGCGCCCTTCCTCAACGATGGGAACCAGCAGCGGGCATGCCGCACTGCACACTTGGCGCTCGGGCGCCAATTCCGCAATCGCATGGACGTAGGCGCCGGAAGCTATAGTCGCCTCTGTGGCAATCACGCCTATCGGTCCGTCGGTACAGGCCACCGCAGCCTGGGCGCCGGGGCGAATCACGTCGATAACGGGCATGTCAAGCTTGGCCCGCAATATGTCAATCGCCGCCGCGGAGGCGGTATTGCACGCCACCACCAGCAGTTTCGGCGAATGCCTCATAAGGAATGATGCATCCTCCAGGGCGAATCGCTGAACGGTCTGAAGCGACTTGGTACCGTACGGTACGCGCGCCGAGTCGCCGAGATAGATGATGTC
This sequence comes from Phycisphaerae bacterium, assembly GCA_016782885.1. GTDB lineage: Bacteria > Planctomycetota > Phycisphaerae > SM23-33 > SM23-33 > BS750m-G57. The sequence continues at coordinate 21,268 of JADHXQ010000013.1, read as the reverse complement.
CTCGCCCGGCATGGCCTCCATCAATTCGCGCACGACGGTCAGCCCCCCCAGCCCGGAATCAAACACGCAAACAGGACGTCCATCACCAGCCATGAACGGTAGTTTCCCATGCCGACGCCCCCAAAGCAAGCGCCGCGCTCCGGGGGGCACAGCAATCGCATCTCAAGAAAAGGGCAATAGACCATAGAAACGGCAACGGATAAACACCCAACAGCCATGCGTCTTCTTCACTTGAAAGCCGTTGGTCGTTGTCGTTAAACTTGAAAATCGGAAGTTTCTTGTTGGCTGGTGGGTGTTCCGTCAGCGCCCATCGCCGGTCTTGTCGGGGTCTTTGTGTTTCGACGGGGTAATGTCGATCTCCCTGGCGAACTCCTTTATCAACTCTATCGCCTCGGGAGGAGCCAGACGCCCATCCCGATCGGCGTCAAATCGTTTCACGCGGGTCTCGATATTCTTCCGCAGCCCGACCAGAAAGGCGCCCCGTTCGGTCTTGTCAAGCCGCCCGTTAGTGTCGGCGTCAAACTCCTTGCCGAAATCCTCCATCCACTTGATCATGCCCGTCTGGACACGCTTGCCGAATCCCTCACGCTCTTCGGTTGAAATCTCCCCATCACCGTTTTGATCCATGTAAGTAGCCGCCATCGCCATCATCTGCAACGCCGACTTCCGCCACTCCGCCCCGATCTTGCGGCGTTCTTCGATGCTTACCTCGCCGTCGCCGTCGAGGTCGTTGAACCGCACGTCCAGCGCCTTGCCCATCGCACGGAACTGGCCCTGGAATTCTTTCTGCTCGGCCTCTTCGGCCTCACTGAGCTTACCGTCGCCGTCGAGGTCGAAATGCTGCAATCGCCATCGCTCGGTGGCCGCGGCCCACATACCGCCGCGGTCTTTGCGCATCGCCCGGCGCTCTTCTTCGCTGAGCTTGCCGTCGCCATCCTTGTCGTACTTCCCGATCGCGCGTTTTCGGAACGCTTCGCGCATGGCGTTGCGTTCCTCTTCGGAGAGCTGACCGTCGCCGTCGGTGTCGTATTTGTCCATGAAATCCGCCCTTCCGCTCGTCCGCCCGCCACCGCCGCGAGCGAACTTGCCGCTGGCGAGAGCACGATTGGCCGCCTCGCGCTCGGGACCCTTGAGGCGAGAATCTTTGTTGGCGTCGAACGCGGACATAACTCTCTTGCGCAAGTCGAGGCGATAAGCCTGGGCCTCGACCCAGTCGATCTTCGAGTTCTTGTCCTTGTCAAACCGCAACAGGGCCGCAAAGGTGTCGAAGGAGCGGAGAAACGTCTTCGTTGACATCTCTTTCTCCGAAGCGCGGCGGAACTCTTCGCCGGTCAACTCTCCGTCTTTACCGGCTATGGCGAAGAATCCGGTTTTCTGCGTCGCGCGGTCGAAAGGATCCACCGCACCGAGGCAGAGCTTCGGCGCCGGTTTTGCAATCGTTGGCTTGTCCGCCGGTTTCGGCGCCCCAAGAACCCCGCCGACCGAGGCCAAGGCCACAACCACCGCCAACAGCACCACCACCGAACGTTCACCAACAATCCTGAAATACATTTAAAAACCTTTCGTGTATGTACCTTCCGGCACAACGATCATCTTTCTCAGTTCCCGTCGCGCCTGGGACCGCCGCGGCCCCGACCGCCGCGACCGCGACCCCGTCCCTGGGGACGCTCTTTGTCGTCGACCTTTCCGTCACCGTTCTTGTCGTACTTCTTGACGTACTCGGCGATGCGTTTGGCTCGCTCGGCCTCGTGTTCTTTGCGCCACTTGTCGCGGGCGCCGGTTTCGCTCTCGTCGAGTTTGCCGTCTTTGTTCTTATCGAATCGCTCCAGTTCGTACCGTTTGCGGCCTTCCTGGCGGCGTCTTTCGTGATCTTTCCGCATTGCGGCCTTTTCGTCCTCGTCCAGTTCGCCGTCTTTGTTCTTGTCGAATTTGTCTGTGTGGTACTTCTTTATCGCCTCCCGCAAAGCCGGACCGGCCTCTTGCCATTCATCGCCGTTAATATGACCGTCACCGTTCGTGTCGTACTTCTTCATGAACTCTTTCTTGCGTCTTTCCCTGTCGGCGCGGTCGGCGTCGCGAGCGGCGGATTCTTTGGTATCGAGCTTTCCGTCCTTGTTGGCGTCGTGCTCGCTGAGTTCGCGCTCCCGGCGGTACCGCTCTTCCCGCTCTCTGCGAGCCTGCTCGTATACCGCTCGGCGTTTGGCCTCTTCGGCCTTGTTGAGCTTCCCGTCGCCGTCCTTGTCGTACAGCTTGAGCATATCGGCGCGCCATTGTGTTCTGCGGGCGTCTCTGGCTGCACTGACCGAACCGAGAGAAAGCCTACCGGCCGCCAGCGCCTTGTTGGCGGCCGTCCGCTCATCGCCGGTCAGCTTACCGTCCTTGTTCTTGTCGAATGAGCCCATCACCTTCCGCCGCGTCTCCTGGCGATACGCCCCGGCCTCGTTCCAGTCAATCTTGCCGTTCTTGTCCTTGTCGAACGTGATCAGGATCTTCCAGGAATCGAACTTGCGGGCAAACGTTTTGTCCTTGCCCCTGGCGGCGTTGAACTCGTCTGAGGTAAGTTCGTTGTCCACTCCCGCCGCCGCGTAGAAAAGGGCCTTTTCGCCGCTGATATCGTAGGGATCGATCACACCCCTGCAGATGTCGGGAATGGGCTTTGGCGCCGATTTGGTCTGCCCCAACGCGATACCGCCGACTACCAGCACAACCAGGATTATTGCGGTCAACTGCTTCATTTGACCTGTCCTTTCACAGAAAATCCATATAGCGAGGCGAACTGCGGCACTACTTGTGAATAACGCCAAAAACCAAGTATATATTACCGATACCTGATGAGCCATTCAAGGCTCAAGGCACGTAGCGGCGCCGCAATCCACATCGTATATCATACGCACGTGACACCGCCAAGGTTACACCTGTTCCCAGACAAAGTACTCGCGGGTGTGAGAAGTTTTTCTGGCGAGGACATAGTTGCCCTTAATAGGTTCCGAACAAACGGATGCACCGACCGCCTGGCGGCGATGGTGATCCTTAGGAACGCTCGCCGGCGCCTAGCGCAGGGCTCCGAACATCGCGATGATGTTTTCCGGGGGGACGTCGGCGAGAATGTTATGCACCTGCTGGAAGACGAAACCGCCGCCCGGCGACCAGATCGAGACAAGGCCGCGAACATTCCGGGCAACCTCGTCCGGCGTTCCATGCGGCAGGACGCGGCGCGTGTCGCATCCTCCGCCCCAGAAGGTGAAACGGCCGCCGTAGGTGGATTTCAAGTGCCGCGGGTCCATACCCTGGCAGGTAATCTGCACGGGATTCGATGATTCCAGACCGGCCTCGATAAGATCGCCCAGCAGCGGTTCGATCCCGCCGCAGCAATGCAGGTGGACGTTGACGTGCGGGGCCAACTCCTTGGCGCGCTTCCACAGCTTCGTGTGCCACGGCTTGTAATAAGCCCGGTACATCTCGGGCGACATGAGCGGTCCGGTCTGCCCGCCCAGGTCGTCGCCGAAGAGCATCACGTCAATGTACGGGCCGACCGCCCCGAGCCATTTCTCCATGCGCGGCAGATAGAAATTGCATAGAGCTTCGGACAACCGCTCGCACGCTTCGGGATAGAACCCCATGTGCGTGAGATAGTTGTCGATGCGATAGAGGAACTGCGGTACTTCAAACAGGTTGCCGCCAAAGATACCGAGGATGGCGCGGTCGGTCGATTCGCGAAGCCGCTTGGCGCCGGCTGAGAGTTGCGCAAGCCCGTCGCCGGTGAGGGGAATATGCCCGAAGAGCGGTGCCCTCCGAAATCGATCGGCACGCAATCGGGCTCGGTGTGATTGAGCGCTGCAACTATCCGCTGGCGTGGAGTCATGTTTTACTCCCACGAAGATTTCAACTCGTGGACGCGCAGGAAGCTCGCCTTTACTTCGCCTTTGGCGGTCGATGCGCTCAGTGAGCGATTGTCATCCTTCGGGAGGATACAGCGCGGCATATAAACGCGTCCGTTGTTGGCGTACACCTCGATTGACGTGCGGTCCAGCAGGATCCTGAGGTATATCTTTCCCTTCAGGGGTTTCAGCGGCGAGCGAACATTTCCGCAGGACAGCGTCTGGGCCTTGGCGTCGTAGATCACCTTCTCGCCGCGCAGGTCGAAGACGGTTTGGCTTTCGGCGGTCGGGATGAATTCGACTTCCACGTCGAACAGATCTCCCTTGATGTCGGCAAGCGGGTTGGCGCCGGACTTGAACGTCAGATCCGCCCATTTGTGCGTCTTTGTCCGGAGCGTCTCGAGTTCCTTGATCGGGTTCATTCGCAGGCGTGGTCCTTCATCGGTCGAGTGAAGCGCCAGCTCCGAGGGGACCGTATACTGCTGGTTGAACGGCATGCCGGGATATCTGCCGCCGCGCATCCAGGTGATCTGCACTCGCCGGTCTTTCGGCATGTTGTGCCAGGTTTGCGTCGCGTAGAAGTTCCCGTATTTGACCAGCGACCTGACACGGTCCTCCGTGGCGGCCGGTTTACCGGCGAGCGTGTAGAACTTGTGTCCGTCAAACGTGCCGACGATATAGCTGCCCTCGATCATGATCATGACCCATTTCTTGTTCTTCGGGTCGCCGTCGATGGGCAACTGGAAGAAGTCAACGCAGCCGCAGAGTTCGTCGCCCCACTTTTTCTGCTCGACGCGGCTCTCGTATTTCCAGGTTTTCAGGTCTTTGGAGCTATAGAAGCCCACCGCCCGCATCTTTTTTCCGGCCTTGTTCTTGAAATGATCGTAGGTCGGGGCGATCCAGCGTTTCGTCGGCTCGAACCAGAATGGCCTGGGCGTGTCGAGGCGCGCCCCGGCGTGAGTCAGCACGGGGTTGCCCTTGTAGTCGGTGAAAGTCATCCCGCGATCGTTTGAATACGCCAGGCACAGACCGATCCGCGTCCGCAGGTAGAACGCCAGGAGCACATCTTCGTCTTCGTCGCCGCTCTTGAGGCCCAGTTGGTTCTTCCGGTCGATACAGGCGGCGCCCGAAAAGCACGTGCCCGTCGCGGGGTCGGGGAACAGGACTTTGGGCATCTCCTTCCAGCGCACCATGTCCCTGCTTACCGCGTGTCCCCAGGTCATGTTTCCCCAGGGCAGCGCGACGGGATTGTGCTGGTAGTACATGTGGTACTCGCCCTTGTAGTAAATCAGACCGTTGGGATCGTTGATCCATCCGCGCCGCGTGGTGAAATGGAATTGGGGGCGATATTTCTCCTTGTAGAGGTCCCCGGCGCCCTTTATGACGTCGTCCTGGGTAATGATCTTCGGGTCCTTCGGCGCGGCCGTCACGGTGATGGAGAGTTTTTTCCCCTTGAACCGGGCAACGTCGAAAAAGGCCCACCAGTCAGGTTTGTCTTCCGCCAGGCGGAGGTGAAACTCCCCGAGCAATTTGCCATCTACCGCCAGGGTCATCCGGTGGGCACGCTTACCGCGGGCCCTGTGGTTCGTGATGGGGACATTCAGGTAGCGTTTCTGGAGTGTCATTTCCATGGACGTCCTGGCTTTGTCGGCTGCCGGAGGGGCTGCCGCGGACAGAGCGGCGGTGCATGTCAGGAGAGTTGCAAGCAAGATGATTCTGTTCATCAGTATTTCCTTTCTACACGGGTTCAGTATTTTCCGGGGCAACATCTTCGTCGCTCGGCAGCCGCCGATACCAAGTGAAGTAAAGCACGCCAGCGGCGCCCAGGAACACGCCAAACCACACGCCGGCTCGCCAGTACCAGTGTCCCACGAGGTACATTGGAGACAGGTACATCCCGGTCACGCCGCAGCAGGCGATCGACGTGTTCCACACCGTAGTCCACGGCGATTCGGCGGGATCGGCGAGTTCCCGTTCAGACAAACCGCAGGCCTTGCGGACGGGGCCCCACATGCCGAAGGGGCGAACGGTTCGGTAGAACTTCCGCAGCGTTTCGTCCGCCGCGGGGGCCGTTGCCAGAGAGACCACAAGACAGGCAACAAGCGAACCGATAGAGATCAGCGGAAACTGCACGTACATTGGCATGTCCGGGAAAAACGGAACAACCAGCGACAGCACGATGCCCCCGAGCGTTCCGGCGGCATATCCCCACCCGTTCAACCGCCACCAATACCAGCGCAGCACATTAGGCATGATCACCGCCCCGCCCAGCGCCATCATGATCCACCCCCAGATGGACCTGATGGACTCGGCGTTCAGCCCGACGACGATTCCCGCCACAACCACACCGATCGTCGCGATGTAGCTGTACCTGACGAGATGGTGCTCGTCGGCGTCAGGCCTGAAGAGAGGTTGCCATATGTCGCGCACCACGTACGAGGCGCCGCTGTTGGCCGTCGAACTGAACGTGGACATGAACGCCGAAAGCAGACCGGCGATCACCAGCCCCTTCAACCCCATCGGCAGATACTTCTGCAGCACCATGGGCATGACCAGTTCCGGATCGGTAACATTACCGATGCTGCTCATAGCCAGCAGGGTTATCGCCGCGACCATCATCCAGCGAACGACCAGAAAAAACGGCCAGGCCGCCGCAACCTTCGCCGCATCCCTCGGGCTGCGGGCGGCGAGATAACGCTGGAAGTCATACAATTGCCCGGGCCCGCCGGCATTGAGAAGGAATCCTTTGGCGATCCAGGCAACGGTCAGGAATCCGAACATCTCATACATGCCATTGTCCGTACCGTGGAACTCGGCGATACGCCAGGCGGGGCTCAGCGATTCCCACCCGACGGGAACAGCCTGCCGGACCATCTCGGGGGAAAGCTCGGTGAATGCAACCCAACCGATCAGCACGCACGCCAGCGACAGGACAACGGTCTGGATGATATCAGTAATGATCACGCCGAACAGACCACCGAGCACGACATACAGGGTAGTCAGCGACAGAATCGCTATCGCCATGGTCTGGGACTTGTACGTGGTCAGCAGTGTCTCGGCAAACGGAAACATCTCAACAAGCCAACCGGTATCCACATAGATCTGCGCAAACTTACCGATACCCTGGAATGCGTATCCAATGAAAGCGACACAGGTAATCACCGCCACCAGCGCATAAGCCATACGCGCCGTCTTCCCTCCGTGTTCGTCGCCGAACCGCGTAAGCATCCATTCGGCCCCGGTGATAACGTTCGACCGCCGCACCCACTTTGCCACGTACGCCAGACCGAACGCAGGCAGCATCACACCCCACATCCAGTGATGCCACCAGGACTGCATCCCCAGCAGGTAAAGCACCGTGACCATCCACATGGTGCCCGTAATGTCAAAGTTGGATACGGCGCCCGACGCTGCCAACGCCCACCAGGGAATCTGCTTTCCGCCGAGGAAATAGGATTCCAGATTTCTGCCCGCAAGCTTACGCAGAAAAACGCCTAACCCGGTGACGATGACCAGGTAAGCGGCGATTACGCAATAGTCTATAGTCGCCATTGTTGTAACCGTTCAGTCCGCTGGAGTCTGTGAGACAAAAAAGACCGACGCCGCAGCCGCCGGACAGGCAACTGCGGCGTCAGATGTAAGACAGTAAATATCAGCCTTTACCCTATTTCGCCACTGCCGCAGCGTCGCCCGACACGCCGGAATAGGCCAGGGCGATCGCCAGGATCGCCAGGATTATGCACAGAGGCAGCAGCAGCTTGAGACTCTTACGGATGGATGAGTCCTCGCTCTTTGCGGCCATGTTGCCCATCATCTTCGGGATAAGCACCGCGCCGAGAAGCCCGACGGCGAAGATAATGCCAAAGTTCGTCGCCCAGTAAGCCCCGTTATACTTCGGAGCGGCCAGACCGAGCGTCGTGGGGAAGACCGGACCGAAAACGAAGCCCGCCAATGCCGCAGCCATCCAGGCCATGCCCGATTTCTTGCTACTCATCATAAGCAGGATTACCAGCGCAGCCACCACCGCTGCGCCGGTGATAATATACTGCTGGTTGGCGACAATCTTCGGGATTCCGGCCAAAACCAGCCCGTTGAGGAGACGACCGGCCATCATCGCGATTGCGAAGACCGAGAGCATCCGCTGGGCCGAAGCGTCGACCGCGTCGGGCGCCATGTCCGGTTTCTCTTCGCTGATTACTTCCTTTCCGAACGGGACCAGCCAGTTGCAGAAGGAAGACTCCAGGGCAATGTAACAGAACAGCACGAGCGCCGCGACGATAGTCGCAGGCTGTACTACCAGGCTGCCGGCTACGCCTATCTCGAATTTGGCGCCGGTGTAGGCCAAGGGAGCAAGGGCTGGAATAATCGTCAATACCAGAGGGATTGCGGCAAGTACTGTAAGGGCTTTCTCAAAGGTGGTCTTCCTGAGAAGGAAACTGATCAGGAACGGGGCCACAAACAAGCCCAAACCGAAAAACACGTTACCAATGTTGAACGCGGCGCCGGCGTTCTTACCCTCGAACAGGACCTTGGGCAACAGACCGTTGCCGATCGTATTCAACGCCATCGCCCCAAAACCCAGCAGGAGACAGGCCACCGCGGCGGCTCCGAAGTTCTTTCCCCTGGCCAGCAGGAATATACACGCCGTCGTGGCGAGAAATCCTCCAACGCCGACAATCTTGAATCCTACGGTGTCAACCAGCACGCCCATGATGAGGGACGCGACGAGGCACGAGAACATGAATATCGAAACCAGCGTGCCGAACTTGCCCTGGTCTATATTCAGGCGGGGCATGAGTTTGACGCTGACCGACCCGAGAAGGGCGAAACACATACCCAGGCCGAACACGCCGGCCAGAGCGACGCCCTGGTCAAGTATCGGAATTACGTTTTCCCCGGCAATACCAGCTAAAATCTGTACCATTTTTCATTCTCCTGTTACTTTCGTATCAGCGCTAGTGTTTCCGCCGGGAACTTCGGCGAACCAATGGACGACGTGGTTGAACTCGATGCGACCGGTGCGACAAAATCTTGCCCGATATTACCCATATGACTCCCTCCCCGCGATAACCGCAGGGTGTCGGGGCAAATTATACCCCGCCCAATCCACCGGTCAAGCCAAAAGCCTGGCAACTGGCAACTGGCGACGACAACGGTCACGCCTTCCGATTTTGTCGCGAAACGCGAGGTGCCACCTGTGTGCGGATCGTTTATAATGCGCGAGTATACGCGAAAGGATTGATAATGAAATATATTTTACCCGTATTGATGCTCCTGGCGAGTTTTCTTGTGATGGCTCTTTCTTCGCAGGCGGCTGAGGAGCAGTCGCAGATTTGGAGCAAGCAAAAAGCGTGGGAGTGGTACAACAAGGTCGGCCCGATAAAAGGGGTTAACTATGTGCCCAGCAGTGCGGTTAACATGCTCGAATGGTGGCAGGAGGACACGTTTGACCCGACCACCATCGATCGTGAACTGGGGTGGGCTCACAAGTCCGGATACAACAGCGTTCGCTGCAATCTCTCGTTCGAAGTGTGGGAGGTCGACGCTGAGGGTCTGAAGAAGCGGCTCGATAAGTTCCTCGCCATCGCCGCGAAGCACAAGATCGGAGTGATGTTCTGCCTGTTCGATGATGTGAATTTCGCGCGGGCCAATCCGGTCGTCGGCAAGCAGCCCAAGCCCAAACCCGGTGTCCATAACAGCCGCTGGGTGCCAAGCCCGACCCCGAAAAAAGTGACCGACAAGACAGCCTGGCCGGCGCTAGAGAAATACGTCAAGGATATCGTCGGGAAGTTCGCAAATGACAAGCGAGTGCTGGTCTGGGACCTCTACAACGAGCCCGGTAATGGCGGACTGGGAAACAAGAGCCTTCCGCTGGCGATAGCGACCTTCAAATGGGCCCGAGCGATGAAACCCATCCAGCCGCTTACCACCGGACCCTGGCGCGGACATGGCAACGATATGGGCAATAAACTGGCTGAGCTTTCCGACATGGTCAGCTACCACGCCTACACCAGCGCCGCGGGCGTGGAGAAAACGACCAAACACTACATGAAATACGGGCGCCCGCTGCTCTGCACCGAAACCCTCCGCCGAATCAATGGTCATGACTACCCGGCCGTCCTCCCCGTCTTCGCAAAATACAAGGTCAGTTGGTGGAACTGGGGCCTGGTGGCCGGAAAGCAGCAAACTTATCTGCCATGGGGCAAGAAAGGCCAAACCATCAAAGACCATTGGCACTGGGACATGCTCTGGCCGGATGGAAAACCCTACGACCCAAAAGAAATCGAACTCATAAAGAATTTCAAGTTCACCAAGGCCGCACAACCAAAGGATTCGGAAGACAAGAAATAGCCCCCCCCGCTCCTTGCGCCTGCTCCCAATCGCTGGCCGCGATAACAAGGGTTTGCACCAATGAGATTATTCGCCAACGTTAATTCATGGTTGCTCGCGTGCTTGTTGGCAGTATCCGCTGTCGCCATGGCCGTCGGCGTCGTTGAAAACAAGTGGGAAATCAGCGCTCCGGTTCTGTCTCAGGGGCCTGAAGGTTCGTTTGATGAAGTTTCGGTCAAGGACCCGTCTATTGTCTTCTTCGAGGGGAAGTGGCATCTGTTTTACACGGCCAGAAGCAAGAGCGAATACACCACGGGTTACGTGTCGGCGAAGAAGCTCACAGACCTGAAATCGGCGACCAGACATCAACTGAAAACGATCAGGGGAAAGGGCCGATACGGCTGTGCGCCGCAGGTTCTATACTACCGGCCGCAGCGCAAGTGGTACCTGATCTTTCAGAACCGCGACTCGAACTATCAACCCATGTTCTCCACGACAGCAACGATCTCCAGGCCCGAAACGTGGAGCGAGGCGAAACCCCTTCTCCGCAAGGATGCCAAGGCCAAGTGGATAGACTTCTGGGTAATCTGCGACAAGACGAAGGCGTATCTGTTTTACACCCAGGGGCACAGCGGCGTGATCGTAAGGTCCACGGAAATCGACAAGTTTCCCGGCGGCTGGGGGCGGGACAGGGAGGTCTTGCGAGGCGTTCATGAAGCCGTTCACATTTACAAGGTGAAAGACCGCCGCGAATTTCACATGATCTATGAATTGAATAAAGGGGGCCTGCGGTCATTCGCCCTGGCGACTGCAAAGAATCTTGAAGGCCCATGGAAGAGGGTTACCGACGAGTACGCGACCGGCAAACAGCTCAAGCTCACCGGCGGCGTCAAAACGTGGACCGAAATGGTATCTCACGGCGAGTTGCTCCGGACCGGCTACGATGAGAAAATGGAATACGATCCGAAAAACTGCCGGTGGCTCATTCAGGGAATCCTGAAGAAGGACTCGAAAGTATCGTACCCATCATTGCCCTGGAAGCTCGGCATTATGGGTAAGATAGAATGCAACGGCAAATAAACCGAGGACGTCGCGGCTCAGCCTTAACGTTATGCAAGAAAAAATCATGAAGACTTTGTTTATCATAATGATGGGATTGGTCGTTCTCACTGGTTGCAGTAAATCCGAAACCAAACTCGATAACACAATCATGAGTGAATTTTGGATATGGTTCGATCAACACAAAGACTCGATCGCCGCGGCCATGAAATCAGGGGACGAGGCGACGATCCGCAAGACTCTGGCGGACGTGGACACCCGTATGCAGAAAGAGGCTTCCGGAATCTCTTTCTTGTTTTGCGATCATGGTGACGAAAACGGATTCATCGTAACCGCGGGCGGACAGCGCGAACATTTCTCGGATGTCCAATCGTTCGTTGACGCCGCACCGAAAATTGACGGTTGGAGAATCACCGCGTTTCGCCAACCGTCGTACGGTGACTTTGCGATCAAGATGGGCGGTGTCGCGATTTCCAACGAGAACATTCAGTTTCAAGCGTTCAGTCTGGCTGGCGGAGGAATGGGCATCACTCTTTATCCCGATAACATGACCGAAGATACGCGAGATTTGTATTCTCACGCCGCGGTCACCATTCTTGACCATACCATCGGCGAATATAACGCTGTGACGAAGATCCACTCACTTATGGTTGAACCGCCAACAAAGATGGAACCAGGTGTTCCGGTCCACCCAATGATCGAACTTCGCGACTTCCTGGACTCATGGAGTCGGTGAACACATGGAGCCGGTCCGCATCTGAACTTCCTCGCCAGGCACACGCTGATTGTTTACACTGTTCGCCATATGGCTGCTATTCGCACTGAGAGTAGAAGAATATGAAACATGGATCAGAGTTCATCTACATCTGGGCCGAAGGCCGGGATGCTCTTCGCGGCGAGTACTTCCCGCTCAAGGTTGATTGGGATTTCTAACAATAGCGTTTGCCGGGAAAGCGTTGTTAACAATGTTGAAAATTACAACAATCTCATGGAAACAGTGGAAAGGTGTGTGAAATGAAGAAGTTTTTTATCCTTATTGCGGCGATGGTTATGGCGGCGGTTTGTGAGACATGTTCGGCCGGTACTGACAAGACGCTGGTGTCCTGGGTCACGCTCTCGGACAAGAAAATCAGAGCGGGGTCGATACTCACCGTTCAGGACGGGCCGGTGTTTGACGGGATAGTTTTCGCCGAACTTTCCGGCGGTAAATGGATGGCTGGAAGCGATACATATAAGCGCACGAAGAAAGAGCAGGCGGACAGTCCTGTCGAGAAGGCCGACGCCAAAACGCTGATTCAGATGGCGATCGTCTATAAAGGCGACCAGGTGTCCATCTATCGTAACGGGGCTCCGTACGCATCGTACAAGACCACGAACGTCGACTTGCTGAGTCGCAAAAATAACATCGTCGTGTTCGGACTCAGGCATGTCGGCGGTGGTAGTGGTTCCATCGGCGGTGCGATTGACGATGCGCGTATTTACAGCAAGGCGCTCAGCGCCGAAGAGATCAAGGCGCTCGAACCAAACAAAGCCTCATCGATCAAGCCGTATGCCTGGTGGGACTTTGAAGGAAAGAAAGTTGTAGATCGCACGGGGCGATACGAACACAGCAAGCTGGGCGGAGGGGCGAAATTGGCTGATGGTAAACTTGTTCTCGGTAAGGGTGCGGTGCTGGTGGCTGGCAGGACTCAAACCGCCGCCAACGTCTCCGCAGGTCGCCGAAGCAGCCCGCCGAGATTTGTTGGCCCGTACGTTCCGGAAACCCCCGCCTGGCCGAAGAATCCGCCGGACAACTGGGCGATCTATCACCTGGCCCACCCGACGTTCACGCAGGGCTCGCCGTTCGATCCGAATCCCGCATTCTACTACAAAGGCCGCTACCACCTTCACTACATCTACAAGCCCCGCGCGGGCTTTTCGTTCGCCCATGTCTCCAGCACCGACATGGTGCATTGGAAATGGCATCCGACGGTGCTGGCGCCGCCGGTCACCGGGCACGGCATGTTCAGCGGGACGGGTTTCTTCACCAAGGAAGGCAAGCCCGTGATGGTCTACTGCGGGTGGGGCTCGAATCGCAACTGGATCTTGTACGGTCTGGACGACGATCTGAACAAGTGGGGCAATGCCCACGTGATGCTGCCGAAGGATAAAGACGGTAAGTTGCTGGACAAGGCTCGGTACTTCGATCCGGATATCTGGCTCGATGGTGATACGTATTACGGCCTGAACGGCCATAGCAGCAGCACGCCGCCGTTTATCATGCACTCCAAGGATCTGAAAAACTGGACGCAAACCGGCCCGCTGCTGCACCCCGATTTCGACGAAAAGAAACTCGGCGTACGCAAGGGCGAGGACATCTCGTGCCCGAACATGTTCAAGCTCGGAAAGAAGTGGGTGCTGGTCTGCATATCACACCGACTCGGCTGCCGCTACTTCATCGGCGAGTTCAAAAACGGACAGTATCTGCCCGAATCGCACGCGCTGATGGGCGGGTTGTCGAAAAGATTCTTCGCGCCCGAATCGCTGCTGACCAAAGACGGGCGGCGGGTGATGTGGGCATGGTTCTTCGGCGGACAGACCAGGGGCGTTCAGTCACTGCCCAGAGAACTGGAACTGCCCGAAGACGGGATACTGCGAATCAAACCGCTTCGTGAACTGGAGAGTTTGCGTTACGACGAACAGAGCGAAGAAAACATCGCCGTCAAGAAAGACGCGGACCTGGTGCTGAAGAAAATCAAGGGCGACCACCTGGAACTGAAGGTCGTTGTCAAAGATACCGGCGAGAAGAATTTTGGCGCGGCTGTTCTGTGCGACGATCGAGGTAAGGCGGGTGTCAGGATCACCGTAAATCGCACAAAGAATATGTTGGAAGTCGGAACCGAGAAGGCTCCGTTCAAACTCAAGAAAGCCCAGCCGCTTACTCTTCGCATATTTGTCGACGGCACAATAGTGGAAGTGTTCGCCAACGACGTCCAGGCCGTGATCGCCGACAAGAAGCGAGCGGCCGGGGCAAAGATCGACGATCGGGTAGTTCTGTTCTCGACCGGCGGCGATTTGAAAATAGATAAAATCACCGCCTGGAAAATGAAATCGAGTTTTAACACCGCCAAACCCTAGCCCGCATGTAGAGTACTGACGCTCCCGGCTGAGATGACGTCGAATGGATGTCCCCCGAGGTTCGCTCATCGCGGTCCCGGATCATTGATTCCTGACGCCCCGCTTGTCTGACCGGGAATAACGCCGCCTTTCGGTCTGCCGCTTCTCCCGCGAACAGGTTTGCCTGTCCTGCGGTCGTACCGGTCGGGTGTGGCCTTGTCCAGCGAAGGTACAGTGTCGCCTGTACGCTTCTGCCATTCATCCATAAGCTTCCGCAGGTTTTCCAGGACCTTACGATGCTCCGGATCCCCGGCGATGTTCTTCAACTGGTGAGGGTCGTCACTTACATTGAAGAGTTCCTCACCCGCTCGCGGTTCAAGCAATGGGTCCATTTGAGCGTCAGTCAGCTTTCCCTGTTTCGCCAGGGCTCTCAGTTCCTTCTGGGGACATTGCGACTCCAGACCGCATATCTGGGGCAGTTGCGGATGAGCATTGCGGATGTAGACATAATCTCCATGGCGGATCATACGCTCATGCGCAATCTGCCCATGCCAGTTGTGTTCGGCAAATACATATTTCCGGATAGATGCTTTGGGATCGCCCAGCAGCGGCGTCATGCTGAGGCCCTGGAAGCTCTTTGGCGACTTCAAACCGGCCAGTTCGAGAATTGTCGGGGCAAGGTCAATCGTACTGACCAATGAACGGATGACTTTGCCTTTATGTTTTAACCCGGCGGGCCAATGCACCACCAGGGGCGTTTTCACTCCGCTGTCGTAGAGGCGTGTTTTGCATCGCGGGAACGGGCGGCCGTTATCGGCCATGAAGATGACGATCGTGTTTTCGAGTACGCCCTGCTTCTCCAATTCGCTGACAACCAATCCGGTATACCTGTCCAGGCGCTGCACTTCATCGTAGTATTGCGCCATGTCTTTCCGGGCGGCGGGCGTATCGATCAGGTATGGCGGTATGACCGCATCCTGCGGCGTGTGAGGTTTGGCTTCTTTGTCCGGCGACCAGCCGCGATGTGCGTCGTAGGCCGCGAACCACATCAGGAAGGGTTTGTTCTTCGGTCTTTCCCGGAGACATTGCACCCAGCGCTCTTCGCCTCCGGCGCCGCCGCCTGCAATCTTGTCAAATGCGCCCCTGGCGTATCCGCCCATGTGCCACTTCCCCGCCGCGGCGGTATGGTATCCCGCCTTCTTCATGATCGCGGGGAACATGACTTGCCCCTTGGGCAGCGCTGAGTGCAGTTCCGGGGCGCCCGTATTGTGCGGATATCGTCCCGTGATAAGGCTGCAGCGGGTGGGGCTGCACTGGCTGGTCGTCAGATACGCGTTAGTAAAGCGCAATCCGCCTTCAGCGAGTTTGTCAACGTTGGGCGTTCGAATATTCGGGTGTCCATAGCATCCGAAATCGCTGTCAGAGATATCGTCCCCGATAATCAATACAAAATTAGGGCGAGCGGATTCAGCTCCCCCCGCGGACACTCGTGATGAAAAGCCCGCCCCCGCAGCCGCAATTGTGCATGTCCCCAATTTTCGCAAGAAGTCTCGTCGTGTTGTATGGCCTTCGATCATGAATACTCTTTCTCCGAACCTGACTGGGTTATTGGGATCCCGTCTTCGCCTGGCGGCTTCGATCTTCGCCGTTGGCTTCGTCTTGACAAGTCGTCGCGGAAAGACCCGTTTTCTGTTTATACTCGATCCCCGCGTCTCCGCCGCCTCAGCATCGCCAGACCGCCCAACGCCAGCATCCCCAGCGTGGCCGGTTCGGGAACATTTCCGTAGATATACGCCGAGCCGGAGTTGGAGCCCACGTCGTCATTACCGTACGCCCCGACGATTGCGGAGTCGCCGCTGATTGATACGGACCAGCCAAACAAATCCTCGACATCTCCGTCAGAAGCCGTCACCTTGGCAATTTCCGTCCACGAACCGCTGATATCTTGCTCGAAGATATATGCCGATCCAGAATCGTTACCGTTGTCCTCGTCGTAAATGGCCCCGATGGCTGCGTGATTACCGTCGATCGCCACGGACCATCCGAACGACGTTCCTCCGCCATCGGAAGCTGTCAGTTGTGCCTGCTGCATCCATGTCCCTCCGGTGTCGCGCACGAAGATGTAGGCCGAGTCGTTGCTGGGGGCTCCTACAATCGCCCTGTCTCCGCTGAGCGATACCGAATAACCGAATCTGTCCTCGCTTGTCCCGCCAAGAGCCGTCAAGTGAATCTTCTGTGTCCATGTCCCTCCAGCTTGACGTTCATAGATATAAGCCGATCCGGAGTTGCTGCCTTTTTCGTCGTTGTATTTGGCTCCGACGATTGCATAATTATTGCTAATCGATACCGAACAGCCGAAATGGTCCATACTTGCCCCGTCAGAAGCAAGCAACTTGGCCTCCTGCATCCATGTTCCGCTAGCGTTGCGTTCGAAAATATAAGCTGATCCGCTGTATTCATCATTGTCGTCATCACCATACGCCCCGACGATTGCGTAATCTCCGCTGATTGATACGGACTGGCCAAACCAGTCGTCACGCACGCCGTCAGAAGCGAGGACCTTGGCCCTCTGCGGCCATGCCTCGCTGGCGTTACGCTCGAAAATGTAAGCCGACCCTACCCACCGACTGAGCGTGCCGTCATACTTGGAGCCCACGATCGCATAGTCACCGTCGACCGAAACGGCGCCTCCGAAGCTGTTATCGATCACCCCATCAGAGGCGGTTAACTTGGCCTGCTCGCTCCATGTCCCCCCGGAACGCTTGACGACATAGGCCGATCCGGAACCGCCCCAAGCGCCGATGATCGCATAATCGCCGCTGACAGAAACCGAGACGCCATACTGGTCCCACCCCCCAGCATCAGAGGCAACCATCTTCTGCTCCGGGAGACCGGCCGAAGCGGTGACCGCTCCTGGCGAACCCAAGCCCACAATGACCACTACCACGCATACGATATGAATTGCCTTTTTCATCGCTCTATCCTTTTCCAATACGGACACATCCAAACCATCACCAATGGGAACTTGGCCGATGCGGCCTGACGCAGAAAAGAAAACGTCTGAGCGAGAACGCTCCTGCCTCATTTCAGATTCGACCGGCCCGGGTCGAATTTAGCTCTGCCGCTCCCCAGGCAGAATAGAATTGCCATCAATGTACCAGCATTCCCGGATTTTGACAAGAAGAAAATCAGAACGGTAATATAAAGTACCCCTCTAACCGCCGAGGAATTTAGCGGCGAGGGACCATTAACCGTCTATAATAGACGAACCTCGACCCGGTCGTTTAACCAAAAGGAACCCAACCGTGAATAGACGCTCTTTTCTTAGAAATGCCGCTCTGGGAGCCGTTGGGTTTATTACCGCACAATCCGCATCGGCCGCCGATAAAAACAAGCGCCCGAACATCGTCTACATCCTGGCCGATGATGTGGGATACGGCGATCTGTCGTGCTACGGGCAGAAACGCTTGGCCACCCCGAACCTCGACCGAATGGCCAAAGAAGGGATGAAGTTCAGCGATCACTATTCGGGCAGCGCGGTCTGTGCGCCGTCGCGGTACACCCTGATGACCGGCCGTCATATCGGGCATGCCAATACCACCGGTCAGGGCCAGCAGCTCCGCCCTGACGAGCTGACCATCGCCGAGATGCTCAAGAAAAACGGTTACGCCACCGCCATGATCGGCAAGTGGGGCCTGGGCGACAGGACCGGGCGCCCGGACCGCAAGGGGTTCGATTTCTGGTACGGATTCCTGAATCAGCGGCGAGCACACTTCCACTATCCCGAGTGGGTCTGGAAAAACGGAGCCAAGGAGATGCTCCCGGACAACCCGACCAGGCACACGCATCACACCCAGGACCTGTTCACGCGCGAGGCGCTGGCGTTCATCCGCAAGAACAAGGCTCGCCCGTTCTTCCTCTACCTGCCCTATACGCTGGTGCATGCCGAGCTGATCGTGCCCGCCGAATACGAGAAACCGTTCATCGGCAAGCTCGATGACGAACCTGTCGAGCCCAAGCCCTACGGTATCCTGCGCAGCGGTTACAATCGCCCGCGCAACCGTCATGCCGCCTTCGCCGGCGCCATGAGCTTCCTGGACCGGGACGTGGGCAAGATTCTGGCGCTGCTCAAGGAACTCGGCCTGGACGACAACACGATCGTCATGTTCACCAGCGACAACGGCCCGCACAGTGAGGGCGGCGCCGATCCAAAATACTTCGACAGCAACGGACCGCTGCAACGCGGGAAAGGATGGCTCTACGAAGGGGGGATTCGAGTGCCCATGATCGCCCGCTGGCCGGGGCGGATCAAGCCCGCCACCAAAACCGATCACCCCTCGTACTTCCCCGACGTGCTGCCCACCATCGCCGAGATCTGCAAGATCAAGCCCCAGGCGCAAGAACCCCGGGACGGGATATCTTTCGCCCCGACCCTGCTGGGCGGCGGAACCCAGGAGAAACACGAGTACATGTACTGGTGCCATAACCGCCATCGCGCCGTACGGTCGGGGAAATGGAAGCTCTATCGCATGTACGACAACTGGAACGATATCGCCAAGTTCAGGCAGGGACTCTACGACCTGTCGGAGGATCCCGGCGAAACCAGCGACCTGTCAAAAGACCACCCCCAGCGCGTCGAAGCCATGACCAAACGCCTGATGGAATTCGAGCCCTGGAAGAAGAAGTAGGCCGATTGGAACGCAATACCCAATTGTGTCTCGTGAGTGAAGGAAACACGATAGTTACGTATCCCCGAACAATCCGGGAAGGATCGTTAAGATGAGCAGTTCTCCAAACAACAGTATGCTGAACAAAACGAACATGACAAAGATCCTCATAGGCGCCGCGGCGGTATTCTTCGCGACCACGGGGGTTTCGGGGGAAACCTATTTCAATATGAAGGAAATACGGGACCCGGGCACGCTGAAGGTCTCTGTCATCAAAGACTGGCACGCCGTTGGCGGGCTCGCGCCTACGCGGCAGAAAGTTGTCGAGATAACGGTGGGACAGGCCTATCCGGGGAAAGATTACCGGATCATGGTCCAGTTTGCGGTTCCCGCCGACAAGAAAGCCAAAGGCTTTCATCTCACCGGCGGCGTGTCGAACAGGGATATGCAGATGCGCGGGTCTGACAGCGAACTGATTCAGGCCGGCGTGGGGCTCGTGAAAACCCACATCAATAACCTTCCGGGCGACTTGAAGAAACCAAGGGACGAGCTGTTCTACAAGACGCTTGATCCCCGTTACCGGAACTTCTGGATCTGGCCGGCTACGTTCATGCGAGCCGTCACCGCCGCTTATGCGGAAAAGGATCATTTTGAAAAGGGCAAGGTTCTGGTCTCCGGCTTCTCGAAGGTGGGAGAAACTTCGGCGATTACTTTGATCAATGATGAACGGGTGACCGCGGCGTTCGGGGCGGTATGTCCGATATACGCTTCGGACGTGCGACTTTCCAATCCCGAGGCTCTTGCCAGGCTGGAGGCCTACAACCAGGCCCAGGCCAGGAAGAAGTCCGCCGCAACGGGCCGCGGGAGAAGAAGGCCCAGGGGCGGCGGATGGTTGGGCGGTCTGGCCGGTCCGAGCATGAAAAGGGGCGCTCTTGCCGCGGGCAAAACGCCGAAAGAGCTTCAGGGTTTCGCCGAGAAGCTGGCGGACTATCTCTTCATCTCCAGAAACGTCAAGAAGCTGAAGGCCCGGGGCGCCGAGTTCCTCTTTCATCCCGGTACTCACGACATGGTCTCCTACGACGGGATATGGGGAGGAGCCAACGCCCCTGACGTTCCGGTTTATAATGGCGCCAACAGCGGCCATGGGAAAAGGGGGCTGCGGGCCGATCTGAAACAGTCTAACAGGGCGGCGTTTCTCCTGAATCACTTCATTGGCCGAAAGAATCAAATGCTCACGCCGCCGGCGATTTCCACGAAGGTGCGGGGCAACAAGCTGGAAGTAACCGTCACGTTCAAGCCCGGTTCGCAAGAGAGCAGCGGGAGGGTCTTTTGGATATTCGATCGCGGCCCGGACGCCACTTCCGCGTATCTTGAAAATATGATACCCGAGAAGAACTGGAAGGACATGACCCGCGACAAGTCCGCCAAGGCCTGGACCGTTGAAATAGACCTGGACAAGAACGCCCGGCACATTGATGTGTTCAGCAACCACCAGAAGACCTTGACCATCAAAGGTAAAGAATACACCACCGCAATCTCCAGCCCGTATACGCGAGTGAAGTTATCGAAAGGGGGCTGACCCGAATGGACCCCCTGAATTGATTCCCCCCGAGCTTCGCCAAGCCCTTAAATTCCAGTAACGACCAACGGCGCCAACCGACCCCGGTAAGTTGCATCGAAGCGGATGGGAGTGTATCAAAGACGTTTGGAATAGCAGATTCACACTGCTTCGGCGGGTCAGAAAGGCCTTTGAGATGACAACGAACATAGCACGACGTACCGCATTGAAGCAAATGGGAACCGCCCTGGCGGTTGGGGCGATTGCAGGGACCGCTCCCGCGGCTGAGCGAAGGACCGCGGGCGAACCGTTTGGGTATTGCCTCAACACCGGAACGATTCGCGGCCAGAAGGTGGGCATCGTCAAGGAAGTCGAAATCGCCGCCAAGGCCGGCTACAAGGCCATCGAGCCCTGGATCGGTTCGATCCGAGACTACCGGAAGAAAGGCGGATCGCTGAAGGACCTTCGCAAGCGGATCGCCGACCTCGGTCTGGCGGTGCCCAGCGGGATCGGCTTCGCGTCGTGGATCTCCGACGACGACAAGAGGCGTGCCAAGGGCCTCGAGGACCTCGCCGGCGACATGGACCTGATCAAACAGATCGGCGGTACGGGCATAGCGGCTGCTCCGGCGGGAGCGGGCAAGACACCGATCAAGGATCTATTTGCCATCGCCAAACGCT
>JADHXQ010000086.1 GCA_016782885.1 Phycisphaerae bacterium | reverse complement strand
AAGCGTCCAGCGTTGAAATCAGCCCCAACATCACGGCGGAACTGGACGACAAGGGACAACTGGTCGGAATCGAAATCCTCAATGCCAGCACCTATCTGCGGGACTCAATTCTTGAGTCTGTCGAGGGTAAAGTCCTCCACCTGACAGAGCCGACCGCCAAATAGACATTTAAGCCCGAACAAGGACTTGCACCGGCCAGAGTTCCACTTCGCTCCACTCTGCCGGCGTGTGGTAATTGCGGGGGGCGGTGCGTATAATCCGGGCCTGATCCGGAATTCGAGTCCTTTTGAGTCAAGGGAGTTTGACTGATGGCGAAATACACTATTGGTTTGGACTACGGTACTAACTCTGTCAGGGCTGTTCTGGTGAGTGTCGCAAACGGGCGGGAGACCGCGACGGCGACCTGGACCTACGAACACGGGCTTCAGGGGGTTATCCTGTCGCGCGACCCGAATCTTGCCCGCCAGCATCCGGGCGACTACCTCAAAGGCGCCGAGATCACCATCAAGGCGGTGCTCAAGGCCGCCAGGCGAAAATCCAAAAGCTTCAAGGCTTCGGACGTTATAGGGATCGGCGTGGACACCACCGGTTCGACTCCCTTGCCCGTCGACGCCGAGGGTACGGCGTTGGCGCTGAAGAAACGTTTCGCCAATAATCCCGCGGCAATGGCGTGGTTGTGGAAGGACCACACCGGCGTGGCAGAGGCGTCGGAGATCACCGCGCTGGCCAGGCGTCTCCGCCCGCACTATCTCGCCAAGTGTGGCGGGACATACAGCAGCGAGTGGTTTTTCAGCAAAGTTCTCCACTGCCTGCGAACGAGTCCGGCGGTGTTTGACGCGGCATATACATGGGTTGAGATCGCCGACTGGATTCCCGCTTCGCTTACGGGCACGACGGCGCCCGACAAGCTCCGCGTCGGAATATGCGCCGCCGGGCACAAGGCGATGTTCAACAGCCAGTGGGGCGGATATCCCGACAAGCGATTCCTGGGTAAACTCGATCCGAAGCTGGCTGGGCTTAGAGATCGCCTGCCCGCCGAGGCTCACACCATAGACAAAGCCGCCGGTCGCCTTACCGCCGACTGGGCGAAGCGCACCGCTCTTCCGGCGGGCATTCCGGTGGCCGTCGGCGCGTTCGACGCCCACCTCGGCGCCGTTGGCGCCGGTGTGGGGCCCGGGACGCTGGTGAAGATAATCGGTACGAGCACGTGCGATATCATGGTGCATCCCGCGCGGAAACCGCTGGCCGATATCCCCGGTCTGTGCGGACAGGTGGAAGGCAGCGTAATGCCCGCCACGATCGGGCTGGAGGCGGGGCAGTCTGCGGTCGGGGACATCTTCAACTGGTTCGTCAACTACATCCAGCCTGGCGGAAAGTCCGCCGGAAGCCACGAATCGCTGACCGCCGCGGCGAAGAAGCTCAAACCCGGTGAGTCCGGGTTGATGGCACTGGATTGGAATAACGGAAACCGCACGATACTTGTCGACCAGCGATTGACGGGGCTGATACTCGGACAGACCCTCTACACCACCCCCGCCGAGATCTACCATGCACTGATCGAAGCCACGGCGTTCGGCGCGCTGACGATAATCAATCGCCTCGAAGAATACGGCGTCAAGGTGCGCCAGGTCGTAAACTGCGGCGGGATTGCCGAGAAGAACCCGGTGATAATGCAGATATACGCCGACGTCACGGGCAGGCCGATGAGGATTTCGCGTTCCGGACAAACTTGTGCGCTCGGGGCCGCCATCGCCGGCGCCGTAGTCGCGGGCTCGCGGGCCGGCGGCTGGTCAAGCGTCCGTGCGGCGCAGAAGGCGATGACCGGTTTGAAGGCGAGGGTCTTCAAGCCCAACGGCGCCGCCCATAAGATCTACCTGGAACTTTACGCCCTTTACCGCCAGTTGCACGATGCGTTCGGTACGGAGCAATGGTCCGGGGGTTGTCACAACATCATGAAGCAGCTTCTTGAAATCCGCGCGAGGGTCAGGTGACCGGAAAATGATCGAAACACTCAAAAAACAGGTATGCGACGCCAATCTGAAGCTGGTGGCCGAAGGGCTGGTCGTGCAGACTTTCGGCAACGTAAGCGGGATCGACCGCGAGGCGGGCATGGTCGTCATCAAGCCCTCCGGCGTTACTTACGATCAGATGCGCCCCAAACAGATGGTTGTTGTCTCTTTGGAAGACGGTAGCGTGGTCGAAGGCGATCTGCGACCCAGCAGCGATACGGCGACCCACCTGGAGTTGTATCGCGCGTTTGATAAGATCGGGGGCGTTGTCCACACGCACAGCGCCTTTGCGACGGCATGGGCGCAGGCCCACAAGGCGATCGCTCCGTTCGGCACGACGCATGCCGACTATTTCTACGGTCCGGTTCCATGCACTCGCGCGATGACCCCCGAAGAAATAAACTACCAATACGAAGCCAACACGGGCAAAGTGATAGTCGAGCACTTCACGACCAAAAACCTGGACCCGAAATGCTTCCCCGGCGTGCTGGTCGCCAGCCACGGGCCGCTGGCCTGGGGCGATACGCCCGAGGCTGCCGTCGATTGTGCGGTTATTCTGGAGTACATTGCCCGCCTTGCCGCCGAGACCGTAAAGATCAATCCATATCCGGGGCGGATATCAGACGAATTGATGAACAGGCACTTCCTCCGAAAACACGGCGCCGAGAGATACTACGGACAGGACACGGCCGGCGGCTGAATATCGCTTAACGGCCCAATATCCAATATCCAACACGGAATATCCAAGTCTCAAGTAACGACAAACGACAACGGCGAAGTTCGGTCGTAGCCGTTTGGTTTAACTTGGTTATTGGATATTCCGTGCTGGATATTGGATATTGATCCGGGCCGTCACGCGATTTTCAGTGTTCGCCCGCCGGTTGGGACCATGCGGCGCGGTTGGCGATACCGGGCGCACCAGTTGTCCACGGTTGACTGGATCCGGCTGAACGGCGCCGCCACGTCCATCAGGCCCCATGTGATGTCGGACCTGGTGGTGAACATTTCGGTATCGACCAGGACCGCGCCCAGCATGACGTTAACGTGCATGCCCCGCTGGTCGATCAGCCGCGCCTTGTGGGGTTCGAGGGCTTTGAATAGTTTTCGCCCGCCCAGGAGCACCGTGCATGTACCGAGGCGCTTGGGGCGCGGGAATCCGCGGAAGTGGCTGGTCAGCCCTCGCCGCAGCGTTTGCATGAACTCTACGGCCTGCTTTGCGTCGGTAACGCCGGAAGGAATCGAGGCAACCGCACAGATGAGTTTCGGGGATGTCTTTCCATTGGTCGAAATCACGCTGGTGTTGTGCCCTTGTCCGATGACAATGTTCGCGTGATTGATGAAGTCGCATTCGGCGAGATGTTCGTTCAGGTCGCCGATGAGTTCGCTTATGTTTACCATTGGGCTCTCCTTGTCCGGTTTGAGGTCAACGTGACTTTAGACGTGGAATCTGCCCCAATAGTTCCGGGAAAAATGAAATTGCGTGAGATCGACTAATTCAGGCCGGGCCCCAACGTTGTCCAAAGAATGCCATAACGTAGTTTATCACATGTCCGAGCAACTCGCGCACAGGATCAAAGACCGGACGGTTGAGTACGCTCTCGAGCACCTTCGGAGCGAATATCAGCGTTGCCAGCAGCACCACTCCATATTTCATCTGCCAGGCCATGAACCCGCGGTGCATTCTCTCGGGCAGCATTTCCCGCAGAATGTGATGTCCGTCCAGTGGGAACAGTGGAAGGAGATTGAAAACACACAGGCCAAGATTGGCCACAAGTGTATATGCTATAAGTTTTTCGGCAGAGACAGGGAATCCCCTGTCCAGTTTGCCCCCGGCGGTTTGGACGCCCCACAAGATCAGGGCGCAGAGACACGCCAATGCCAGATTGCTCATCGGACCGGCCAGCGAGACCAATGCGTCGCCCAAACGACGTGGACGAAGGTTGAAAGGATTTACCGGAACGGGCTTTGCCCACCCTATTATCCCGGAAAAAAGCAGCATCATCGTCCCCAGTACGGTCAGGTGCTTCAGAGGGTTCAGCGTGCATCGCCCCAGGCGCTGCGCCGTCGGGTCCCCGAACGCCAACGCCACCCGCGCGTGAGCGTATTCGTGGATGGTCAAACTGAACAGCAGCGGGGGGGCCAACCAGAGGATATCCTGTATTCGGTTTGAAGCTATTGCCAACATACTTCCGTTTTACTTGACCGGGCTGTCGGCGGCAAGCATAATGCGCGGTGCTGTTTGTTTGAAGGCTCTGACTCTATATGGACGATAACTGATGAATGCTACTGACCTGCCGGACCTTACGGGAATCAAACTGCTCGTGCTCGACGTTGACGGTGTGATGACCGACGGGCGGATAATGCTCGCCCCGAACGGCGACGAGATAAAGGCGTTCCACGTGCGCGACGGCGCCGGAATGAAGTACTGGAAGCGCGCCGGAGGCAAACTTGCCGTGATTACCGGGCGGGGCTCTCCCGCCGTACTCAAACGCGCCGAGGAACTCGACGTAGACTTCGTGCGCCTGAACGCAAAAGACAAGCTTCCCGCCCTTAACGACGCGATGGCGGAAATGGACTTGGGACCCGAGCAGGTGGCCGTTGTCGGCGACGACCTTACCGACGTGCCGATGGCCCGAATCTGCGGATTCTCAGCGGCAGTAGCCGACGCCGCCGTCGAACTCAAGGAAGTTGCATCCTACACGACCTCGTTGCCCGGTGGCGCCGGATGCGTCCGGGAAGTTATCGAACTGATCCTCAAGGCCGCGGGGAAGTGGCCTGAAATCCTGAAGCGGTACTTTCCGGACAATGAGGAGGCGGACCAATGAAACGAAAACTTATCCTGCTTGGCGGTACGTTTGCGGTGGTCCTGTTGGCGATAGTCGCCTTTCACCTGCTCGGTCCGGCGATCCCTTACGATCTGCTTTCGGGGACCGATGACGATCTTCGCGACGGGCTTGAACCCAGCAAGGGCGACGGGGTGACAAGGCCCGATTCAAAACACGGAACCTTCTTCAAATTCATCGAGACCGAACCGTACGCCGCCGGCGCCCGGGTGAAACGAGTCTACCGCGTCAGGGAGTGGTACAAACGCGACGACGGCGTCTACGTGCTCACCCGACCCGAAGTGATGCTTTTCCAGAAGGACGGGCAAGAGATCGCTATTACCTCCAAGAGCGGAGAGGTAGTGGTCGAGTGGATCGAGGGCAAGCCCAGGGTCATCAGCGGCTTCCTCGAGGGAGACGTAAAAATATTCATCGACCGGGCGAAAGACCACCGGCGGCGAGAGGCCCTCCCGCCCGAACAGCGCCCGGAAGTCGTACGCATCTACACCGAGAAACTCCACTTCTCCAACCCCGACCTCGAGATATATACCGATCGGAACATCACGCTGTTTTCGAAAGAGGGCGACATTATAGGTCGCGGACTGAGGCTGAGCTGGTCGGAAAGCCCCCGCGAACTCAGGTACCTGAAGATCGAGCACGGGCAGCAGATGATCGTCCACAACGCCGGCGAGAGATCTCCGGTCCTGATGATGCCCGGTCAGCAGACCGATGCCGCGGGCGGTGAGCCTGCTGTAGTTGCGTCCGCCGGCGGCGTCAAACCAACGGATGGAGCGGACTCGCGACCCGGCGCCGCGCCCAAACCGGACGAGGCGCAGGGAATGCGCTCCAACGTCTTCGTCGCCAATTTCTTCGCTGGAAAACAGAATGTCTACGTCCACAGTGGTGACAGACGCATGAGAGGGGCCAGGAAACTGTCGTTGACGTTTGAATTCGAACCGCCCCGATCCGACGGTAGTTCGTCCGAGGCGGCCCCGCCGCCGGTTGCTCCGGTTGGTCCGGTCGATCCGGGAACTGTTCCCCGCGACGTGCCCGATGCTCCCCCGGCGCGACCCATACCGCTGCCCGATGCGGATGTTGACGCGTCTCCCGCGTCGCAGCCGGTTACGCGCCCCTCCACGCGACCGGCCAGTGCCACTCAACCCGCCGCTCCGAAAGCCGAACCGCTTATCATAGAATGGGACGGGCCTCTCGTGCTGAGCCCCAAGGGACACACGCCCATTCCGTCTCGCAAGCGATACAACATTGTCGCCACCGGAAAGACGGTGACTCTCAGCGACAAGGAAAGCACCGCCAGTTGTGAGAAGTTCACCTATGACAACCTGAGTCAGGTCGGCGAGCTTAAAGGCCGCGACGATCGCCCCGCCGAGTTGCTGACCGCCCAGAGGGAGAAAGTAGTTTCAAAAGTGATAGGATTTGACCGCGCCAAGGGCCAGGCGACGCTGAGCGGAAAAGGATACATGATTCGCCAGATCGCCCAGGTCGTCCCGGACCGCGAGGCCCCGACCAGTCGTCCCGCGACGCAACCGGCAACGCAACCGGCGACGCATCCCGCGACGCAACCGGCGACGCAACCGGCGGATCATCCGGATCGGATCGACTGGAGCGAGTCGGTCCTGGCGTTATTCGGGACCGAGCAGAGAGTTGTAGACGGTAAGGTGAGCAAGCGGCAGTACATCAAGGAGACTACCTTCCGCGGAGACGTCAAGCTCAAGCAGGGGCAGACGGGCGATTTCGTGAATTGCGACAAGCTGCACGTCTGGATGAGCCGGACCTCTTCGGGCAGCGTCCAGCCCCAAAAGGCCATCGCCACCGGTAATGCTTACGCCCGCCAGGAAGGCAGCGACATTCGCGCTGACGAGATAACCGTTACCTTCAAGGAGGCCCCCCGCCCCGCGGGCGCCAGGACCGAGAACGATGAAAGGGTCTCCCGGCGGGTCAAGCCCTCGACGCTCCTGGCTGTGGGCAACGTGAAAGTTAACGACAAGCGGGGCAAGGAGCCGGTTACCGCCGCCGCCGACCGCCTCGAAAGTAACATTATCGATCGCACAGCAGTCCTCACCGGAGCGATGGCCCGTCTCACACAGGGGCCAAACACGCTTGCCGGGCGGAAGATCGAGCTTCGCCAGGAGCGCCTCACGTTCAAGAAGCCCGGTCAGGGCGACGTAATCGAGACACGCCAGTACGCCAGGGTGATCGGTCAGGGTAACATGAAGTTCATGACCGACAAGGATATGAGCGGAAGATCGCTTTCGAAGTCCAGGCCCATAAGGATCACCTGGACAAAGAGCATGGACTATCATCCCAAGGAGGTCGCCGGCGGGGTCGCCAGGGAGCACAGCGCCGCCGATTTTAAGGGGGACGTCACCGTCGACAGCGGCGATGACCATATGGAATGCCAGGACATGGAAGCCCTTTTCGCCGAACCGACCCGCCGTCCGACCGGCGCCCCGACCACCGCACCTGCCGCTCCGGTACCGCTCGAGGGCGGCAAATCCGCCGGACCGGTTACCATGGCGAACTACTCCCAGCGAAAACTGATCAGGCTGACCGCTGACGAGAAAGTCGTCCTCGCCAGCCGCCGCCTCGATACCAACGATGCACTGCTGCGACGGATTCATCTCGAAGGACCGCACCTCGTCTACAATACCGTCAGCGGTATCGTTAACATGGACAAGTCCGGCCGGATGATTGCCGAAGACTACCGCAAACCCCTCCCCAAGGCCCCCGCCGATGCGGGCGATACCCAGAGCATCGAAAGGCCGATGCTGACTGTCTTCCAGTGGAAAGACTCCATGGAACTCAGCCAGAAGGAACGCGTAGTTATCATGAAGGGCAAGGTGGCGATGGTCCACCGCAGCGGGGCGTTTGTCTTGCCTATGATCAAGGACCTCAAGGTCCCGGACTACGGAAAGAACGTTCCCCCCGGGCGAAAGACCAATCTCAGGTGCGACGAAATGCTTGCCAGGTTCGACCCGCCCAAAGTAATAAAGGCGACGACCACCCAACCGGCCACCCGGCCGGCGGATCCGTTTGACGTCGGACCGAAGGTCGGGGCTCTGAAGTTCTTCAACGCCACAGGCAACGTGAACCTCACAGACGGTAACAAGCAGGTAGTCGGACAGCGACTTATCTACAGCCGCACCAAGGAACTCCTCCAGGTCTTCGGATACCTTCCCAATCAGCCCAAGGCCGACGCCCTCATCATAGATAAAGACCCCAAAAAGAGCACCGAGAAGGTCGTCAAGAGTCCCAGGATACTCTGGTATCGTGCAACCAAGGCCAACGGATACAAGGAGAAGATCGAAGCCGAAGCAGTTTCGGTCGACTGACTCCAAGTATTCTGTCGGGTTATAATTGCGACACAGACCCAGAGAACGACAAAAGTTTCCGTCTTTCGTCGTCCTCTGAGCCTCTGTGTCGAAATTCAAACCGCCCGCCGGCTACCCGATCGTTTCGTTCATCGAACCGCTGCGGAAGCCCTGCAGGTCGAGCGTTACGTAGGCGTAGCCCAACGCCTTGATCTTGCCCACAATCGTTTCACGCAGCTCGGCCGCACGGAGAATATCGTCGGCGGGCACTTCGATCCGTGCGATCGTGTCGTGGTCGCGAACGCGACATTGAACGAAGCCCAGGTCCTTCAGGACGTACTCTGCCTGTTCGATTCGGGCGAGCTTTTCCGATGAGACGCCCTGACCGTACGGTATCCGGCTGGCGAGGCATGCCATCGCGGGCTTGTCCCACGTCGCCAGGCCGATGGCCTTGGAGATCGTGCGGATCTCGATCTTGGTCAGGCCCGCGTCCATGAGCGGGTTAACCACTCCCAGTTTTGCCCCGGCTTCGAGGCCCGGGCGGAAGTCGCCGGTGTCGTCGAAGTTCGCGCCGCTGGCGACCGTGTCGAAACCGCGATCGTCGGCGGCTTTGCGCAGAAGGGCGAACAGTTCGCTCTTGCAGTAGAAGCAGCGGCGCTCGGGATTGGCTGCATAGTTCGGGTCGTCCAGTTCGGCGGTCGGGATCTCAACGAGTTGGGCGCCGATCTCTTCGGCCAGCGCCCTCCCGGACTGGAGTTCGCGGTCCGGAAGGCTCGGCGAGATTCCCACAGCCGCCAACACGTTATCCGATCCCAGCGCCCTGACCGCCAGCGCCAGGAGCAGCGTGGAGTCAACCCCGCCGGAGTAAGCGACCACAACGCGGCCAAGCGTGCGCAGATGCTCCAGGCAGGCCGAGAGCTTTGCTTTCAGTTGAGGACCGAGACTGCTGAATTCATCATGTGTTTCTGTCATGGCTTACGCATTGTAGGTCCTGGCGGGCGAACAATCAAACCGGACCTGCCCGCGGGTTGCACGCGTTGGGCAATGGCGCTATAATATCCGCACTCGTCGAGGTGTGCTGAGGCATGGACCAGGGAGTGCTGCTATGTTGACATCGACACGTTACCGCGACAGGTCTCTTGCCGCCGAAGAGACGATCCGCTCGGCGTTCGAGTTTGAAAACGGCGCCGCGCCTTACATGATCAACGACGTGAACTACTGGTTGTTCGGGGATTTGCCCGAGAATATTCCCCCGGACTATTGCGGCGAAGACCCCACATCAATGATCGATTTCCAGGTGCGGAAGATCGAGCGCCACATGGATGAGTACGACGACGTCTACATCCCGTTCCTGATGCCCTGGTACGGTACGGGCGTGCTGGCCAGCGGGTTTGGCGTGGACATTGTATTTCAGGACCGGATGGACCCGGCTGTCGACCTGTCGAAGATCACCGATGTGGCTGAACTGAAGGACCTCCGCAAACCGGACCCCGAGAAAGACGGGCTGATGCCCCGCGTGCTGAACGCCATCAGGCTGATGCGCCAACGCACGGACCTTCCGGTAGGCGTAACCGACTGCCAGGGTCCGCTGACCACCGCGCTGCAAATCCTGGGCTACGACAAGCTGATCTACTGGATGTTCGACCACCCCGAGGTGATCCATGACCTGATGCAACTGGTCACCGACGCGCTTATCGAGTGGGTCACCGTGCAGAAGGAGGCGGCAGGGCAGGAGACCACCGACGACGCGTACGTGCTCGGGATCAAGATACCGGGCGGTTACGGCGGGGTGTGGATGTCCGACGACGATTCGGTGATTTTCGGCCCGGAGCTGTATCGCGAGTTTGTCGTGCCTTACAACAGCCAACTGCTGCAGGCCTTCGGCGGGGGGAGTATTCACTACTGCGGAAAGGCTAATCAGCACATCGAAAACTACCTCGCCACCGATGGGCTCACCAGTATCCAGAACCTGAACCTGGACGATCTCGACGGCGCCGCCCGGATGCGGGATGCCCTGGCAGAGCGAAAAATCGTCTACATGACCGCCGACTTCAACGTCGCCGACGACCGCGTCGATGATTACTACCGGACGCTCTTCGAGAAGATGGGCACGCGCGGGCTGATCGTGGCGGTTTACACCGCTCCGGTCATCACGCTGTCCGAGGGTCAGTACGCCAGGGGCAACCGCGACCCGCAGGCCGTGGGCAAGGTTATCGAGCGGGCCATCCAAAAATACAACCGACCCGCCGGCGGCGCGTAGGCGCCGCCGATCGAGGTGCCCCATGGCTGACCAGACCGTCGCATCGCTATTCACCCAGTCGATTTCCCGCGAGGAGATAAAGGTCTCCCCGTCTGATCAGCAGGTCCTCCGGTCCCTGGCCGGCGAGTTGGCGAAACTGGCCTCACGCGAGATAGAACGGGAGAAAGCCGACCTGTGGCGGAGGCACAATGCCCTGGAGCCAACGCGCCCGGTAATCTTCTGCGATCCGGAAAACGGGTGGAACGAGATCATCACGCCCGATCAGATCCAATGCGCCGGGCAGCTCGCCCGATCGTGGGAAACTCACCTGCGCAAGGAGATATTCTGGGCGGATTCGATGGGCGACGACAAGGTTGTCGAGCCCGTCCTGCGCGTCAGGCACGTTTACACCGAAAGCGACTGGGGCATGCACGAGACGGTCACCAGGACCGAGGCGCAAGGCTCGTACAAATGGGATCCGCCGCTGACGAGTTACGATCTCCTGGATCAGCTTCACTTCCCGGCAATCGAGGTGGACCACGAGGCGGCCGAACGTTTGCTGGCGCTGGCCCGCAGGACGTTCGACGGGCTCCTGGCGGTGGAGCTGAATACCCAGTGGTGGTGGACGCTGGGAATGACGTGGACGCTGATAAACCTCCGCGGGCTGGCGCAGTTCATGCTGGACATGTACGATCACCCGGACGAATTGCACCGTCTGATGGAGATTCTCCGCGACGGGCACCTGGCCAGGCTCGACTTCCTCGAAACCGGCGGTCTGCTGAGCCTCAACAACGATAACACGTATGTCGGCTCGGGGGGATTTGGTTTCACCGGCGAACTGCCTCGCGCCGACTTCGACGGGCGCGTGAGAACAATCGACATGTGGGGCTTCTGCGAGAGCCAGGAGACCGTTGGAGTCTCGCCCGAGATGTTCGAGGAGTTTGTCTTTCCCTACCAGGTTCCGATCATGGAGCGGTTCGGTCTGAATTGCTACGGATGCTGCGAACCGCTGGACAACCGCTGGCATGTGGTCAAGCGTTTTCCGCGCCTTCGGAGGGTGTCGGTGTCGCCCTGGGCGGACGCCGAGAAGATGGCGGAGAATCTCGGCGCCGACTACATCTACTCGTACAAGCCAACCCCCGCCGACCTGGCACGCCCGAATATCGACGCCAACCGCATCCGCGCCGAACTGCGTCGAGCGATGGATATCGCCAAAGACTGCCGCCTCGAAGTGATCATGAAAGACAACCACACACTCGCCAACACCCCCTCAAACGCCACCCGCTGGTGCCGGATCGCCCGCGAGGAGGCCCAACGGTGACATGTGCCCGGAAGAATCAGTATAATGTTACCCGGTAAACAGGAGACCTCCGGAGATGAAGATTATGAAGAGTAAAAGATCGATTGCGATTAAGGAATACACGATGCGCAGCTTCGCTCGCTACGGACTGACCGACGACCAGAAAGCCAAACCGAGCAAGATGAAAAGCCAGGGGAATTCGACAACCTGACAAACGGTTAAATCACCGATGGCAGACGACATATTACAGAGAAAGATCAGGGTTTTAATCAAAGCCAGGGCCTCGATTTCTCGAATGGTCCGCGATCTTTCCGAAGATGGATACTCGGGCGAAGAAATCGAAAACGCCATCGAGGAGTTCGAGCAGGTTCGGAAAAGGGAGTTGGAGACAAAGAGGTCTCGCGCCAGGATACTGTACGCTCTGGCGTTCCTGGTGGGGTTGCTGATGAACATCTACCTGCTGACCTTCTCAGATACGCACTACATCATAATGGGCGCATGGATTGGTCTGATGGCGTTCGGTGCGATCGGGTTCTTCCTGACCGTCAAGCCGCAAAGCCCCCGTTGCCGGTGATCGAGCGATCGTGGATCGGATAATTGCCACAAAAGTCTCGGGTGGTGGATAGAATGATTCGATTATCAGATATCATCAGCGAACGGAACGAATCATGAGCATTGATCTCAAGAAAGAACATGAAGCGTCAAGAGAGCGGCCGCGATACAAGTATTCACTGGCGGCCAGGCTCTTCTTCTGGTCGATGGACCTTTTCACGGGAAAGAAGATCACACTCGCCAAAGCCAAGCTCATCGAGACGCTGGCCAGCATCCCGTACCGAACCTGGGAAATCCGTCAGTACGCTCGCATGACACGCGGTTACCGAAATGACGAGTTGGTGCAGAAGGCCGGCAGCATCATGAAATGGGGCCGCGAAGCTCAGGATAACGAGTATTGGCACTTGATCGTCCTCAACGAGAAGATGAAAGAAGACGGCGTCAGGGATTCGTGGTATCTGTTCCCGATTATCCCTTGGTTCATGGTGTTGAGCTACGTGATGATGACGCGGTTTATGGCGTTGATAAGCATTCGCAGGGCGTTCTTGTTCAACGCGGAGTTCGAGGACCACGCCGAACACGTCTACGCACAATTCGTTGATGAACATCCCGAATGGGAAGAGCAGCCCGTTGATAATGAAAAGGTGAAAGAGTACGGAGACCTCGCAA
Organism: Phycisphaerae bacterium; assembly: GCA_016782885.1. Taxonomy (GTDB): domain Bacteria; phylum Planctomycetota; class Phycisphaerae; order SM23-33; family SM23-33; genus BS750m-G57. Next base: position 9,858 of record JADHXQ010000086.1, on the reverse strand, counting down.
CCTGGGCCGACGTCTTCAGACGCGTCGGCCTGGATGAACGCGATCACATGAACAACAGCTTCGTCTTCTGCGGCAAACCCGAATGCGTAGTGGAATACGAAGGCATGCCCGAACTTCCGGCCTGACGACCAGCGCCTATACCGCTGCCCCAGAGCCCTCCGAATGGAGGGTGATTGAAACGGGTGCTTTGCAGACTCCTCCCTTGATGTGGTACTATGTGCGGTGCTTTGGGAGCAGTTATATGATGCGATGGATTATTAGCGTTCGGGTGATTGCTGTTATGCTGGTTGTCGGGGTTGCGGCAACTGTCGCACCGGGGGCAGAGGCTGGTGTCCGCCTGGGCTCGTGGTATTGTGCCGGACCATTTAAGGATGAGTTGTTCGGGCTGCATCTCAAGTCGTTTGAGACTGTCTTTCCGCCGGAGAAGCAGGTGATTGCGGCGGGGGGGAAGCTGGTTGATCTTTCTGCGACATGGGAGGTCGAGAAGCTGCCCGGGATGACTTCCACTGCGCGTCGGTGGGTGAAGTTCGCCGACTGGTCCGACGGGTACGTCAATCAGCTTCCGGTCGGTCCGCCGCCTATGCGAAATGAGACTTGTTATCTCTATCGCACGATTACAGCCAAGGCGGCTGGGAGCGTTGAGATGCGGGTGCTGGCGGTGGATAACGTCAAGGCGTGGCTGAACGGTAAGGAAGCGGGGGGGGCGGGCAATCCTGGTCGGTCCGGCGCTTCGCGGTTTCCGGCCGGTCTGAACGCGACGTTGGAGCTGGCGGCTGGCGATAATCGGTTGATGGTGAAGATCACTTCGATGCACGGGCGGCACGGGTTCGCGTTTGCGATACCGTCGCTGACGCCGTCGAACGACACCCTCCCGGGCCGGTTGGCGAATCTGCGCAACCTGGCGCCGGGTGATGAACCTTATGTCCGCGCGGACAAGCTCGTGGCGCCCAAACCCATGTCGGCTGCCGGTGCCAAGGAACGCGTCGAGGCGTTTCGGTTTGACATCGCCCCGGTCCCGATGTATGACCCGGCGCGTCTGAAAATGGTTGAGGACCTCGAGCGGACCGCGCCGGCGACCAGCGGCGGGCGGGCGTATCTCAAGGCGGTTGCGGCGCTGAAATCAAAACTGGGCGGGGATCCGGTCGCCGCGGCTGGGCGGATCGAGAAGATGTGGCGCGAGCAAATTCGCGCCCTGGGTCCCATAGCGTTTGTACGCTGCCCGCCGTACGGCGTAAATGCGATCGCGCCGTACACCGCTCGCGGCGCCGTTCCGGCGAGCATATGCGTTCTGGATCCGGCCAACGAGAAGAAGCCCTTGCGTGTGATCTACGACCGCCCGGGCCTGCGGGTCTTCGACATGAACCTCTCGTACGACGCCGGGACGATATTCTTCTCCGCCCGCGACGGCGGGGAGCCCTGGCATATTTACGAGATCGGCGTGGACGGCAGGGGGCTCAAGCAGATCACCAAAGGCGACAGCAGCAACATCTCGCCGGTGCAATTGCCCAGCGGTGAGATAATGTTCGTCTCGACGCGCGCCGGCACGCGAGTGGTCTGCCAGAAGCAGCCTTCCGGTCTGCTGTACGTATGCAATCGCGACGGGTCGAACGTGCGCAGGGTCTCGGGCAATACGCTCAGCGACCACACGCCGCAGGTTATGAACGACGGGCGAGTGCTCTTTACGCGGTGGGACTACGGCGTCGACAAGAACGTATTCTGCCGCCAGAACCTCTGGACAATGAATCCGGATGGTACGCGGTTCGCCCTGTTCGGCTCGAACACCAAGGAAGACCCCAACGGGTTCTGGGAGGCCCGCGCGATTCCCGGGCGACCGGAGGTCGTCTGCGTCTTCGGGCCTCACCACAACTATCACGCGGGGATGATCGGCCTGGTGTGGGACCGCCCGGTGGGCTTCCGCAAGGACATCCGCGGCGAGGGGTTCAGGTGGGTTACGCGCCAGATGCCCGCGATCGGCGATACGGCATTGTCGTGGGGATACCAGGACCCCTGGCCGATAAACGAGCGGTTGTTCCTGGTTTCCTGCGGCGTTGACGGCGGGCGGAAGAACCGTCTGTATCTGCTGGACGATCGGGGCAATCGCAAGTGCATCTACGAGGCCGCCGGGAAGCTGGGCTGCTGGGATCCGCTGCTGCTGCGCCCGCGCAAGACGCCGCCTGTGATCCCCAACCAGTCGACGCCGGTTGAGTACGCCCATCGCACCCCTGCCGAAGCCAACCTCAACCCCAACGACAAGCTTACCGGAACGTTCCTCCTACAGGACGTCTACGATGGGATCGGACCCGGGGTGAAGCACGGCGAGGTCAAGTCGCTGGCGATTATCGAACAGGTGCCCAAGTACGGCGATCCTGCCGGGGCGCAGATATGGGGCTATTCGCCGACGATAAGCCGCGGGACGATGTATGTGCGGCGGATTATCGGGACCGTGCCCGTGGAACCTGACGGGTCGGCGCACTTTACGGTCCCGGCGATTCGCGACATATCGTTCAACGCCCTGGATGCCGACGGGCGGTCGATCAGGCACATGGGCTCGACGCTGCACATCATGCCCGGAGAGATGCAAAGCTGCCTCGGCTGCCACGAGACGCGGGGCAAGGTGCCCGTTCGCGGCCCGAGCGCCGTCATCGCCGCCAAACGCCCGCCGTCGGTCCCGAAGTACCCCTCGTGGACCGACAAGGGGATACTCGACTTCACCAGGGTGGTCCAGCCCGTGCTCGACAAACACTGCATCAAGTGTCATTCAGGCCCGACGCCGAAAAAGGGCGTGGACCTCTCCGGCGACAAGACGCACTCGCACTCGATGGCGTACGACCAGTTGCTCGATCGGGGCATGGTCCACTACACCCCCGTGGCGGGAACCGGGCACGGCGAGAGTTCGCCCAAGGCCCGCGGTTCGTACGTTTCGAAGATACGCAAGCATATCGAAACCGACTTCTGCGTGCCAAAGGCGCTGCCGCTGGAAGACCGGCAGCGCATCTATACGTGGATTGACGCCAACGTGCCGTATTTCGGCACCTACGAGTTCACCAACTCCAGCGTGATGGGCGGTCGCAGCCGCTGGTACGTAACCGACAAACGCAAGTGGTTCCGGCGGGATTTCGAGCCCGTGTTCAACCGCCGCTGTCTGCCATGCCACAAACGATACATCACGCCGCAGACGTATAACTACAATCCGGGCGGTAAAGGTCAGATCATGGTGACCTCGAAGATATGGAACGATATCGCCCTGAGCTCGTTCCAGTTGGGCCACGGGCGGATCTCGATGATCGGACAGATCGGACCGGTGCATCGGATTAACCTGACGCACCCCGAATGGTCGCAGATGCTGACGGCTCCGCTGGCGAAATCCGCCGGCGGGATGCAACTCTGCAAATCCGCCGACGGCGCCGCGGTCTTCAAGGACAAGAAAGACCCGGACTACCAGGCTATTCTCAAGGCTCTCGAGAAGGGACGCGACACCCTGCTGGCCGATCCGCGCGTGGACATGCCCGAGGCGCTGAAATCCGAGAACCTCGAAAAGGCCCGCGAGCGGACAGTCGCCGCGGAGAGTTGGCGGACCAGGAGCGATAACTGGATATCGAAGGACGCGACCTACACCGCCAGCTCGATAATCGCCAGATGGACCACGGACAAGAAAAAGCTGCTGACCGGAAAGCCCTACGCCAACGACTGGGCGTTCTGCACCGAAAAAGAGTCCGATCCGTGGATAAACATCAAGCTCGACAAGGTTTATGCCATAGATGAAGTGCATATCGTAAATCGCGTCGGTTCCTGCCAGGAGTTCGCGCGCACGCTTACGATGTGGTTGTCGACCGACGGGAAAACGTGGACGAAGACCTGGTCTGCCGGCGGGCGCCCCAGGGCGGACTGGCATGTAAAACTTGCCAAGACCCCCAAAGCCCGATACATAAAGCTCGGTCTGGCCGAAAAGCAATACCTGGACCTCAAGTACGTTTTTGTCTACGGTAAGTAGAGCGTATGTTCGAGCCGAACATGGTAGAATTCAATCCGACCAGGAGCATGAAAATGACGCATTTCCGAGAAGTAATGGCGGTGGTATTCGTTTCCATTCTGTTTTTGCAGCCCTCGGTGGTGCGGGCGGAGAATGTTGTCGGCGGAACCCCGGAAGTTGTTCAGGCCGACTGGAAGGCGCAATATCAGCAGGCAAAGGACCAAATTGGCGGGAAGGGGCGGAACCGTTTTCCCGCTGAGCAGATCCTTAATGCCCAGGCGACGATACTGGATACGGATAAGACCCCGCTGGACGTCGCACTGCGTCGCATAAACGCGGTCGTCAAGAAGCTTAAAGGGCTGAAAGGTATCGGCGACCTGAGCGGAATCGAGAAGACAATCGCCGAGATCAAGGCCGCCGCCTCCAAAGACGGCGCCGACGCAGAGGCGCTCTACATGAAGCTGCGGGCGGCCGGTCGCAAGGCGATCCTGTCGAACCCGCTGCTGAAAGCTGACGATCTGCTGTTTGTCTCTCGAGGAGTCCTGAACGACGCATCAACGAGGAAATCCGAGTACGACGGCGATCATTTCTGCGATCAATACTACGGGCATAACGGCAGGACCGGAGGGGGGCTGTTCATCCTGAAGAACTACAAAACCGACGCCCCGAAGCTGGTGAACGTCGTGAAGGGCCTGGAGGTGCCCAGCGGTACGAACAAGGGCAAACTGATGGAAGAAGGTACGTTCATCTCGCCGGATCTTTCCTTCGACGGTAAGACGATACTCTTTTCCTGGAGCAGCGGCGATAAGACGAAATGGAGCCCCGAGACCAGGTTCAGCATCTTCAGGATCGGCGCCGACGGTAAGGGGCTTACCCGCCTGACCGATGGTGTTTTCGACGATTTCGATCCGTTCTGGCTGCCCAATGGGCGGATCGTTTTCATGTCGACGCGGCGGCACGGGTTTGGTCGCTGTCACGGCCGGCCGGTTCCGTCCTTCACGATGTTCTCGATCAAGCCCGACGGAAGCGACATGTACTCCATCGACTTCCACGAGACCAACGAGTTCCACCCCAGCGTCGACAATCGCGGTATGCTCGTCTACACGCGTTGGGACTACGTCGATCGCGACCACAACGGCGCCCACCACATGTGGCATTGCTATCCGGACGGGCGTGACCCGCGGTCGTTCCACTCGAACTACGCGCTGCCCTTCAGCACGGTCGATCCGAAGGCTCCCAAGCCCCGCGGGATAAACATGCGTCCCTGGGCGGAATTCAACTGCCGTTCGATACCCGGGTCCAACAAATACGTCGCCACCGCCGGTCCGCATCACGGACAGGCGTTCGGATCGCTGGTGCTGATCGACATAAGCGTCCCCGACGACAACAAGATGTCTCAGACCAAGCGGATAACGCCGGACGTGAGGTTCCCCGAATCGGAGGGCGGCACGCGCGGATTTGAAAGGATGGCCTACGGTACGGCCTGGCCTCTGAGCGAGAGCTTCTACCTGTGCAACTACAAGGACACCGCCAGCCTGATCGACGAAATGGGCAACAGGGAAATCATATGCAAGACCACCAACGGGCTGCGGATACTCGATCCGACCCCGCTGCGCCCGAGGACCAAACCCCCGATTATCGCCACCCAAACATACCAGGGCGAAAGACTCAAGGCTGACTCGCCGATCGCCACCATCAGCGTTATGAACGTATACGTCACCGATGAGTTCGGCAAGCTCCCCAAGGGAATGAAGATCAAACAGATGCGTATCGTCCAGGTTCTTCCGAAATCGACTCCACGCGGCAACAATCCGAGGATGGGCAGGGGCGATCAGTCCCTGGGCAGGATCCCGCTGGGCGTTGTCCCGGTAGAGTCCGACGGAAGCGTTTTCTGCAAGGCCCCGGTCGGCAAGGCGATCTACTTCCAGCTTCTGGATGAAAACGGAATGGCCGTTCAGTCCATGCGGTCGGTCACGTACGTTCATCCCGGCGAGCGATTGTCGTGCATCGGTTGTCACGAAGACAAGTGGGGCGCCCCGCCGTCGGCCTCGCGTCCGCTTGCGCTGCGGCGTACGCTGTCGGAGCTTGGTACGGAAGTCAAGAATAACGTGATGTTCAGCTTCCATCGCAACGTCCGTCCGGTGTTCGACGCCAAGTGCGTCAAGTGCCACCAATCCAAGAAAGACGCCGGTCCCAAGAATATGTCGTTTGGCGCTCTGGGCAAGTACACGTTCTACTTCGGACACGGATACCACAGGAATATGTCCGGCGGGACGCGCACGACCCCGGGCAAGTTCGGTGCGATGTTCTCGTCAATGGGCAAGGCGCTGATGAATCCCGGGCACCTCAAGGCGATGAAGGAAGGCAAATTCACCGCCGAGGACCGGAGGAGTGTCTTCATGTGGTTGGACATGAACTCCAACGAGTTCACAGCGTACTTCGACGTGGCCGCACAGAGAGAAGGAAAGATCGTCTGGCCGAAGTACGACGTGGATCCGAAGAACTACAACGGCGTCGAGAAGCGAGGCACGGCGATCACCGCGATTCCCGCTAAGTCGCGGTAGCATTCACCGGGCGCTGCTGGTCGCCGGTTGTGTGCTCGGGATTTTTCCGCCAAGGGCCTTGATGGACTTGGCGTAGAAGGCTGCTTCGTTTTTCAGCCCGTTTCTGACGCAGAACGAATACAGTGCTGCGAAGCGTTTGATCGGATCTATGCGTGCGGCCCAGCAGACTTTTGCGAGGCATTCGGGGCAGAGGGCTATCGGGCGGTTGTCTGATTCCTGGCGGTGGTTCGACCCGCACATATTGCACTCGTAGGCGGTGCAGTGGTACATCGAGAACATGTGCCCGGTTTCGTGCGTGGCGGTCTTCAGCGTCCTCAGCAGGAAAAGTCGGAAGTCCGCGGAACTCTTGTCGGGCTCGCCGTTGCGATTGACCGACCAGACGCCCACGCGCCTCCGCAGAGAGGCCTGCCCGAATACGAAGTTCCACCCTTCGCCCGGCCAGAGGTCCGTGGCGGTGAATGCGATGTAGGCGGCTGCATCTTTCGGAAGGCGGGGGTAGAGCACCTGGTCGAGCACGTAGGTGCTGAGTATCTGCTTGACGCCCCAACTCGGGTGAATCCGCCGGGCCTTGGACGGTATTACAGAAAGCGGGAGGTCTTTGCGGATGACGACTTTCGTGTTGAAATACAGTCCCATGAACTCCGCGGACAGATCGACTGTCTTGCGCTGCGATTTGGTGAACGCTCCCAGCGGTTGGACGTAGATGATATTCCTGGCGCCGACGGGACGGACCGGTTTGGACGCCAGGTACTGGGCGAACGTCTGTCCGGGTTCCTTGTGGCGGTCCAGCCAGTCGCCGGGCTTCGGTTGGCGGATTTTCGCATGCAGCGGTATGAGTTTCCTGATGGCGCCCTTGAGCTGTGCGGCGCGGGTCTGATCGGCCGGTGAGGCGGCCAGTGAACTGCTCGATAAGAATTGCCGCAAGCTTGCGCCGGCGACCAGGATCACTCCCGCCCCCCCCCCCAGCACCACGGTGCGGCGCTCCATGCGCCGCTTTGAACTCACGTTGTCATGCGGTCCCATCACCTCATTGTAGCGACGGGCCAGTCGCCGGGCAAGCGCCTCGACGCCGAGCAAAAAATATGACAGGCGGTTGCCAGAACCCGCGCCGGCGTCTATCCTTGGGCTCTATGACTTCAAAGAACAACAGATTAAAGACGTGTGTCTCTCGCAGGCGCCGGACCGCCAAACGGACTGCGGAGCGGAAAGTTGACGCGATGCTGATCAGCAAACCCGAGGATGTCAGTTACCTCTGCGGTTTCACAGGCGAAGACGCCACGCTGCTCGTCGCTCCGCGCTGGACGGTGCTTATCACCGACGGGCGGTTCGGGCAGCAGGGCCCGCGCGAGTGTCCGGACATCGAGGTGGTCATCCGCAAGAAAGGTATGGCCGAGGCGGTCAAGAACACGCTCAAAGGCCGCAAAGTCCGCCGCATTGGCCTCCAGGCGGGCTACCTGACCGCCGCGGCGGTCGATGTCTTCACAAAGGCCCTTGGCGAGCGCCGGGTCAAGACGCTTACCGACATTGTCGCCCCGCTTCGCGCAAGCAAGGACGACGGCGAAGTTCGCATGATCCGCAAGGCCGCCGTCATCGCCCAGAAGGCGTTCTTGCGTCTGACGGGTCGCGGGGCGAAGGCATTTGTCGGTCGCAGCGAGCGTGAGGTCGCTGCCGAACTGGAATACCTGATGCGTCTGGAGGGCGCCGATGCGGCCGCTTTCGAGACAATACTGGCCGCCGGTCCTCACGCATGCGACTGCCACTACAAGCCTGATTCAACGAAGATCCGCGCCGGTCAATCGGTCCTTATAGACTGGGGCGCCCGGGTCGGAGGTTATTGCAGCGACTTGACTCGGACCATATTTACGGGTAAAATCCCGCCGGAAATTGGCGAAATCTACGAGATCGTGCGAAATGCCCAGACGGCGGGTATTAACGCCTTGCGTCCCGGTGTGGCGATGAAATCACCCGACGCCGCCGCACGCAAGGTGATCGTTGATGCCGGATACGGCGACAAGTTTGTTCACGGTCTCGGTCACGGACTTGGTCGAGAAGTACACGAGGCCCCGGGTTTGGGCGCCAAGGGACCGGGGCGTTTACGAAGTGGAATGGTGGTGACGGTCGAGCCGGGTATATACCTGCCCGGAATCGGCGGCGTCAGGATAGAAGATGACATTCTCGTTACCGCCGGCGGACCCAAACGCTTGAGTACGCTGACTACGGACATCCGTGCGATGGTGCTCAAGAGATAGTCCCTTATCCTTGCGATCGCGACTTGCCCATAACGCCACCGACAGGAGCTGGTCATGGACATTAAGGAAATCAAGCGGTTGGTCAAGCTCATGATTGACAACGACCTGGCCGAGATGAACATTGTTGACGGAGATCAGAAGATATCTCTGAAGCGAGGCTCCGGCGATCAGGGCCGGGTCATCGTGGACCCTGCGGGCCTGCCTGGCGCCGCCGCGGTTGCGGCGGCTTCGCACACGGCAGTCGCCAACGGAGGCGCACATGCTGTCGCTGCCGATGAACCCGTAAGCGACCTGATTGAGATAACCAGTCCCATGGTGGGTACGTTCTACAACTCTTCGAGCCCCGACAGCGACGCGTACGTATCGGTTGGTGATACTGTCGGCGACGACACGGTTGTCTGTATCGTTGAAGCTATGAAAGTCATGAACGAAATCAAGGCCGAACGCACCGGAAGGGTGGTCGAGGTCTGTATAAGGAACGCTCAACCGGTGGAATTCGGTCAGGTGCTCTTCCGCCTCGCGCCGAATTGACGCCCGCCAAGGAACCATCATATGTTTTCCCGTATCCTCATTGCAAACCGCGGCGAAGTGGCTTTGCGTATAATCCGGGCCTGCAGGGAACTCGGTATCGAGTCGGTGGCGGTCTACTCCCAGGCCGACAGCAACGCCAGCTACCTCCACCTTGCCGACGATCGCGTATGCATAGGCCAGGCCCCTTCGGCGGACAGTTACCTCAATATCCCGCGAATTATCGCGGCGGCGGAAATAGCCGACGTCGAGGCGATACACCCGGGATACGGATTCCTCGCTGAGAACGCCCACTTCGCCGAGGTCTGCCGGGACTGCAGGATCGAGTTCATCGGACCGAGCATCGACAGCATGAAACTGCTCGGTAACAAGATCCGCGCCAAGGCCCTCGCCAAAGAAGTTGGCGTGCCGATGGCGACCGATTCAGACGGTCCGGTTGAGTCTGTCGAAGACGCCCTGGAAATCGCCGGGCGAATCGGTTATCCCGTCGCCATCAAGGCTTCCGCCGGCGGCGGGGGGCGCGGAATACGATTTGTCCACAATGCCG
>JADHXQ010000085.1 GCA_016782885.1 Phycisphaerae bacterium | reverse complement strand
GGTCCCCAATACCGAAGTGTTGGCTGAGAACCTCTCGGGCGGAAACCAGCAGAAGCTCGTTCTGGCCAAGTGGCTGGAAAACGACTGCGATGTCATTATATTTGATGAACCCACACGCGGAATCGACGTGGGCGCCAAGTACGAGATTTACGTACTGATGAACGAACTGGCCGCCCAGGGCAAGGCCATAATCATGATAAGCTCAGAGTTGCCCGAGGTTCTGGGCATGAGCGATCGGATCATAGTCATGCACGAAGGGTCGGTCACCGGAGAGATAACCGACGTCGCCAATGCGACCCAGGAACAGATCATGCACCTGGCCATTAAATCGGAAACAAAATGACCGAACAAACGGCCGCGAAACATTCTCTGCGAAGGTTTCTGTCCGATTACGGGATGATACTTGGCCTGTTGGCGCTGTGTATCTATTTCAGTCTCGCCACGCTCACCGTTCAGTATCCCGAGGGTGCTCAGGCTGCCGAGCAGGTCGTCGGCAAGGTTTTGGCTGAGCATTCAGCCGATGCCGTCGTGATAGTGGTCGGCCAGGATAACGCTGACGGTAAGGTGTTTGTCGACGAGACCGTCAAGGGCCTGAAGTCCGGAGGCATGACGAAAGTCGAGCAGGTCGTGGGTGTCGCCCGGGATCTGCGAAAGATCCTCGATCAAAAACAGGCCTCCGGCGGGAAGGTTGCAGCCATCGCGACAACCAGGTGGATCTCGCAGTTGCGCCTGATAGAACTGCTGCCCAAAAAATTTCCCGCGATGGGCGATATCGACGTGGTGATTCCCGATGGCTCCACGCGATCTAATTTCCTGAAGATAGGGAACGTTCGGAACGTCGCTACGCGCAACATTGTGATTGCCATCATAGCTATCGGCATGACAATGGTGATTATTACCGGCGGTATCGACCTGTCGGTGGGCAGCCTGATAGCGATGTCGGCGATGGCGACTACGTACTGCGTGGTCCAGTTTGCCGGGGCCTGGTCGGCCGGCGTCTGGAGTATTGCGATCTGCATGTTCGCGGGAATAGCCGCCTGCGGATTTGTCGGACTGCTCAACGGTTTGATGGTCACGCGGTTTGCGGTGCCTCCGTTTGTGGTGACGCTGGCGATGATGCTTGTCGCAAGGGGTTTGGCCTTCATTATCGGACAGGGGCAGTCGATCTACCAGCTTCCTGATTCAGTCGTGTGGTTGGGGCAGGGTGCGGACCTGTTCGGAATACCGAACACGGTTGTCCTGCTGGTGATACTCTACGTTGCCGCGCACATCATGATGTCGCGTACCGTTCTTGGGCGATACATTTACGCCGCCGGTGGTAACACCGAGGCCGCGAGACTTTCGGGCGTTCCGGTCAAACGCGTGATCCTGTTCTGCTATGTGATGTGCGGCGCCCTTGCGGGCCTGGGAGGCGTTATCCGCACTTCAATACTCAAGAGCGGAAGCCCCAGGTACGGTGAAATGTCCGAACTGTTTGTCATTGCCGCCGTTGTCGTCGGCGGGACGAGCCTTGGCGGCGGGAAGGGCAAGATATTCGGAACGCTCATCGGCGTGCTCATTATCTCGGTCATCCAGAACGGAATGAATCTCACCGACGTCGAGAGCTACACGCAGAAGGTCGTGCTGGGCCTGGTCATACTCGGCGCCGTGCTGCTCGACAGCCTCCGCGGAGGGCGGAACCTCAAGGGCCTCGCGCGGCTGATGGGACTGAAAGGATCGCAGCCCAAACTCTCTTGAATACCGCGGGCTATCGCATGACCGGTCAGTAGTCTGTGCGTTCGGCGATAACCAGCCACCCCCTGGGCTCGATATTCCGCAGCACGAAGATCAGCGCGTCATCTCCGGTGTTGACGGTCATGATCGTGTCGCCGCGTTTTACGCCCGTAAACGGCGAGTTGTCTTTGTCTGCGCCGGCGAGGGTCATCGACAAGGCCGTATGAATGCTGCTCGGGGAGAAGAACAGATTCCCTTTCTCGCCGGCCAGTTGCCGGCAGATCCTGACGGTGAAATCATTACTGGCCCCCGCGATCTCTTTCTGCGGATCCGCCGCCGCCTTGGTCTTTGCCTGTAGAGAGCAGGTTGCTATCGCTATGCACGCCGCCGCAACGATCAGTGTATTCTTTATCCGGTGCATTTGGTTTACTCCCGATATCCGGTTTCAATTGCTTCCAGCGTTTTGACGTTCGGCGGTGTCGATTTGTTCCGTTTTTTCAGAGGCGGACAAAAAAAGGACGCCACGGTAACATAGGCGTAACATTCGTCAGGTACAATTCCTTTCAATGGTGGCCGACAAGCGGTTACCTTAGCATGAAAGGACAACGCCATGAAATACAAAACACTCTTCCTTCTTGCCGCGATGACGATGCTCGCTCTACAGACTGCCTATGCCGAATCGCCGGCTATGCTGCTGGAAAAGGGCGTCTTCGCCGAGGAGACCAAAGGCGACATTGACGCTGCGATAAAGATCTACAAGCAGATCATCGATAACGCCAAGGCCAACCGAAAGCACGTCGCCCAGGCGCACTATCGCCTCGGCGCCTGCCTCGTCAAGCAGAAGCAGTACACCAAAGCGACGCCCGTCTTACGCGAGTTTATCGCCAGGTTCCCAAAAGAGACGAAACTCGTCGCCCGGGCGCAAGAACAACTCCGCCAGGCCAGGAACCGGATCACCGGCGCCGAACTTTCGAAGATCGTCACCCAGGCTGTAATGACCATCTCCACATGCGCCGAGACCGATCCTCGAATCAAGGGCGCCCTGGAGTCGCTGGTAGGGCTGAACGAACCGGCGGTCGTCAAGGAATTGACGAAGCACTTCGATTCTGAGAAGAACACGGTCCGCCGCTCGTCCGTCTACATCCTGTGGAAGGGCGACTTTGTGAAAATCACGTCGGCCGAGGCGGGCCTGACGAAACTCTGCAAGCACAAAGAAGGCATGACCCGCGGCATGGCCGCCCTGACACTCGGCGGCCGGAAGATCCATTCCAGCTTGCAGACCTTGTGCGATATGGCGCTGAAAGACGAGAGCCCTTATGCCCGCCGATGTGCTGCCTACGCTTTGGGGTTGATGGGGAACCCCGACGCACGCCCTGTCCTCGAAAAGGCGCTGAAGGACAAGAACGAATTCGTAAGCAGCAACGCAGAAGCCGCCCTGACCATGCTGAACGCACAGGCGCGGCTGCCGGCCGATGTGATGGGATACATCGTGGGTATCCACATGGAGGCCTACAAGAAGTCACAAGCCAAAGGCCTGTATGTCAATTCGCACATCTATGGTGTTGACGGGCAATTCAACCTGCATTTCGGCGGGCTGATGGCCGTCAAAAACGAGACCGCCAAGGTTATCAATGACGAAATCACAGTAACCAATTTCAGTTATACCGACTTTGAAGTCATGAACGAAACCGGGGCTCTGCAGAAGATCCGGTTCGTGGACCGCAAGACCGCCACCGGCGGCAGGTATACTCTCGTGTGGACGCCGGACAAGCCACTCAAGCCCGGGCAGGTGCGGATGCTGGGCTGGAAGAAGAAGGCGACAACAAAACTGACGAAAGCGACGGGCGGTTTTCAACTGACAATGAAGAACCACTTCGGATCGCCGGTGCTGGAGAGTTTCTTTCTGGTCCTTCCGCCCGGCGTGACGATCGCCAAACAGTCAACGGATTATACTTCACTCAAGAGGGTTGGTACCCTCGACGTATATCATTGGCAGCGAACGGTTCCGGCCAAAACGACCAACACTGTAGAGCTTGTTCTCAAGAAAGGGTCCGCCGGTTCCTCGGCACACCTGGCCAATCGGGCGTGGTACCTGTGGAACCAGCGCAAACTCGAAGAATCCGAAAAGCTCTTCAGGCAGGCGGTTGAAGAAGATCCGAAAAACTCAAACGCATGGAACGGGCTGGGGTGGGCGCTGCAGAACCAGGGCAAGGCCGAAGCGGCCCAGGCATTCACCAAGTGCCTCGCGCTGGACCCCAAGAACGCCGGGGCGCTTAACGGGCTGGGGTGGGTCGCCAAGCTCGAGGGAAAGGAGGATCAGGCCATAGCGTGGTGGCAGAAGGCGGTGAAGTCCAACCCGCAGACCACCGCCGCCCTGAGGGGCCTGACGACGACCTTCATGGCCCGAGGGCAGTACCACCAGGCTTTAATCTGTTATGCGGCATGGGTGCAGGTCGACCCGAACAACAAGAAACTCAAAACCGAGATGGACGATGCCCTGGCGAAAGCCAAAGTCGCCCTCGCCGAGTGCAGGAAGGCCTCCGCCGTCGCCGAGAAGTGGTTGGCGCTGCTCGATGAAGGCAAATACGCCGAAAGCTGGGACGAATCGGCCGAATTATTCCGCAAGGGTGTCGCAAAGACAAAATGGTCCGAGACGATCGAACGTATCCGCGCCCCGCTGGGAAAGGTCGAATCACGCGTGAAACAGGAATCCGACTACAGGACCTCACTGCCCGGCGCCCCGGACGGCGAGTATGTTATTATCCCTTATAGAACGACCTTCGCAAACAAGAAAGGCGCGATCGAGACCGTGACGCCCATGAAAGGCAAAGATGGAAAATGGCGCGTTTCGGGATACTATATCAAGTGAACTCAGGCGAGACGAATTGAATGGTACGACCGGTGACAACAACCGCTTCCGATGGCGCATCGGATGGCGGGACTATGGTGATAATGGTGCTGTTGGCGGCGATCGTGCCGGCTGGATGCGTCCTGTGGTTTCTCGATGCGGCTATGGAGAACCAGCAACTGGCCGTTCGACAACGCCTCACGGATGTCTATCGCAGCCAGTTCGACGCCCGCAAGGACGGGCTCCTGTCATTTTGGAAGGGGGTCGATCAGAAACTGGACCAGGCCCAAAAGCTGGATGACGTGGGGCAGATATACCAACTGCTCATAGTGGGCGGGGTATGTGATGCGATAGTCGTCTACGACGAGTCCGCTCAGGTGCTCTATCCGCGTCCGCTTCGCCCGCCCCGCGCAGTCCCACACGCCAATACCGACCTGTGGGACAAGGCTCGCCAACTCGAATACGACCAGAAGAATACCGAGGCCGTCGAAATATACGCGGATATCGCAACGCGGAGCGACAACATCCACCTCGCCGCCCGCGCGATGCAGGGGCAGATACGCTGCCTCGTCCGGGCCGATCGCATCGGTGAGGCGATCGATGTAATTACCGGTTCGTTGAGCGAAGCGAAGTATAGCGATGCGCTCGACGCCGATGGCCGATTGATCGTTCCCGCCGCCCAACTACTAGCCCTGCAACTCGGGCGCGACAAGCTGCCCTCTGAACTTTCCAACCGACTGGTCCGCCGGCTCGTGGAGCGTTTGTGGGATGACGACGATGCGATCATGCCATCGATTCAGCGGTTGTTCCTGATCGATTCGATACGGGCAATCAAGCCCGAAGCAGGATCGCTGAAGTCCGACAGTGACGTTGCGATGCGGGCGTACCTTCTCTATTGGGCCCAGGTTCACGCCGCCAATTTCCTGGATGCCGATCGTCCGACGGTCACGCGAGAGCTCCTTCCCACCGGTGTTGAGAACCTCTGGTCGACCGCTTCGGCGGACAAGCGGGTCGTGGCGCTGTTCACTGATTCGCAGATGGAATGCATCGTTCAGGATGTTTGCGACGCCTTGCCAAAGATTCGTGGCGCGGGAATCGTTATTCGTTACAACTCGGCAGATACCGTGAGTCCCGACGCGTTCCTGTCCGAGCCTGTAGGGAAACCCATGCCAGGATGGCGGATATCTCTGTTCCTCAGGAAACCCGACCCGTTCCAGACCGCCGCCGACAGGCAGCGGTTGATCTATCTCATCACCGCCGGTGTCGCGATCGGCCTGATCGCGGTGATCGCCGGAGCCATAGCCCGATACCTTCGCCGCCAGATGAAACTCACGCGACTCAAGAATGATCTGATCGCCACCGTCTCGCACGAACTCAAAACGCCGCTGGCTTCGATGCGGGTCCTGATAGACACCCTTATTGCGGGACGGCTCGCCGACCAGGCCCAGGCCGACGAATACCTGCAACTCATTGCCCGCGAAAACCTTCGCCTCAGCCGCCTCATCGATAACTTCCTGACTTTCTCGCGAATGGAACGCAACAAATGCGCCTTCGAATTCGAAGAAATCCAGGTCGCCGATCTCGTAAACGAAGCACTCGAATCGACCGGTGACCGGTTCACTGGAAAGGACCGCTGCCTCAAGGTTACCGTAGATTCTGATTTGCCTCCGATTTCCGGTGACCGCGACGCCCTGGTCACCGTGATCCTGAACCTGCTCGACAATGCCTGGAAGTATTCCGGTGATGATCGCGCAATATGTCTCAAAGCCACCGCCCGCGGACGATACGTTTGCATCAAGGTGATCGATAACGGTATCGGAATGTCAGCGAGGACCGTCAGGCGAATATTCGGCAGGTTCTACCAGGCCGACCAAACGCTGACGCGACCCGCGGGCGGATGCGGACTGGGCCTGAGCATCGTCAAATTCATCCTCGACGCGCACGGCGCTTCGATTGACGTTGTCAGCCGCGGCGGCGCAGGCAGCACGTTTATCGTTAAACTCCCCGCCCAAACCAGTAACGGGACCGACAAGTGAACGCGGAAACCGTTTTGATTATCGAGGATGATTCCGCCCTGCTCCGCGGCCTGACCGACAACTTCAGATTCGAGGGATATACCGTCCGCGCCGCGAATGACGGTGAGAAGGGTCTGACCGCCGCGCTTGATTCGGGGTTCGACCTGATAATCCTGGACATAATGCTGCCGAAGATCAACGGCTACGAAATCTGCCGCCGCATCCGCGCAGAAGGCCTCGACACGCCGATTATCATGCTGACCGCCAAGGGGCAGGAGTCCGATATCCTGCTGGGTTTGAATCTCGGCGCCGACGACTACGTCACCAAACCGTTCAGCATCAGAGAACTCCTGGCCCGAGCAAACGCCTTCCTGCGGCGCCGGCGCACCGCAACTCCGGATGTTTACCGTTTCGGCGATTGCGCCCTTGACATGTCAGCCGACAGGCTCACCCGCGGCGGGGCGGAAGTTCCGCTGACGCCCAAGGAATCCGGCCTGCTGAAGTTCATGGTATCCCATGCCGGGCGAGCCCTCACCCGCGACGAAATACTCCGGCGCGTCTGGGGATACGACGTGTTCGTGACGTCCAGGAGCATCGACCGCTGCGTAAACACGATTCGCAAGAAGATCGAACCAGATTCCGCCCGCCCGACGTTCATCAAGACGATCCGCGAAATCGGCTACCGATTCGAAATCCCCGAAGATTCGCAATCGCCCGCAGAGCGATGATGACCCCAATTCCCAACTGCCAATTGTCCGCCGTTTCGATTACAATCTCCGCGGACCCTTTCGGCATGTTGGAACGAATAATAAGGAGCCTGTTTGAGTTCCCTCTCGGGGACGTCGAACCAGCGAAGCTATGATTTATTTAATTGCCATTTTCGTCTATCTCCTCGTCCTCACGGGCATTTCGATTTACAAGTCCCGGCAGGTCAAGACCCAGGCTGATTTTACACTGGCCGGAAGATCGCTTTCGCCCTGGGTAATGGTCTGCACCATGCTGGCGGTGTGGATCGGTACGGGCTCAATTGTGGGCAACGCCGGACAAGCGTACAGAGACGGCATGGCCGCCCTAATCCTGCCGCTGGGCACCTTTATCGGAATGATTCTGCTGGCGCAGATCGCGGGGAAAGCCCGCAGGTTTGAAGCATATACCGTCCCCGAAATCATCGGTTCGCGATATAACAAGACCGCCAGGTTACTGGCGGTGATCGCCCTGATTCTCGCCTATATGGTGATCGTCAGTTACCAGTTCAACGCCGGCGGTATGGTGTTGGAAGTGATAGTCGGCAAGAAGGCGGACGTCGAGATAAAGGTTGGACGCACATTGACCGGCAACCAGGTCAAAAAAGGATACCTGGTGTTCACGCCCGCCAAAAACTGGAAGGGTTCCGTGAAGCTTGCGTTTAATGCGAAGGAAGGTGGCGTTTGGACAAACGTTGTGCAGACTTTCAACATCGATGTTCTTGCCGCCCAAGACGTCAGTGACGCTGAAAGCCGAATCAAAGAGGACGATGAAAACCATATCGTTATCAAGTCCGGCGGTAGTGCAAGGGTGATAATCAGCGGTGATGCGGAGTCATATCGAATCGAATCGCTGCCCGCCGGCGGCAGGCTCATTTTGTCAGAACCGAAACTGACGGCCGCGAACGCGACGATCATCGCCGCCGTTTTTGTCATTGCCTATACGATGCTGGCCGGGCTGATGAGCCTTGCTTTTACTGATGTGGTGACGGGCATTATCATAACCGTTTCCCTGGTTGTCGCGTTTCCCGTGCTCTTGTACCAGGCCGGCGGCTTCAGCGGGATGGAAACGTCCTTTACCGCCATGGGCGACAAAACTCACCACATGGAATTTTGGGGCGTATATTCCGGGACGAAGTATATCAATTACCTGCTCCCGGTGTTCCTGCTGATTATGGGCGATGCCAACCAATACCAGCGCATTTTCGCCAGCCGGAACGTCAAGGGCGCCAAGACGGCGGTAACGGCGCTGATTTTTGTCGCGCTGGCGATTGAGTTGCTGATTATCGCCTGCGCCTGGATTTCGTCCAGCATGATACCTGACCCGGAAAATGGCAGATATGTGCTGATCTATGCGGCCAGGCATTACATGCCCCTGGCTTTGGGCGTTGTGTTCATGGTGACCGTCGTGGGCATTATCATCTCGACAGCGGATGCGTTTCTGCTCGTGCCGGCGACCACTTTCATCAAGGACATCTACCTGAATCATATCAATCCAAAGGCCAGTGAAAAGAGAATAGTCTTTCTCAGCCGATCGATGGTGCTGGCGTTCGGCGTCATAGCCTACTTGATTTCACTGGCGTTTGCCGAATCGACAACCGTTTTCCAGAAAGCCCTTTATGCGTACACGATTTATGGCGCCGCAATTACACCATGTCTGGTGGCCGCGTTGTTCTGGAAGAGGGCTACAAGCGGGGGCGCCGTGTCTTCGATCGTTTCAGGAACGGTTGTGACTTTGGCCTGGGAAGAACTGGTTTTCATAAAGGAAGCCCTTCCGGATTATCTCTCAGGCCTCGACGCAGTGTTGCCGGCGATAACAGTGTCCGTCATTGCTCTGGTGGCCGTCAGCCTGCTGGCTCCGAAACAAAAAGTGACCGGCGAGGATTAAGACATGTTTCCTGCGGACGTATACCTTGAAAGAAGAAAACGCCTGGCCCAACAGGTGCAAACCGGAGTGATTCTCTTACCGGGCCACAACGAAAGCCCGATGAATTATCCGGACAATCAATATCCGTTCCGGCAGGACAGTTCGTTTCTCTATTTCTTCGGGCTCGACTCGCCCGGCCTGGTCGGCGTTATCGATGTCGACGAAGGTGAGGAGTGCGTCTTCGGCGATGATCTGACCGTTGACGATATTGTCTGGACAGGCCCCTTGCCGACCGTGGCTCAAAGATGTCACGCCATCGGCGTCACGCAAACCGCTCCGTTTGACCAATTGCAGACGATCCTGAGCAAAGCTGTCGACCAGTCCAGGAGCGTCCATTTCCTGCCTCCCTGCAGGGCGGACAATGTCCTGGAACTCCAGTGGCTGCTGGGGATTGCCCCCGATCGGATCGCCGTCGGCGTTTCGGAGGCGCTCATCAGGGCGGTCGTGGCGCAGAGATCGGTCAAGAGCCCCGAAGAGATCGAGCAGATAGAAATCGCGGTTGGTATTACGCGCGAGATGCACATCCTGGCGATGAAGATGACTGCCGACGGCCTGTACGAAATGGATGTCGCCGGGGCGATGGCCGGTGTGGCGTTGTCGAGGGGAGGGCGGCTTGCGTTTCCCACCATCTTTTCGATCCACGGAGAGACCCTCCACAACCACTATCATGGGAACAAGATGAGCCGGGGTGATATCGTTGTTAACGATTCAGGCGCCGAGTCGTCACTGCACTACGCCGGTGACATCACCAGGACCATCCCCGTAGGCGGGAAGTTCTCTCGGAGACAAAAGGAAATCTACGCCATTGTCCTTGATGCGCAGGAAAAAGCTATTGAGGCAGTGCGACCGGGCGTTGAATTCAGGGACGTTCATCTGCTCGCCTGCACGATTCTCGTATCCGGTTTGAAGGACCTGGGATTGATAAAAGGAGACGTCGAAGAGGCTGTCGCCGCCGGGGCGCATACGCTGTTCTTCCAATGCGGACTGGGTCACATGATGGGGCTCGACGTCCACGACATGGAAGGTCTCGGCGAGCAATACGTTGGATATACCGATACGATCGAAAGGAATCCCGAGTTCGGCTGGAAATCTCTTAGGCTCGCCAAGGCGCTCGAACCGGGCTTCGTGATCACGGTCGAGCCGGGTCTGTATTTCATCGGCGAACTGATCGACCGATGGCGAGCCGCCGGCAAGTGCGCCGCCTTCATCGACTACGATATGGTCGAACGCTATCGAGATTTCGGCGGCGTCAGAATAGAAGACGACATCCTGGTCACCGAAGGCGGGCATCGAGTGCTGGGCGAGGAGATACCGAAAACCATCGAAGAAGTTGAGGATATGTCATCCGGTTAAGGCCAGCGTTATGGTTTGCGCCCATACTCGCAATTGGGGCGATTTGTCATTTAGTTCGCTTGTGCGAGAGGAACCATTTGTAGATTTCGGGGTTGTTGTACGTTTTTGTCCACGAGTTATGCCCGTCGCCGGGGTAGATTGTCAACTTGGCTTTGGTTCCGCCGGCGGTCTTTATGGCGTCGACCATGGATTTGCTTCTGGAAGGCGGAACGGTTCTGTCTTTGCCACCGTGAAACGCCCAGATGGGCAACTTGATGAGTTTTGCTGCAGTTTTCGGGTTGCCGCCACCGCAGATCGGTATTGCCGCGGCGAATCGCCCGGGCTCTCTTGCAGCCCACCCCCACGTGCCGAAACCGCCCATGCTCAGGCCCGTCAGATAGACTCGGTCGGGGTCGGTTTTGGTTGTAGCGAGAATGTGGTCGAGCAGTTTGCTGAGTTTCTCGATATTCCACCATTCGGTCTTCGGGCATTGGGGGGAGACGATGATGAACGGTGTCGTGTTGTTCTTGGCGACGATTTTCGGGGGTCCGTGGACCTTTACGCGATTCAGATTGTCTCCCCGCTCGCCCATACCGTGGAGGAAGATTATCAACGGGTGCTTGTCTTGCTTGTCGTAGCCGGCCGGAAAGGACAGCAGGTGGTGGACTCTCGCCTTCTTGCCCTCACCGAGCGTGACTTCCGTTGAGGTGGCGATCTGGGCGCCCGGTTTCGGAGCTTTGATCGGCGAGACGTCCTTGTCGAGCGGGATCAACCGCACGGTGCGAAAGTGGACTTCACCGCCTTCGGACTGCAGGCCGATCTTCCCGGCCACAACGTCGCAACCGGTCGCCTCGTTGACCTTCTGCCCGTTGAGGATGACCGTCAGATCGCCGCCGTTGAATGTTATCTCGTACTTGTTCCACTCGCCCGGCTTCTTTTCGTTGCCCTTGATCTTCGATACGCCCGAGAGCTTTCCGACAAACTTGTTCTCGGCGGATATCACCCGCGCTGAGCCCTTGACGTGAAATCCGTGGAAACCGTAGACGTCGCCGGCGCTTCCGGCTTTGAGCTGCGCCTCGACGCACTTGGGCAGGGCCTGAGGCTTGCCGGTAATCCGCATCAGCACGCCGCTGTTGGTGGCTTGCTTCCCGGGCGGCCAGCGCCACTCGACGACGAGCTTGAAGTTGGTGAACTCTTTCTTTGTGGCGATGTATCCCATTGGCGTGCCCTTGCAGACCAGCAGCCCGTCGCGAACAGACCACACGTCGGACATCTTCAAGTCGGGTTTGACGAGATAGTGCTCCCAACCGGTGAGGCTCTTTCCGTCGAACAGGTCGATACCGCCTTCGGTTTTGACCGTCGTTGGTGCGCTGGGCGCCCCCTTTCCCGGTTGCGGTGTATCCTTCGCCATGGCGCCCCAGGGGCCTAGTGCCCCAAGCGTCGCCAGCACCGTGAGAATCCGAACCATAGGACCGCTACGTTTTGAAATCGTAATCGCTTTCATTATCCAATTCCTTTCCGATCTGTGATCAGTAACTTGCTCGACTATTTGATTCTATTCATGCCTAAGCGCCTCGATGGCCTTGATAATGTCGGCCGCGACGCCGTCGGCCTCCAGGCGCCAGGCCTGGGGCGACTTGCATCCGACGGCGGTCTGGCACACCAGTACGACCGCACCCATTGCAGGAGCCCGGCCCCCGCGACAGCGTGTTTTGGTCTGCCTGGTGTTCGTACGCATCCTTAGCCCGTTGGATACAGTCTCGTACGGGGCGGTTTGTCCCGTGTCGCCGCAGACGGGACAATCGCTATATAATACTATTTTTGTCCATGCTTTGCCCGCGCAAGTTCCGTCGATTGACGTCTCTGTACAGTCGTCTCACAGAACTCATGTTCTACCTCCGTATTTCAGCGGTTTTCCTTCGTTGGAACCCAATTTGATGCTTCGGCCCAAGCGCCGCCGATAGATGGGCGTCTATCTCTCAATGACGTTGTAAACGCCGAGTTTATTTCCGTAGCGGATATAAAGCCTCCCGCCGCATACAACAGGATGCGCCCAGGTCGGGTTCTTTCCCGGATCCTTGATCTTCAGTCTACCGGTGACTTCAAACCCCTTGTCTGTTGCCCTCGCCAGGACCATCGTCCCATTATCCGCGTAGAGATAAAACATCCCGTCGGCATAGGTCAGGCACCCGTTCCTGTACTTGGTCCTGGTCCAGAGCTTCTTTCCGTTCATGTCCATTGCGGTGATGACGCAATCGCCGTTGATGCTTCCGGTCGTGTAGATGCGTTTGCCCGCGATTGAGACTGTCGAGTACCCATGCCCGATACCGGACGCTTCCCAGATACGCATAGGCCCATCCTGGGACCACTTTTTCAGCAACCCCTTGTCGAGGGATTTGTTGTCGCGATTCGGTCCGTGAAATTGCGGCCAATCAGCGGCGGTGGCCGGGACGGTAAAAGAACACGTCACGACAAGCCAGGTGATCGTCGATAGTCTCATGGGTTCAGGTCTCCTGTCTGGTAAGCCAGGGATTTGGCGGTGTTCTGATTACTCAACCTTCATTTTCTTCATTGCTTCGCTCTTGAGGGCCTTAGGGCCGAAATCATCGAGGAGGGTGCGGTCGGCGTCGGTGAAGGTGACGTCGCCGGCGAGGGTCTTGATGTTGGCGTCGATCTCGCCCTTGAGTCGCATACCGATGCAGAGCATGTTGATTCGCTTGTCTTTCAGCACGTGGCGCATCGCGGCTCCGGGCAGAAGCTCGAGACGCTTCTTGTCAAACTTGGGCACGACGTACCCGGACCACGCTCCGAGAATACCCGCCCCGATGACCTTCATGGCGGCGATGCCCATCTTGAGTTCGTGTGCCTTGGCAAGGCACTTCTCGCGAAGTGCGATCGCCTTCTTCGAGAATATCTGGTCGTGTCCCCGAGGCAGATACCCGCACGCCAGCATGCACAGATCAAAGCCGCCCGAAGAAATCAAGGCCAACGCCTTGTCGAAGTAGGAGTGCGCCGAGAAGCCCACAAATCGGATCAGGCCCTTTTCTCGCGCCTTTACGAGTTCACCCATGACTTCCAGGTTCTGCTCGACGGTCATCTGCTGCACGCCCGGCGTGCCGTGGATCAAAACGGCGTCGATGTAATCCGATTGCAGTTCCTTCAGGTTCATCTTGATCTGCCGGGCAACTTCCTTTTTGTTTACCTTCGTGATACGTCCATCTTTTCTGGACAAATTCCAGAGGTCCACCTTGGTGGTAATAAAGACGTTGTCGCGAACGGGCTTCAAAGCTTTCCCGATAATCGCCTGGCTTTCCGCGTAGGTGTAACTGATGGATGTGTCGAAATAACGGATTCCGCTGTCGTAGGCATAGCGTACCAGCTTCACGCGGTCTTCGAGCGAAAGGGGATTTCCCCATTTCTTCGGCAGGGCGGCCCCGCCGTATCCGAGTACGGGGAGCTTGTCGCCCGTCTTGCCGAACATGCGGGCGCCGATGGTGTCGGCGAGCTTGATCTTCTTGTCTTTTGGTACGGCCGCTGATGCTGCGCCGGCGATGCCTGCGATGGCTGCGGTGTGCGCGGTTCGCTTGAGGAACTCGCGTCGTCCAAGTCGGGGATTCGGATTCTGCATGGATTTTGCTCCTGTGCTATTTCGGCATCCTCTCGCCGTGGGGGTAGCGGTAGTCGGCGCGCGGATTCGTTGACACTTGCGTCGTGACGCCGCTTTTCAACGTATACAGGCGCAGCGTTCTGTTGGCGTGGTAGACGATCGCCTTCTCGCCCTTGGTCCAGCGCGGGTAGGCGAACCACAACTGTTTCTTTTCCAGGTTCGCAAACGGTTTAACGTTGGTGAAGACGCGCTTCTTGGCGTCGAAGTCGGCTACGTACAGCGTGCGCCCTATGGGATTGTGTTTGTGCCCGATCTGGTGTTCGAAACAGACCTTGTCTTCGCTGGGCGAGATGCTGATCCGATCGAGCAGGCCCTTCCTTGCCAGTCCGGCGGTGTCGATGCGCTGGTAGATCGACTTTCCGTTGGGTTTGGGCGTCATCAGGAAGTAGCCCCACCCCTGCTTGGGGTGCGCGGACATGACCAGGATCCTGCCGTCGATAAGACATGAGTATGCCCAGTTGTGGTAGCGGGGGTCGGTGATCGGGACTTCCTGGCCCGGTTTTGCGCCGATCTTGCTCTTCATGATTATAAAACCGCCGGTCTTGGGGTTTTTGCGGTTCCAGATCGGCGTGTTCGTTCCGTTGCGCGTCCAGGTCTGGTTGAAGTTGGTGCCGGTCCCGTCGGTCAACTCGTGAAAGCCCGTGCCGTCGGTCTTGATAATGCAGATCTTGGTCTTCCAGTTGATCACGTTCGGGTCGTTCTTCACTCGGCGAAAAAACACGAGCATGTCGCCGGTTTTCGACCAGGACGGCTTGAAATCCTCCCAACTCTTGACCGGCGGTTCTGTGATCGGTTTTCCATCCGGCGTGCCGAGCACGCCGACGTGGATCCTACCGTTGCAGTAATACGAGCAGCGTATGCCCAGTGCGGCGACATCCTTGATGTTGCCGGCCGGTTTGCGTCCCGTCTTGCCGCCGCGGGATTTCAGGAGTGCGGCGATTTTCGGCCGGGCAGCCTTGACGCTGTCCAGATCGATTTTCAACCCGAGGGCCTTGGCGACACCGGTGTAGAATTCGCCCAGACCTTCGCTCCAGGCTCCGGAGACCGCATCGAGCGGAGTATCGGACCTGTTGTTCAGTGCGTTGATGTTCGCACCGGATTTCAGGAGCAGTTTCACGGTGTCCGTATAACAGAAAAACGCCGCCACATGCAGAGCGGTCGACCCGTCGGTGCCCTTGGCGCCCTTGATGTCGGCGCCCTTCTTGATCAGCAGTTTCGCCGCGTCGGTCCGACCGAACAGCGATGCCACGAACAGAGGGGTGGAGCCCGATTGGTCCCTGGCGTCCACCTTCGCACCGGACGACAGCAACTGCCCGATGGCCTTGGTGTCGCCTTCCTTCGCCGCCGCGTGGAGTTTGGCGACCGGGCCGCTGTCTTTGGCTTTCTCGTCTGCAGGTTCCCCCTGTGCTGGGATACATGCTGCGAAAAGGGCGATAGCGAGCGTCAGTGCGGTGAGTTTCTTCATCTTGCGTCTCCTGTTCGGTGAGGGTTCACAGTATGCCATACTTTGCGGTGTCGTTACAGGGCTGGTGCTTTCCGGTGCTCGGTCTTGCTCCTGCCGCCCCTGGCTCGGAGAAGTTCGGCAATCTTGAGCTTGGTTTTTCTCCGGGACTTGGGGTCATAGTTGGTTGCGTCCAAAGGTGTAAACGCATTGTTGTCCCTGACGTTGACGTCCGCGCCGGAGTCTATCAGCTGTCTGGATCTCTCGAAGCGACCTAGTGCAGCCGCCCAGTGCAGCGGGGTCCCGCCGTGCTTGTCCTTGGCTCTGGCGTTGAGATTCGCTCCGGTCTTGATGAGGAATTGAGCCATCTCGCCCTGGTCGCAAAAAACTGCGAGATGCAAGGGCGTGGCGCCCGATGCGGGTATACCGGGGGCTACGAATGCCCCGTTGATTTCCGCTCCGGCGGCAAGATGGCGTTTGACGGCTTCGACGTTGCCTTGCGCCGCCGCCGTCCAGATATCCATCAGGGGGATTTGGTGCCTCTGGGTTGTGGGCTGATCGCCAACTCCCGACGGAGCCGAGGGCAGCAGTTCGATACTGTTGATCCTCAGTTCCGCATCCTGGTTGTAGGTGAAACACCACATGTCAACGAGTTCCAGGCCGACCGGCGAATCAGGGAACTCCTTTTCCTGCGGCCTGAATTCATCAAGAGGCAGTTTGATGTCCAGGCGTTGGCCCGTCTTGTCAGCGCCGCTGACCCTGCGCACGGTGACGTACTTCCCTGCAAAGCCCCCCTTGACGTGCTTCATCGTAAGACCGAAGTAGAGATCTCCCGAAGCCTCGATCCGGCCTCGAATGTGGAAGCTCCCCCCCGACGCCGGCGCCACAGGGGGAGCTGTGCCACGACAAACCGATATCGACGCCAGGTGAAGCGTGATCGGATTCTTCGCGGGATTCAGGAGCACGGGAGCGGCTCGCAACATGCCGCCGGCTGCCCCGCGGCCCGGAATCCATTGCCCGTAAATCGTGCCTGCCGGAAGCCTGCTTTTCCACGAGCGGACGGATTCGGGCTGGCGTCTTACGGTGAGTTTCGCCCGCCGGTTGGCCGACACGATCACCTGGTGGTCCGAGGGAACATCGGCCACGCTGCCATCGGCCAGCCGGGTCGCGCGGACCCGACCCTCGTTCACACGAAGCGTTGTCGAAGCCGCTTCGGCATCCACATTGAGCTGCGTGCCCAGTACTTCCAGCTTCGCCGTCGGCGTATGGATCAGCATGGGGCGCCCCTGCCTCTGCGCCGCGACGTGAGCAGACATGCTTCCTTTTCGAAAGTGAATCTGCTTCTGTTGATCCTCGGAGATCGTCAGCGTCGACTGTCCCGACACGGTAACTGTCGATCCGTCGCGGAACGTCAACACTGCCCACGAATCTGCCGAGAGTGATTCCAGCGTACCTCCGCGCACCGTATCTCCGGCTTCCAGATCGCCAACGATCCGCCCGCCGTCACCGGTCCATTGCAGGGCCCCGTTCATTTCCGTGATCGTCGCGATCGCCGGTTCATCGCTCGGACGCGTCAGCAGAAAGCCCGCGACCAGGGCGCCCGCGATAGCGGCCGCAATCCCCGACAGCGCCAACCATCGCCCCGGTCGACTGCCCGCACCAGACAAATCCCCGCACGCCTCGCACGCAATTCCGTCTTCCGCCGATGATTCAGGCAGATCGTTGGCGACCAGTGTCGCGTGAACGCGAGCCATTTCGAGGTACAGCTTCCGCGTTTCGGCGTCAGATTCAAGCTGCGCCGAAAGCGAGGCGACTTCGTCCGGCGCGGCGACTCCGTCGAGGTGCCGCCCGATAGCGGATTGCCAATCATGCGTATTCATGTTGCCGATCTCCTCATTTTCGATTCGATGCACTGATGCAGGGCGAGCCGAATCCGTTGGAGCATCTTGTAAACGGCGTCCACCGATCTCCCGCTTCGCTGCGACAACTCGCTGACGGGATATTCGTCGTGGTAGTAACCGTGGAGAAGCTGGCGATGATGTTCGGGGAGGGCGTCGAAACAGTGTTTCAGGAAGCTTTCACGTTCCTCGAGTTCCGCGGCGCGGGTCTGCTCGTCTTGAAGCAGTAACTCGGCTGCCCGTGCGGTCAACTGGGCGCGCCGCTCGGATTTACGCAGAAAACGGCGTACTTCCATCCGCACAAAGCCCAGGGCCCAGTTGGCAAACGGACGCTCGGAGTCGTAGTCGGAAAAACGCCGCCACAGAGCGACCGAACACTCCTGCAGGATATCACGCGCATCGGCGCGATTGGGCACCACAACCAGAACGCATCGCAGGAGTTCGGGCTCATGCTGAATCAGCAGTCGCGTGAAGCGTTCATGATCATCTTTCACTTCCATGCAAGAATTCCGCCGCTCGCCGAGAAATTGGACATGTTTTCCGGATTTTCTTCAGATCATTCTATGTCGCACCCGCAATACAAGTCCAGCATCGTGTGTTGGAGTCGGATGCGGCCTGGGGATTACCCTGGCGACTAATCCAGATTCAACACCAAACCCGCGCCGCGGCGAAATGCCTGAACATTTGCGATCGTCCGCAGAGCGGGGCTGACAGGCATCTTCCATGACGTTACACTGGGGGGGATGGCGAATCGCTCTCGTCCAACGAGCACGAGGTAAGAGAGATGTCCGAAACGACAATTCGAGTTGATGAGTTGATGGAGTCCAGTGGTGTTAAGTTCGGGACTAGTGGGGCTCGCGGGCTGGCCGACGCCATGACTGATGAGGTCTGCTACGTTTATACTGCCGCTTTTCTGAAGCATCTGGCGGGGGCGGGCATGATCTCGCCGGGGGCGGCGGTGGCGATTGCCGGGGACTTGCGTCCCAGTACGGATCGGATCATGGCCGCGGCGGGGCGGGCTGTCAGCGATATGGGATTCGCGCCGATCAATAGCGGTAAGCTGCCCTCGCCGGCGGTGGCGTATTTCGGACTGGTCAAGGGCATCGCGACGGTGATGGTCACCGGCAGCCACATTCCCGATGACCGCAACGGTATCAAGTACAACCGCAGCGATGGCGAGATTATGAAAACCGATGAGGCGGGCATCAAGGCCCAGGAGATCACGTTCGACGCCGACCTGTTCGACGCCGGCGGGTCTCTGGCGGAGCCTTTCGATCTGGGCGCGGTGTCACCCGAGGCCGCCGAGTTGTACGTCAGTCGGTACGTGGACTTCTTCCCGGAGGCGTGTCTGGACGGCAGGTCGATCGGCCTGTACGAACATTCAAGTGTGGGGCGGGAGATGATCTACGAGATACTCAGCGCCCTGGGCGCCGACGTGACGAAGCTGGGTTTTTCCGATACGTTCATCCCGGTCGATACCGAGGCGATCCGGCCGGAGGATGTCGAGCTGGCCAAGCAGTGGGCAGGTGAAAACGACTTCCACGCGATAGTATCTGCTGACGGGGACACCGACCGCCCGCTGATCAGCGACGAAACGGGCGTGTGGCTTCGCGGCGACGTGGCGGGGATTTTGTGTGCGGCGTATCTCGGCGCCGATGCGGTGGTCACTCCGGTCAGTTGCAATAGCGCCGTCGAGAAGTGCGGTCTGTTCGGGCGGGTGATTCGCACGCGGATCGGCTCGCCTTACGTTATCGCCGGGATGGTCGAAGCTTCCGCCTCCGGGGGCGAGTACGTGGTCGGATACGAGGCCAACGGGGGATTCCTGACGAACTCGGACATCTTGCGAGATGGAAAGACGCTGCGTGCGCTGCCTACTCGCGATGCGGTCCTTCCGATGGTATGCATAATCCTGCTGTCGATCCGCGAGGGTAAAACGATATCTGAGCTGCTGGGCGACCTGCCGCGGCGGTTTACCGCGTCCAACCGCCTCAAGGAATTTCCAACCGCCGCCTCCCAGGCCAGGCTGGCTGAGTTCGCTTCCGGCGGGGCGGCGGCGATTGAGGCGGCGTTCGGTCACTTGTGCGGAACGGTCGCGGGCGTTGACACAACCGACGGGCTTCGTGTGACATTCGATAACGGCGAGGTGATCCACCTGCGACCCTCGGGCAACGCGCCGGAATTCCGCTGCTACAACGAAGCCGACACGCCCGAACGTGCGGTAGAACTCAACGGCGCCTGCCTGGCGGTAATGGAAGCCTGGCGACAATAACACTGGAGCTGTAATCCTAACATTGGAGAGCATTATGAAACTGACATCACTTGCCGCACACGCCGCCGCCATCGCAATACTGGGGATGTCCCTGGGATGTGCATCGGCGCCCGACATTACCGCCCTGGCCTCCGGACAGGAGGTTGAACTCTTCAACGGGCGGGATCTGACCGGATGGAACGTCCTGACCAAGGAGTATTTCGACATGCCGGGGAAGATCAGCGTCGAAGACGGCGCGATGATACTGGGCGCCGGAAGCGATCTTACCGGCGTGCGATGGGGCGGTGAAATGCTCAAGACCGACTTTACCTTGTCGCTGGAGGCCAGGAGAGTCGACGGTTCGGACTTCTTCTGCGGGCTGACATTTCCGGTCGGCGAGGGCTATGTTAGCCTGATCCTCGGCGGATGGGGCGGGACGGCCGTGGGCCTGTCGAACGTGGACGACATGTCCGCCATCGAAAATGCGACGAGCCAGGCGATCGAGTTCGTCAAGAACAAGTGGTACTCCATAGAAGTCACCGTGGCCGAGGGGTATGTCCGCGTGTGGCTTGACGACGAGAAGATCATCGAGCAGGTTACCAAGGGCAAGAGGTTCAATGTCTGGCCTCAGAAGGAGTTGGTCCGCCCGCTGGGTGTCGCGACGTATTGTACGGTCGGCGCCATCCGGCGTTTCGCCGTCAAACGCCTTGTCCCGTCCAAGGTGGATTTAAAGGTTAGCGAGTGAGTCTCTTCCGAAAAAAATGCCGGCGGCAACCAGATGGTCGCCGCCGGCTGAAACATTCGTAAATCTGAGGGATCAGCGTCCGCAGTATGGGCAGGTCTGCTGTCTGCGCTGAGATCCGCCGCGTCCGAAGCCGGTCTGCGGTCCGCGCTGGAATCCGCCGCGTCCGAAAGCGGCCTGCGGTCCGCGCTGGAATCCGCCGCGTCCGAAAGCGGCCTGCGGTCCGCGCTGGAAACCGCCGCGTCCGAAAGCGGCCTGCGGTCCGTGCTGGAAACCGCCGCGTCCGAAAGCGGCCTGCGGTCCGCGCTGGAAACCGCCGCGTCCGAAACCGGCTTGCGATCCGTGCTGGGAATCGCGTGCGAAGTGACCTTTGTGGTTACGGCTGGACCCGCCTCTGGAAGCACCACGGTGATGATTCCCGCGTTTGGAGAAGCCGCGGTGCGATCCGCGCCGGGATTCACCGCGAGCCTGCGAGGATCCGAAATCCTTATGCTGGCTCATCCTCTTGCGCATTTCTTCGTGCATCTTCTTAAAAAACTCTTCCCTGGATTTGGGTTTGGCCTTGGATGCTTCGGCGCCCCTTTTGTGCATTTCGGCGAATCGTCGTTTCATCTCTTCACTGGGGCCTCGTCCGGAGAATCCGCGCCGCGGACTGCGCCGGGACTCACCGCGAGCCTTCGAGGGCCCGGAGTCCTTATGCTGGCTCATCTTCTTGCGCATTTCTTCGTGCATTCTCTTGATGAATTCTTCCCTGGATTTGGGTTTGGCCTTGGATTCTTCGGCGTCCCTTTTGCGCATTTCGGCGAATCGTCGTTTCATCTCTTCACTGGGTCCCTGGCCTGGGAATCCTCGCTGCGGTCCGCGTCCGAAGAAACCGCTTCGCGGCCCGCGACCCTGGAAACCGCGCTGCGGTCCGTGTTCCTGCGGCGCCTTGGCTTTGGGTGCGTCTTTGTCTCTGTCGCCGGATCGTTCAGGTTTCTTGTCATCGTCACGCCCGCGGCGGCCGCGATGACGCGATTCCGCAAACGACCATGTCGCCGACAAGGCGACCGCCAACACTACGACCATCGACATAATTCCATACCGCTTCATGATTTATCTCCTTTGCAACAAAAAACACGAAGTAGAATAGCGACTCTGTAGGTTATGTGGACGCCCGCCTTTATTGGTAACGGAGAAACTGGATTAATATGTGTGGGCCCAGATCATCTACGGTTCAAAATAGACAAAGGCGGGAACAGAGCCGCAAGCTCTCTGTTCCCGCCCGTTGTTTGTCAGCCCGGCGTCACCACCGAGTGAGTGTTGTGTTTTACAGGCTCCAACCGTCTCGATACTTGATGTGGAGCAGTTCGTTGGCCTTGGGGAAATTGGTGAACTTCATTGTCTTGCTGTCGAACTCGAGCTTCTGACCGCTGAAACGCATAGCCAGCACTCCCAGGAGCACCATTTCCGTAAGCGCCCCGCCGTATCCGAAGTTCGAACTGGCGGGCTTTCCGTCCTTGCAGGCGCGAATCCAGTCGCCCATGTGTCCGTTCTTTACGCGACGGATGGTCTTGGGCGGGCGGTGGGGGTCATATTCCTTCTGCTTGGTTTCGGGGAATATTCGCATTCCGCTGGCCCCGTGCGAACCGTGCTTGATCTGGCCTTTGGACCCGAAGATGAATGCGCCGCTGGCGTCGATCCTCCTGCCCTCTTCGAGATCCTTGGGGCGAGGGGTTTTGTATGACCCGTCAGTCCAGACTAGCTTTACCGGGGGCATTTTGCCTCGTGCGGGGAACTGGTATGTCAGCGTCGAAGCGATCGGGAACGCCTGATCGGCCAGTTCGGGCTTGTGGTGTTTCACCTCGGCCTGCACGCTCGTCGGGTAGCCCAGGTCCAGCGCCCAGAACGCCGGGTCCAGTATGTGGCAGCCCATGTCGCCCAGTGCGCCGGTTCCGTACGCCAGCCACGCGCGCCACTTGAACGGATGGTACGCCGGATGATACGGGCGTTCCTTCGCCGGTCCCTGCCAGAGGTCCCAATCGAGGTGCTTCGGTACTGGCGGCGTGCCTTTGGGTAACTCGCGTGCGGCGAAGTTGGCGTACCACGGTCCCTTGTCCGGGCGGTCTGACCAGGCGTGAACTTCGGTTACATCACCGATCGCCCCAGCCGCGATCCATTCCTTCATCAGGCGGATGGCTTCCGAGGAGTGACCCTGGTTGCCCATCTGCGTCTGGACCTTGTACTT
>JADHXQ010000186.1 GCA_016782885.1 Phycisphaerae bacterium | reverse complement strand
GGTGCTGCTGGCGATGGGCGGTATCGGAATCCTGCTGAGGCGCCGCCGCCGTAACGCCTGAGACGCTAACATATAACCTCTAACCCCAATACCGCTCACCGGGGTCCCGGAAGAATCGGGACCCCGGATGAGCGGTTTGCTTATAAAACGGCTGGCAACTGACAATTGCCATGCCTTATATACAAAATCCCGTGAAAAAAGACTTGCAGGCGGCGGTGAGTTTGCTAGAATGCTCGATTCCCAACATTAACCGGTTAGTCCACGCTACCTGTAGAGGCAGCGAGATGCATTGGAGAATTATACGTGGCGGTTCGATTGAGATTGAAAATGATGGGCCGGCGGCACCGTAGTTTCTTTCGCCTCAGCGCGATGGATTCACGCGTTCCCCGCAACGGTAGGTCGATCGAGGAGTTGGGCTGGTATGACCCCAACGCCAAGACACCCGAGAAGCAGGTTTCGCTGAATCGCGAACGGATTGAGTACTGGTTGAGCGTTGGCGCCCAACCGAGCGAGACGGTCAGCGATTTGCTGAAGCGTAACGGTATCGGGCAATAACGCCAGCGCCGAGGCGCGGCGGAAAGAGCCCGCATTGCGATGGCACTGCGTATCGACATCCTTACGCTGTTTCCCGAGATGTTCGAGGCGTTTTGCTCGACAAGCATTATTGGCCGCGCGCGGGCGAGAGGCCTGGCGGAAATTCACCGAACGAATATTCGGGATTACGCCACCGACTCGTACAAGACCGTAGACGATGCACCGTATGGCGGCGGGCCCGGAATGGTGATGATCTGCCAACCCGTGTTCGACGCAGTCGAAGCGGTCCGCAAGGCTTCCGGTTCGGACGGTAAGGTGATAATGCTCACGCCGCAGGGTGAGCCCCTGACCCAGGCCAAAGCCCGCGAACTGGCGGGAGAAGACCACCTGGTGCTCCTGGCGGGGCACTACGAAGGCTTTGACGAACGGATACGAATCGGCCTGGCGGATATGGAAATAAGCCTGGGCGACTTTGTGCTCTCGGGCGGTGAAGTGGCGGCAATGGCGGTTTGCGACAGTGTCATTCGCCTGCTTCCCGGCGCCCTTGGCAAAGATGAATCGATAGACGAAGAGTCGTTCAACGCAGGCCTGCTGGAGTATCCGCAATACACCAGACCGAAAGTTTTCGACGGGATGGAAGTTCCCGGCGTGCTGATGTCAGGGCACCACGCGAAGATCGAGCAGTGGCGTTTGGAGCAGGCCCGGAAGCGAACCAGAGACCGGCGACCGGACCTCTGGGAAGCCTACCGCCAAAACGCGGAAACAGAAGAAGATCAATCATAGAATTCAGGATCGAATACCGCAGCAGACGGTATTGACGGGAGTGTTATCGTGAGCCAGGAATTACTCAAAAAAGCCGCCCAATCGTCCATGAAGACCGACGTTCCGGTATTTGAAGTCGGAGATACCGTGGAAGTTTCGGTCAGGATCGTCGAAGGCGATAAAGAACGCGTACAGATATTCGGCGGTGTGGTAATCCGTAGAAGCGGTCACGGTATCAGCGAGACATTTACCGTTCGCAGGATAGTCAACCAGCAGGGCGTCGAACGCACCTTCCCCCTCCACAGCCCCAAAGTCTCGGGCGTAAAGGTCCTGCGAGGCGGTAAGACGCGAAGGGCCAAGCTCTACTTTCTCCGCGACCGTGTCGGTAAGGCCACCCGCCTCAAGCAGGTCGCAGGCCAGAAGAAGAGGCCCGCCGCCGCATCCGAGGAATAAGGTTCATGTGGCCTTTCAGGCCTGAGAAAACGCTTGGGCAACACGGCGAACATCTCGCCGCACGCACGCTCAAGCGAAAAGGCATGAAGCTGCTGGCCACAAACTACCGCTGCCCCTCAGGCGAGATAGACATAATCGCCCTCGACCCGACCACACGCCGAGAATCCGGACGTGAGACGATCGTTTTCGTGGAAGTGAAGACCCGCTCGGACGACAGCTACAATACCCCTGAATCAGCCGTAAACGCCTCCAAGAGACGCCGAATACGCAAAGCCGCCCGTTACTACCTCTCACGCCATCCGACCGAGCAATACAGTATTCGTTACGATATAGTCGCCATCGTATCGCCGCCGGATGCCAAACCGCAGATCAAGCACATCGCGGCGGCTTTTACTTCAAATCCCGACCCGGAGGCGTTATGAACCTGATCGACACACACTGCCATCTCGCCGACGGGCGCCTGAGGCGCAACATCGGGGAGGTTATCAGCACCGCCGCGGTTGCGGGCGTCAACACGATGATCTCCGCGGCGGCCAACCTGCCCGACGCCCGGATTGCGGTCGATATCGCCTCGAAGCACGCGGAGGTCTTCTGTACGGCCGGCGTCCATCCGCACCACGCGGTCGAGCAGGACGAGAATTATCTGGGCGATGTCGAGCAACTGGCCGCCCACGAGCGAAACGTCGCAATCGGCGAGATCGGGCTGGACTATCACTACGATTACTCTCCGCGCCCCCGTCAGCAGGAGGTGTTCGCCGAGCAGCTCGCACTGGCTTCGAGGCTGGGCAAGGTTATCGTGATCCACACCCGCGAGGCGTTTGACGACACGATGGCGATTGTGCGCGAATCCGGCGTCGACGGGCGGTCGATGGTGTTCCATTCGTTTACCGGCGGGGCGGGTGAAGTACGCGAGATTCTGGATATCGGGGCGATGGTGAGTTTCTCGGGGATCGCGACGTTCAAGACGGCCGACGACATCCGCGCCGGCGTGCTGATCGTACCGGACGATCGGATTTTCGTGGAAACCGACGCCCCGTACCTCTCGCCCGAACCGGTGCGAAACGTCAAGGTGAATCAACCGGCGCACGTGGCGCACGTGGCGGCGTGCCTGGCGTCGCTGCGGGGAGTCACCCCCGAACAATTTGCCGAACAAACCACCGCCAACGCCAGGC
Source organism: Phycisphaerae bacterium (assembly GCA_016782885.1). Lineage (GTDB taxonomy): Bacteria > Planctomycetota > Phycisphaerae > SM23-33 > SM23-33 > BS750m-G57. The sequence continues at coordinate 2,614 of JADHXQ010000186.1, read as the reverse complement.
GTTTCTTCGGGCTTTGAGTAATCTTTCGTAATGATTGGACAGTAGTAACGCCGTTTTGCGATCGAACGACAGATGGGGATTACATGGATTTTTGGATTACATTGATTAACGGCAAGGTCGTGGTAACGACACGTCTAAACACCCGGCCGTTACATAAGCAAAGTCGTTAATCCATGTAATCCGAAAATCCATGTAATCCCCATCTGGTTTTCGCACTCACCAGACGCTCAATTATGGATTGCTCGCCACAAACCTCCACTTCCAGCGTTAATCGGGGTATGATGCATTCCGGTTTGGGGCTGATTGGATGTGTAGGTTCCGAATGCCCATACAGGCTGCGTTTTGAGAAAGGATTAGTACGATGTTAACGAGCGGTTCCCGGCGAGCGTTTCTCAAGACGATCGGACTCGGCGCCGCGGCGGCGGCGATTCCCGGTGTCGTATCGGCACGTGACAAGGGCGCCGACCGCCCGAATATCCTTTGGCTGGTCAGCGAAGACAACGGTCCGTTCTTCGGTTGCTACGGATACAAGAACGCGGTCACGCCGCATCTGGACCAGCTCGCGACCGAGGGCATACTCTACGAAAACGCGTTTGCAAATGCCCCGGTGTGTGCTCCGGCCCGCTCGACGATTATCACGGGCATGTATCCACCGTCGATGGGGACGCAGCACATGCGGAGCAAGAACCCGATACCGGACAAGATCAAGTTCTTCCCGCAGTATCTCCGCGAGGCGGGCTACTACACGACCAACTGCTCCAAGACCGATTACAACATCGCCAGGCTGCCTAAGGGTACGTGGGACGTCTGCTCGGGCCGCGGACACTGGCGCGGACGGAAGAAAGGGCAACCGTTTTTCAGCATCTTCAATATCGGCACATCTCACGAGAGTTGTCTGCATCGCGGCGCCAAGCCGTCCAGCCAGGATCCAGCCAAGGTCGAACTGCCCCCTTACCACCCCGACACGCCGGAGTTCCGCAACGACTGGGCGTACTACTACGAGCGGATCACCCAGATGGACGCGCAGATGGGTAAACTTCTGGCCGACCTGAAGGCCGACGGTCTTGCTGAAGAGACCATCGTGATCTACTACGCCGACCACGGGGGCGTCCTGCCGCGGTCGAAGCGGTTCCTGTTCGACTCGGGCACGCACGTTCCGATGATCGCCCGCTTTCCGAAGAAGTACGCGCATCTGGCCCCCGGTAAGCCTGGGACCCGGACCGACCGCCTGGTGAGCTTTATCGACCTGGCGCCGTCGATGCTGTCGCTGGCGGGGATCAAGATACCCGATTACATACAGGGCGAGGCGTTCCTGGGCGCCCAGGCGGCCAAACCGCGAGATTACGTGTACCTGTTCCGCGGGCGGATGGACGAGCGATACGACTTTGCACGCGCTGTCCGCGACAAGCAGTACAAATACATCCGAAACTACATGCCCCACCTCCCGTGGGGGCAGCATCTGGAGTATCTCTGGAAGTCGAAATCGATGCAGTCGCTCTGGAAAGAGCATCTCGCCGGAAGGCTCAAGGGCGCCGAAAAGCTGTTCTTCCAGCCCAAGGCCACCGAGGAACTCTACGATACCAAGGCCGATCCGCACGAGGTAAACAACCTCGCCGGCGATCCGAAATTCAGCAAAATCCTCCAGCGGATGCGAGAGGCCCAGATCGCCTGGGCTGTCGACATTCACGATATCGGTTTTCTGCCGGAAGCGGAATTCCTGACGCGGGCGCAAGGGTCCACACTGTACGATCTGGCCCGCGATCCGAAGAAGTACGATCAGGCGGCGCTGATGGCGGCTGCGGATGTGGCAGGCGCTCGCGATGCGAAGAATCTGCCCAAACTCATCGCAATGCTTGGCGACAAGGATTCCGGCGTGAGATACTGGGGCGCGATCGGATGCCTCTCGCTCGGCGCCAAGGCGGCTGGGGCGAGCGAAGCCTTGACCAAGGCGCTGGGCGACTCCTGCCCGAACGTTCGCATCGCCGCGGCCGAGTTGCTCTGTTCGATGGGCAAGGGCGACAAGGCGCTTGCTGTGCTGACCGAGGCGCTGGGTCATTCAAACGTGCGGGTCGGCCTCCATGCCGCAAACGCACTGGACCACCTTGACGAAAAGGCCAGAGACGCCGTCGACGCGATGAAGAAGGCCAAAGGCGACGGGTACACCCAGCGGACGCTTGGCTGGGCGCTGCAGGGGCTTGGAGAGAAAAAGGCGCCATCGGCGAAGAAACCTCGCCGCAAGAAGAAATAGACATTCATTGCGTCGGCGGGTTAGAATCCACGGATGCGGAATACATAACGCAACATTGACAACACAGGAGTTTGGCCCAATGAAAAAACGCACAACTGAAATGACACGTCGTGGTTTGATGAAAGGCGCGGCGGCGGCGGCCACGGCTGCGACGATTTCGATCGTTCCCAGCCACGTCCTCGGCGGCGCCGGGAAGCCCGCGGCGCCCAGCGAGACGTTTGGCGCCGCGTTGATCGGATGCGGCGGTCGAGGCGGAGGGACGTTTCGCGACCTCAGCGGAAAGCACGGTCTGAACATCAAAAAGCTGGCGATGTGCGACGTGAAGTACGTCGACAAGTGCGACAACAAGACGATCTACACCGATTT
>JADHXQ010000084.1 GCA_016782885.1 Phycisphaerae bacterium | reverse complement strand
GTCCCATCTGTAGCCCGCCGATCAAGGGGGAAGGTCTTCACTACACGCCATTTGAGGCATTCTCGGACGGTGGCGCAAAGACTTACGAATGAAAAAACTGCGAAAATCGTCAAATTACACGCGAAGTGCGAAGGTTGGGCTAGTTTTTAGCGCCAAATCTTCGCATTCATCACGTGAGCATCCCGCGCAGGCCATTAGCGCAGCGCCAATCGTCATCAATGCAATCATGAGAGGCGACCTTCGCGACATAAGGTGATTGCAGGTCTGCGATACCGTTTTCTCAACGAAAACCGGGTCAGAACTATTTTATCTATCGTAGCACCAATATGCCAGGAGCCTTTTCGCCAAGAATATCGCATTTTCCACAAACAAATGAAGCAACAAAACGCCGCTAACTACTTGTCTTATAAGCATATAAAATAGTCCTGCCCCCCCCAGTTTGGTTTTTTCTTGACACACTTTGCCGGAACGGGTACAATAAAAGCAGTCGGATGGAATGTTGAACGCTCGAGAGAATGCTCACGGGCGTTTTTTTTTTCGCAATTGAGGTCCCAAACAGGAGATCGGGCAATGAAGAGCACAGGAGCAGGAATAGTTATCGGTATGGTGCTGGTTGTCTTTCTGTCCCTGACGGCCGTATCGGCATCCACTATCGTCTACGTCAATACCGACGCCATAAACAACGTCCCCAACCTCTCTGATGACCAGAAGACCCAGCTCAAGGACAAGATCGTCGCGGACATCCAAGCCAATTTCGACGAAGCCGTTCCCCCGCCGGGAACTATCTCCGTGACCCGCGATTCCGCCCAGGCCGGAAGCGCCAGTCGAACCGTCACCATTGCCAACAACTCGGGTTTTGTCACCGATCCCGACGGTACGACCCATTATGTTTATGGGCAGTGGAATTCGGGTTCCGCCAGTTCGACCGTCAATCTCGGCATGTTCACCGACCGCAACGGCGACGACTACAAGACCGGCGGCCAATGGGACCTGGACAAGCTCGCCAACGGGATCGGACGGACCGCCGCTCACGAGGTCGCGCATTCCTGGAGCGTCGGACACAACGAACGCCCGAAGGGCGGTTCCAGACCGCAGACCAAAATGACCGACGGGTCGCTCGTTTCCGGCGGCGATCGCGCCACGGGCGACTGGTCATTCAGCAATTTCTCCAAATGGGTGCTCAAGCAGAATCTCAATAAACGTCCCTGCAGTTCGCGAACGGCACACGACGCCGACTACATCAATTCTTTTTACTACGGGCTAGGCAGCATTCCGTATGATTCCGACGACCCCAGACGCTTCAATGCCGGCTTCGAATTTCAGGGCCCGCTCGCAAACCAGTTCAATCTCGGATGGTTGGGAGAGGATTCCGACGGTGGCCTCGATGACGGTAGCGCCGACTTCGACTTCATCTTCAAATCCGCGATGGAGGGAAGCACAGATACCGACGCTGAGGTGCTCACCTTCATCGAAGGTGCCCACGATGCTATTCAGTTCCTGCTCGAAGGTCAGGCCGGGACAGCCTACGAAGGACAATGGTTCGATATGGAACTTGCCCAGGTCAGCCTCACCGACCCGGTCCTCCGGCCGGACGGGAAATTGGTTTTTCGACAGATTCAGATCAGTTGGGACCTCGACGCCACGTTTCCTGGCCCCGATGTTGAGATATTCCTTACGAACAGCACGCTGTTCGACCCCTACGCCGGGACCTATAACGGCTGGACGATTGTCCCGGAACCGGCTACGTGTCTTCTGCTCGTTTTCGGCGCCTTGGCCCTGCCGCGTCGGCGGAGATCGTGACAGGGGGCAATCGGGGTCAGACCTGGGATCAATCGGTGAAAATGGAAAATAAGGGATTATGGGACTGTGTTCGGGGTTGGTGTTTTGATTCTGTTACCGAACTGCCTGGTGTCGAATATGGTATGTATATTCCGTCTGCGGGATTACTGTCGACTTTGTCGACGACGCCAGGATAATACAAGCCGGTCTCGTTAGAACAAACGCCGCAAAGAGGATCGCGAATCTCGCTATTTTCTATTAAGTTTACAGTTTACCGTCTGTGGCTGCCTTGGTATGATACCGGTATGGCTCGTCCGCCCGTCCGCCGCGAATAGATTTTCCCGATGCGATCTATCACGTTACCTCCCGCGGGAACGGGCGGTCGAGAATCTTCCGCGGAGGCATCGGGGGCACAATAGCGGAAACAACCGCCAAGCGATGTTTTCTGATTGTCTTCATAACGTTCTCCTTAGTGGAAGGCTCCGGACTCGCCGCCGGGGCGCGTTTGACTATTATGCTGACAATTGCCCTTGGGGCAAGCAATTGCTCCTAGTATGATATGAGGCGATGATGCGAACTATGCGTTACACAATATTGTTTGCAATGCTGACGGGATTTGCGGCGTGCGCAGCGGACAAGCCCCCAGCCAAACCGACCGCCGCAACTCGACCGGCCGGCGCGCCGGCGGGCGGCTGGACGATATTCCGCGGCCAGCCCGCCCTGACGGGTATCGCCGCGGGCAGGCTGCCCGACAAGCCCGCGCTGCTGTGGCGATTCAAGACCGGCGACGCGGTCATGTCCTCGCCGGTAATCAGCGGCGGAACAGTTTTCGTCGGCAGCGATGACGAGAATCTCTACGCGCTGTCTCTGGCGGACGGGAAGAAGCTGTGGTCCTTCAAAGCCGGCGATCCCGTAAGCGCCCCGCCGCTGGCGATCGACGGAAAGGTTATCGTCGGCACGGACGACGGCGCCCTGCACTGCCTGTCGGCGGGAACGGGCAAGGAACTGTGGAAGTACAAGGCCGACGACCGGATACTCGGCTCGGCCAACTACGCCCGCCACGGCGACGGTCTGCGAATACTCGTCGGAAGTTACGACAATTTCCTCCACTGCGTCGACGCGAAAACGGGCAAGAAGCTCTGGACCTACGAAACCGAATACTTCATCAACGGGGCACCGGCCGTCGCGGACGGAAAGGTAGTGTTCGGCGGATGCGACGGGATACTGCACGTGGTTTCGACCGCCACCGGCAAGACCGTCAGAAAAGTGGAAATCGGCTCGTACATCGCATCGTCGGCGGCGCTGGCGGGAGGGGCGGCATTCGTCGGCCACTACGACGGCCAGCTGCTGAAAATCGATCTCAAACGCGGCAAGACGCTCTGGAAGTACGGCGGCGGCGAGCAGCCGTTCTTCGCCTCGCCGGCCATCGGCGACAAACACGTCGTGGTAGGCGGGCGCGACAGGCGGGTCCACTGTATCGACCGCAAAACGGGCAAGAAGATATGGGTGTTCCGCACGAAAAACCAGGTCGACAGTTCACCGGTAATCTGCGGCGAGAAGGTTCTTACCGCCAGCGAAGACGGACGCATTTACATCCTGCGCCTGGCCGACGGTAAGGAGTTGTGGAACTACCGCATCGGCGAGGCGATCACCTCGTGCCCGGCCGTCGCCGGCGGAAAATTCGTAATAGGCTGCCAGGACGGATACATCTACGCTTTCGGTCAAAATAAGAAATAAACTTCCGCGAGATAACATGAACGATCAGACAATCCTCGAACTCGACGGCGTTTGTAAAACTTATCCGCAGGCCCGCGATAAGTCCGTAACGGTGCTCAGCAACATATCCCTGAGCGTACCTGCCGCCCAGGCGATGGCGATTGTCGGTCCTTCGGGATCGGGCAAGAGCACGCTGCTGAATCTCATCGGCGCCCTGGACCGCCCCACCAGCGGCACGGTCCGTCTCGACGGGCGCGACCTGACGAACCTCAGCGCGACCCAACTCGCCGAGATCAGGCGCAACCGCATCGGCTTCGTATTCCAGCAACACCACCTCCTGCCCCAGTGTACGGTTCTGGAGAACGTGCTGCTGCCCGCCCTGGCGGCGGGCAGGGTCGACTCGAAACTCTCGGACCGCGCCGTCGAACTGCTCGGGCGCGTCGCGCTGGCAGACCGGGCCGACGACCGCCCCACTGTTCTCTCCGGCGGTGAACGCCAGCGGGTAGCGCTCGCCAGGGCGCTGATCAACGCACCTTCGCTCCTGCTGGCCGACGAACCGACCGGATCGCTCGACAGGCAGACATCCGACTCCCTGATCGAACTCCTGGTCGAACTCAACCGCGGCGAAGGGACGACCCTGATCGTGGTAACGCATTCGCCCGAACTGGCCCGGCGGATGGACCGGGTGATGGAATTGCGCGACGGCGCCCTGAGGGAACTGGAAGACCGCGGATGAAGTTCATCGATCTCATCGCCCGCAGCCTGTGGTTCTACCGCCGGACTCACTTCGGAGTCATCGGCGCCGCGGGCGTTGCAACGGCAGTACTGACCGGCGCGCTGCTGGTCGGCGATTCGGTTTCCGGTACGCTCCAGCGCACGGCCCGCCTCCGCCTGGGCGGCACATCGACTGCAATGGCAACCGGGGATAACTTCTTCCGGGCCGAGTTGGGCAACGAACTGGCCGGCGAACTGGGCGCGGAAGTCGCCACGGCGATCCAACTGCCCGGCGTCGGCGAGCACGGCGACGATTCAACGCGACGTGCGGAAAATGTAAACGTGCTTGGCGTAGTCGGGGCGTTCTGGAAACTCTCCCCCGATCGCGGCGCCGGCGCACCCGAACTCAAAGACGGGCAAGTCGCCATTAACGAACCCCTGGCCGCCCGCCTGGGCGTGAAACCCGGCGAGCAGATGCTCCTGACAGTATCCAAACCGTCGGTGGTATCGCGGGACGCCCCGCTGTCGCGAACGTCCGACGCGGCGGTAACGGTGCGCCTCGACATTGTCGCGGTAGTCCGGCCAGGGCAGTTCGGGCGATTCGGCCTCCGTGCCGACCAGGCCGCACCGCTCAACGCGTTCCTGCCGCTGAACTGGCTGGCGGAGAAGCTCGAACTGGGCGGCAAGGCCAATCTGCTGCTTGCCGGCGGCGGCGTCACCGGCGAACAGACCGACCGGGCGATTGGGAAAACATGGACGCTCGCCGACGCCGGTGTGGAAATCCGAACCCGCGAGGGCAAGTTTGTCGAAGTCCGAAGCGATCGCATTTTCCTGCACCCCGCCGTCGTCCGGGCCGCCCAGGCCGTCGCCCCCAAAGCGCCTCCCGAAGGCATCCTCACTTATTTCGTCAACGAACTCAGCGTCGAGGACCGCACAACGCCCTACTCCACCGTCGCCGCACGGGGTCCGCTCCTCGGCGGCGGCCAACCGCTCGGCGACGGCGAGGCGATCGTAAGCCGGTGGCTCGCCAATGACCTGTCGGCCGCCCCGGGCGACACGCTGACAATGAAGTATTACGTGTTCGGACCGATGCGAAAACTCACGGAGCACGCCGCCGTTTTCAAGATCTCAAAGATCATCCCCAACGATTCCGAACTCCTCGACCCCGACCTCATGCCGGATTTTCCCGGTCTGTCCGAGGCCGCCAACTGCCGGGACTGGGACCCGGGCGTCAAGATAGAGCAACGCCGAATCCGAGACGAAGACCGGGAGTACTGGAAGAAGTATCGAGGCACGCCCAAGGCGATCATTTCCCTGGCGGCAGGGCGGAAACTCTGGTCGAATCGGTTTGGCGATCTGACCGCCATTCGGCAGAACCAGCAGTCCGCAAAAGTCTACGAATCCGCAATCCGCGGGAAAATCATCCCGGGCGAAGTGGGCCTGATATTCAGCGACGTAGCCGCCCAGGCCCAGGCGGCGGCCTCCGAAGCGTTGGACTTCGGGCAACTGTTCCTGGGCCTGAGCATGTTCCTGGTGGGCGCGGCGGTTCTGCTGGCGGCGATGGTGTTCGCACTGGGCGTGCGCCAGCGGACGGGCGAACTGGGGCTCCTGCTGGCGATCGGCTTCACGCAAAATCGCGTCAGAAGGCTGGTGCTCGCGGAAGGCGCGGTGCTTGCTCTTATAGCTGTCGCACTCGGGCTGCCCGGAGGAATTCTCTACACGCACCTGGTCCTCGATGGTCTGGCGACAGTGTGGCGGGGCGCTGTGGCTTCGGCGGCCATTGATTTTCACGCGAGTTGGGTAACGATGGCGATCGGAGCAATCGCATCGTTTGCGGTGGCTATGGTGGCGATTCTTATAGTGCTGCGGAGGCAGTTTCGCCGGGAGGTCCGCGGCCTGCTCGACAATATATCCGCCACACCGCCGACCAGGCGCACCAGAGGGCTGCTGGCGACGGCGAGCTTTCTGACGGCCATCGCGTGCATCGTAGCCGGAGGGGCGACCCTGGCGACCATCGGCGCCAACGCCGGCGGATTCTTCGCGGCCGGATTCCTCCTGCTGGTCGCGCTGCTGTCGGCATGCCGGACGTGGTTGGGGCGGGCGGGACTGAAGCGATCGCCCAGCGGTATGTCGCTTACCGATATCGCCATCCGCGGCGCCGGGCGAAGTCCCGGACGGTCGCTGGGCATTATAGCGATTATCGCCTGCGGAGTGTTCATGGTTATCGCCGTGGGCGCCAACCAGGTAAGCCCGCTGGACAACCCGGCAGACCGGGCATCGGGGACCGGCGGTTTCGCCGTGTTCGCCGAATCGTCGCTTCCGGTATTCGGAAATCTTAATGCGCCCGAGGACAGAGAGTCCTTCGGACTCGATGAGCAACCCTGGCGCGGCGCGTCGGTGGTCCACATGCGCCTGCAGGACGGCGACCAGGCCAACTGCCTGAACCTCAACCGCGCCCAGTCGCCGCGAATAATCGGCGTGAACCCCGAAGACCTCGACGGGCGATTCACGTTCATCGAAACGCGGAAATCACCGGACGGTGCAAACGCCTGGAAGCTGCTCGACGCCGATTTCGGGCCAAAGATCGTTCCGGCGATCGGCGATGAAGCGACCGTGCGGTGGGCGCTCGGTAAATCCGTGGGCGAGTCGCTGGAGTTTGTCGACGAGCGCGGCGAGAAGTTCAAGGTGCAGATCGTCGCCAAAATCGCCAACTCGATATTCCAAGGCAGCCTCCTGATCTCGCAAAAGCACTTCACGCGGCGATACGTCAGTTCGTCCGGGCACAGGGTATTCCTGGCTGAGGCAGCGGTGGGAAAATCCACCAACCTTGCCGAGCAACTCAACAGTTTGATGAGCGATATAGGCATGGAAGCTGTCATAGCAGTCGACCGCCTGGCGGGGTTCAACACCGTACAGTCAACTTACATGGCGATGTTCCAGGTGCTCGGGTCGCTGGGCCTGGTGCTGGGCACGGTTGGCCTGGCGCTGGTAGTGGTGCGAAACATAATGGAACGCCGCGGCGAACTTGCGGTGCTCTGGGCGGTGGGCTTCGAGAATTCGGCGATTCACGGGATGCTGCTGGCCGAACACGCGGGCCTGCTCGTGCTGGGCATATTGTGCGGTCTGGGCGCCGCGATAGTCGCCGCCGGTCCGGTGATAAAATCGGCAGGCGGACAGTTGCCTTACGCCTCGCTTGGTGCTACTGTGTTGGGAATGCTGGTCTTGGGAATATTGTGGATAGCGCTGGCTGGGCTGCTGGCGCTGCGAGGCGAGCGGTTGGGGGCTTTGCGGAGTGAATAGCGGACGAGTTCTGCTATAATGCGATCAATCATGCGAACGTTGAATATAGCCATACTGGTTCCGCTGCTCTTTGCCGTCGCGGGGGTCGCGGTCTGCTATGCGTGGTTGGCGGAGGGCGGTCCGAGCGATCTGAAGTTGCGCGAGGAATTTGACGCCCCGCCGGTTAAGGTATTTGAAGTTGATCTGCCCGGTGAGTTCACCGCCGGGGCGGGCAAGGCGCCTGAGGGCATGACCGGTTCCTGGCCGCGATTCCGCAATTCCACGCTTGACGGTGTAAGCACCGACAAAACTCCGCTGGCGGAAACCTGGCCTGAGGGCGGTCCGAAGGCCGTCTGGTCGATGGAACTCGGTCAGGGATACGGAGGCGCCGCAATCCACAAGGGACGCGTGTACATTCTGGACTACGACGAAGGGCGCCCCGCCGGTACGAAAGGCCCCGTCGACAAGTCGCGAAAAGGCGACGTGCTGCGATGCCTCTCGCTGACCGATGGAAGCGAGATATGGAAGCGATGGTATCATATCCCCATTCGCCGCAATCACGGCGTTTCGCGCACTGTCCCATCCGTCACCGACCGCTTCATCGTAACCATAGGCCCCAAAGGCCACGTCCTCTGCCTGGACACCGCCACCGGGAAAGCCATCTGGTCAATGGACCTCGTCAGGGAATACGGCGCGGTGATACCCGAATGGTACACCGGACAGTGCCCGCTGATAGACACCGTCGAAATCGAAGACGGCGACAAGACCATCGAGCGCAAGGTGGCGATATTCGCGCCCGGCGGCCCGGGCGCGCTGATGCTCGCCCGCGATTGCGAAACCGGTAAGATACTCTGGACGACGCCCAATCCCGACAACCTGCAGATGACCCACTCCTCAATCGTGCCGCTGGAACACTGGGGAACGAAAATGTACATCTACTGCACCTCAGGAGGGGTGGTGGGCGTGTCGGCCGAAACTGGCAAGATACTCTGGAAGTTCGACAACTGGCAGGTCACACCCGCACTGTCGCCCTCGCCGGTGATAATCGGCGACGAGAAAATGTTCTTCAGCGCCGCCTACAAAGCCGGATGCCTCATGCTCGCGATAAAGCAGGATGAAGACGGTAATTCGATAGCCGTCGAAGTCTTCCGCCGCGGACCGGAGATCTTCGGATCCGTCCAGCAGACCCCCCTGCTGTACGCCAAGCACCTCTACGGCGTGCTGACCAACAACGCGGGCGAAGACAAGCAGCAAATGATCTGCATGAATCTCGACGGCGTGCGGCTTTGGTCCAGCGGACCGGAGAATCGATTCGAACTGGGCCCCTACCTGATTGCGGACGGTAAAATACTGGCCCTCGACGGAAAAACCGGCGCGTTGACAATGGCCCGCGCAACGCCCGCGGGATGGGAAATGCTCGCCAGGGCCCAAATCCTCGACGCTCACGAGGCATGGGCGCCGATGGCGATCGCGGACGGAAGACTGATCCTGCGCGACCTTACGAAAATGATCTGCCTCGACCTGCGCGACCCAAACGCCCCAAAACCCTCAACGGCGCCCGCAAAACAGCGACCATGACCGGGCAACCCAAAAACACCACGAAGAATCTGCTGATATCGCTGACCGTACTGGTCGCGGTGGCGGTCGCCGTGTGGGCAGCACTGAGCATCGACCCGATGGGCAGGCGGGGCGCCGGTACGGGGCGGGACTTCGATAAGGAATTACAAAAGCTCAAGAAATTCGACCTGTCACTCCTGAAGTGGTCCGAATCGCTTCCGGCGATGCCCGTAAGCATGGACTCACCTGTCGCCCTGACGGTACTCGACGACGGGAATATCTGCGTGGGCGGCGATAAGGCGGTCGTGATCCTCTCGGTCGACGGGAAGGAAATCGGGCGAGTGGATCTGCCCTTTGCGCCCCAGGCTCTCGCCGCCGCCGACAAGAAAACATATGCAGCCTCCAGGAACATCATAGCAGTCCTGGACTCAGACGGACATGAGCAGGCCCGGTGGGCGCCCCTGGACGATGTGGCCCACATTACATCGCTGGCGGTTTCAGACGAATACGTGTACGCCGCCGACGCCGGAAACCGTGTCGTGATGCGGTACGACCGCAAAACCGGTAAGCGGACTTACAAGAACGGTCTCGCGGATTCAGGGGCTTTCCTGAGCGGGTTCAACGCGCCCAGCCCGCATATGGACGTCGCGCTGAGCAGCGCGGGAGACCTGCTGACGGTGGACCCGGGGCGATCGCGGGTGCAGTTTCGCGACGTCTACGGCGACGTCCTGACCAGTTGGGGTACCCAAGGCTCGGAGATAACGAAGTTCCACGGATGCTGCAACCCGGCGGGTATTGCGATTCTGGCTGACGGGAGTATAGTCACTTACGAGAAAGTTCTCCAGAGAGTCAAGGTTTACACCCCCAAAGGCAAGCTCGTCAGCGTGGTGGCCGGACCGAACGAGTTCTCCGATCATCCCAAAAACACGCACGTCGTGCCGGACATTGCGGTGGACCGCCACGATCGGATACTCCTGCTTGACCCGGTCAGGAAAGCAGTCAGAATATTCAAGCGCAAAGTTGCGCCCCGCCCCACTACAGGAGCATCAAGGTGAAACGCCCGGACACAACGCGTAGAGAGTTTATCCGCGGTCTGGGACGCTGCGCCGCGGCGGGAGCAGTCTTAGGCGGAGGGATTCTGCTGGGGCGCAAGTCCGCCTCGCGCGGATGCGACGGGGCAAGGCCCTGCCAATCATGCAAACTGCTTGGCAGATGCAACCTTCCCGCGGCGCAAGGGGCTATCAAACGACAACGCAATGGATAAAACACAAGACAAATTGACGCGGAGAAACTTTCTGCGGACCACGACTCGCGGTGTATGCGCGGCGGGCCTGGGCGCTTTGGCGCTAACCGCCGCCAGGGGCAAAGGCGTCTCGATGCGGCGGATGGTCTGGCAGATCGATCCGACGAAATGCACCGCGTGCGGAAACTGCGCCACGCACTGCGTGCTGACGGAATCGGCCGTCAAGTGCGCGCACGATTTCAGCAAATGCGGGCGATGCAACTTCTGCTTCGGATACTACAAGTCGGGAAGCAGCGGCGCGAAAAGCCACGCCGGCGTCGAATTCCAGCTCTGCCCGACTCACGCATTTGTCCGCAAGCACGTGGTGGAGGACAGCTACGAATACACGATAGACATCGACAAGTGCACCGGTTGCGGTATCTGCGTCAAGGGATGCAAGGAAGGCAACGGTTCACTGTTCCTCCAGGTCGACCAGGACCGCTGCATGAACTGCAACGAGTGTACGATAGCCACCGCCTGCCCCGCCCAGGCGTTTGTCAGACGCCCCGCCGACGACCCATACTGGCTGCAACAACGCCCGGAGGCGAAATCTTGAGATTCCTCGGCGCCTGCATCCTGGTGCTTCTATCGACGACCGTTGGGGCGTCGGGCAAAGAAGCGTTCAAATACCCTCCCCCGGATCTGGGCCCGGATTACGTCGCGCCTCATACGTCCATGCCGGAGATCACGCACGAGATTCCGCCGATCGTGGACGTCGCCATACTGGTTATCGCGCTGACACTCGCATCGTACGTCGCCCTCAAGAAACGCAGCCGCACGGGCACGTGGCTCCTGTGCGTCGCGTCCCTGGCCTACTTCGGATTCTATCGCCAGGGGTGCGTCTGCCCGATCGGAGCGATCCAGTCGGTGGCTGAGGCGATCTTTAATCCCGCCGCGGCGATATCGCTGGCGGTGATTGTATTCTTCATCCTTCCGCTGATGTTCACGCTGTTTTTCGGCAGGACGTTCTGTGCGGCCGTCTGTCCGCTGGGCGCGATGCAGGAGGTCGTTCTTATCCGCCCGCTGCGCCTGCCCAAGTGGCTGACCTGCGCCCTGGGCCTCCTTCCGTGCGTCTACCTGGCGCTGGCTGTGCTGTTTGCGGCCACCGGCAGCGCGTATGTGATCTGCCGCTACGATCCGTTCATTGCCCTGTTCCGCCTGAACGGTCCGGCGGGCATGCTGATCCTCGGGGCGTCTTTCCTGGTGATAAGCATGTTTGTCGGGCGCCCGTACTGCCGCTTCCTCTGCCCCTACGGTCTGTTGCTTGGCTGGGCCTCGAAACTCTCGTGGAAACGCGTCACGATCACTCCCGACGAGTGCATCAAGTGCCGCCTCTGCGAAAACTCGTGCCCCTACGGCGCGATAACCACGCCGAATGCGGACACGCTTCCCGATGACCGCAAGATCGGCGCCATTACGCTGGTGTGCATGCTCGTAGTCGCCCCGCTCGCTATCGCCGCCAGCGCCTGGATCATGGTGCGGACGGCGCCTTCCATGGCGAAAATGCACCCGACAGTCCGCCTCGCCGAACGAATAGTGCGAGAGGACGCGCGGGAAGTCTCCGATACTACCGACGCCAGCCAGGCGTTCCGCGAATCCGGTCGGCCGACCAAAGAACTCGCCGCTGAAGCCGCGGAGATACGCGACAACGTCACGCAAGGCAGTGGATGGGCCGGTGCGTTTATCGGACTGGTAATCGCACTGAGGCTCATTTCCCTGGCGACCCGCCGAACTCGAGAAGACTACCAGGCCGACAGGGCATCGTGCGTGGCATGCGGAAGATGCTACGAATTCTGCCCCGTCAACCCGCGCAACAGGGCGCCACAGGATGGAGGGGATGGGTGATGGCTTACGCGGCGCCAGACAACAAGTGGTCGGCGGCCTGGAGGCAAGCCACGCTGGGGACGGCAGTTGTGGCAGGGGCCTTCACGCTGTTTGTCACGATCGTGATGGCGAGGTCGTGGCGGATCAATGCCGAGTCCAACCCCACAAACCATCCGGAACTCGCGGCGCTTCGCGACAAGCTGGCGGTAGATTCGACTTCGGGGAAAATCGTTGATGAAATTCGCGAGAAGGACCTCTTGCTCCGCAGGGAGTTTTTCCGCACCTGGAGAATTCTGGACACCGGCGCGTGGCTGCTCCTGGTCGGGGCGGGCGTCTTTGCCGGATCCGCCGCGTTGGCGATTTCAGCCCGCAAGAAACCGCCCATGCCCGCGGCGCCCCCGGGCGGCGACGACCTCCGCGCGGGTCTCTTGGGGCGGATGGGTATTGGCGCGGCGGCCATCGCGCTTACGCTTGCAGCCCTGGCGATACCGATACTCACCCGGGAAGTCTCTACACGCAGTCAGGCCAAGGGGCTCTGGTCGGGTTTCCGCGGACCGGGAAGCAGCGGGATATCACCGTATACCAACGTGCCCCTGACATTCGACGGGGTCGAAGGGGTAAACATCGCCTGGAAGGTCGTCGTGCCGCTCAAGGGCCAGAGTTCCCCATCCGTCTGGGACAACCGCGTCTTTATCACCGGGGCAAACAAGAAGACCCGCGAGGTGTACTGCTTCGACGCCCTCTCGGGCAGGATAACCTGGCGCAAGTCGATAACCGCCGGACCGGGCAGTACGAAAGTGCCCAAAGGCGTGATGGAAGACGACACCACCTACGCCGCCCCCACGCCCGTGATCGACACCGAAAACAAGCGCATCTACGTCATGTTTGCAAACGGCGACGTGGCGTGTCTGGACGTGTTCGGCAAGATCGTATGGCAGGTGCACCTCGGCACGCCGGACAATTTCTACGGGCACGCGGCCTCGCCCGTGCTCTGGAAAAATAGCCTGTTCATACAACTGGACCAGGGCAGCGCAGACGACAAACTCAGCGCGCTGATCGCACTGAACGCGGATACGGGCAAGGAACTGTGGCGCACGCCCAGACCTGTGGGCTCGTCCTGGCCGACGCCGATTATCGCTCCGGTCGCATCCGGCGACCAGATCATCACGTGCGCCAATCCATTTGTGATATCGTACAACCCGGCGGACGGTAAAGAACTTTGGAGAGTCGACTGCCTCGACGGCGACGGCGGACCGTCGCCCATTTACGCCGCCGGTATGGTCTTTGCGACGAATGTCTCATCGAAAATCGCCGCCATCCGGCCCGACGGTAAGGGCGATGTGACCAAGACGCACGTCCAGTGGACATTCGACGAGGACCTGCCAGACACGTGCAGCCCCCTGTCCGACGGTAAGCTGGTGTGGATGATGTCCGAAGGCGAATTCTCATGCCTGGACGCCAAGACAGGTAAGCGGTTGTGGCACAAAGATTTCGAGGCGTCATTCTATTCGTCGCCCGCGATGGCGGGCGACCGGATCTACCTCATCAGCCGCAAAGGCAAGGTCTATGTCGTGGGGACCGGGCGGGAGCTGAAAGAACTGTCCAGGGCGGTCCTCGGCGAGGGTTGCGATACGTCTCCGGCCTTCGCGGAAGGCAGGATGTACATCCGAGGCAAGACGCATCTGTACTGCATTGAGGAACAGGGCCAGTGAATCAGGACGTCGATCTGAAATTCGTGGACGAGGCGATCGACAGTATCGGGCGAGGTCCCGAGTCGGTGATCGCGCTTCTGCAGGCGATCCAGACTCACTACCGCTACCTTCCGCCCGAGGCCCTGGAGTATCTCTGCGACAACACCGATATCACGCCGGCCAGGGTCACCGGAGTATCGACGTTCTACACGCAGTTCCGCCACAAGCCCGTGGGCAAGCATATGATTGGCGTCTGCCACGGCACGGCGTGCCACGTCAAGGGCGCACAGAACATACACGACGCACTCGACCGCCACCTGGGCCTGACCGATGGCGAGGACACCGACGCCGATGAGTTGTTCACCGTGCATAAAGTCGCCTGCCTCGGTTGCTGCACGCTTGCTCCGGCCGTGCAGATCGATCACCTGACTTACGGACACCTCACGCCCGATACAGTCGGGAAAATGCTGCACGATTTCCTCGCCGAGGGCGACAAGCATCCGGGTAAACTTGGCTCGGGGATAGGTATCGATGTTGCTGACGATATGGCCGAGGTGCGTATCGGTCTGGGATCGTGCTGCGTGGCCAGTGGAAGCGAGAAGATCTACCGCGCGATGGTCGACGCGGTCGAACGGACAAACGCGCGGGCGGTCATCAAGCCGGTCGGCTGCATCGGTATGTGCCACCGGACCCCGATGCTCGAACTGGTCACGCCCGACCGCACTTCCCACCTGTACGCAAAAGTCGACCCCCAGGACGCCGAAGCGATCATCCGCCGACATATCAGACCGCCCGGGATGTTGAGACGATTCACCGCGACTCTCCGCCAGACGGTCGACAGCCTGCTGACCGATCAGGCATGGGGCGTCGCCCTGCGCCGATCGATAGACGCCCGCGACAAACCGGTATCCGACTTCCTCTCGCGACAGAAACACATAGCCACCGAGTGCTGCGGATACGTCAATCCTGTGGACATCGAAGAGTATATCGCCCACGGCGGTTTCGAGGCGATGAAGGGGATTCTCGCCGAATCCGATCCCGAGGCGACTATCGATACGATTGTCGCCAGCGGTCTGCGAGGACGCGGAGGAGCGGGATTCCCCACGGGCAGAAAGTGGCGGGAAGTCGCGGGGACCGACAGCGAGACCAGGTACATCGTCTGCAACGGCGACGAAGGAGATCCCGGCGCGTTCATGGACCGGATGATCCTCGAATCGTATCCGTATCGCGTGATCGAGGGCATGGTCATCGCGTCCAAAACGGTCGGGGCCCGCCAGGGGTATCTGTATATTCGGGCCGAGTATCCCCTTGCCGTGCGGCGCGTTCGCCAGGCCATCGAAGTCTGCATGGAGCGCGGTCTGCTGGGCGGGAACATACTCGACAGCGGTCATAGCCTGACGCTCAAAATAATGGAAGGCGCCGGGGCGTTCGTCTGCGGTGAGGAGACCGCCCTGCTGGCGTCGATCGAAGGCAGGAGAGGCATGCCCGCGCTGAGGCCCCCGTTCCCCGCCCACTGCGGTCTTTGGGGCAAGCCCACACTCGTCAACAACACCGAAACGTTCGCCGTAGTACCCTGGATCATCCGCAACGGTCCCGAAGCATTCGCCCGGATGGGCACGGAAACATCCAAAGGAACGAAGGTATTCTCGCTGGCCGGGAAGATCGCCCGGGGCGGACTCATCGAAGTGCCAATGGGCATAACCGTGGGACAGATAGTCGAGGAAATCGGCGGCGGAATTGCAGGGGGCAAGGCCTTCAAGGCCGTCCAGATCGGCGGACCATCCGGCGGGTGCGTACCGGCCAGCCTCGGTGACACGACCGTGGACTACGAAGCGCTGACCAGCGTTGGGGCGATGATGGGCTCGGGGGGACTGGTGGTTCTCGACGAGTCGGACTGCATGGTCGACATCACGCGATACTTCCTGGAATTCACGCAGGATCAGTCGTGCGGGCAGTGTACGCCCTGCCGCATCGGAACGCGCCGCATGCTCGACATTCTCACTCGTCTTTGCACCGGCGAGGGACGCACCGGCGACCTCGAACGCCTCGATGAACTCGCCAGACACGTCAAGCAAAGCAGCCTCTGCGGACTGGGCAAAACGGCGCCCAATCCGGTGCTGTCTACATTGAAGTACTTCCGCGAAGAATACGAGGCGCACCTCGAAGGGCGCTGTCCGGCCGGGCGGTGCAAGGCGCTGATAACATACTCGATCACGGACGACTGCATCGGATGCACGCTGTGTGCGCAGCATTGTCCTTCCGATGCAATCGCAATGACCCCATACCAAAAGCACCAAATAGACCCCGAAAAATGCACGCGCTGCGACGCGTGCAAAACCATCTGCCCCCAGGGCGCCGTGCGGATCGATTGAACCATGCCGAAACTACTCATCGACAACCAGGAGATTCAAGTACCCGAAGGCACAACCGTCCTGGACGCCGCGGCCAGGCTGGGGATCGAGATCCCCACGATGTGCTACTTGCCCTCAGCCGGATCGGGCACATCGTGCATGGTCTGCGCGGTGGCGATCAGCGGAAAAGAGAATCTCGTGCCCGCCTGCGCAACGAAAGCCGAAGACGGTATGCAGGTCGACACCCGCGGAGAGGAAGTTCTCGCCGCCCGCCGAACCAATCTCGAACTGCTGCTGAGCGACCACGTCGGGGATTGCATAGCTCCCTGCCAAATGGCCGATCCCAACAAAGCAAACATCCCCGCCGTAATCCGCCATATCGCCGCGGGCGACACAGCTTCAGCCGCCGAACTGCTGGCGGGCAACCTCGCCGACATCGACGGAGCGAAACCCCAACGAGCATGCCGCCGGGGGCGCCGCGACGAACCGGTGGCGATCGACCTTCTCCTGAAATACGTTGCAGCCCACGCCGGTAGAGCCGCTACCGCCCAGGCAAGCGACGCCCCCGCCGGCCACCGCTTCTCGGTACACATGGGCAAGCTCTCCGAAACTGAACTGGAGCGGTTCATGGTGGGGATATCGCCCGATCCGCAGATAATCCCCGCCGATCCGCAGGCCGGATACACTCACGCCGAAGCCGCCGCCGAAGCGAAGCGCTGCATGCACTGCGACTGTCGAAAGTCTGACAACTGCAAGCTCCGCGACTACGCGGAAGCCTGCGGCGCCAAGAGCGCACACTTCCGAACCACACGTCGCGAGTTCATACAGAATCTCGAACATCCCGATGTTATCTACGAACCGGGCAAGTGTATCCGCTGCGGTCTGTGCGTCCGCATCACCGAGCAGGAAGGCGAGCCCTGCGCCCTGTCGTTCGTGGGCAGAGGGTTCGGCGTCCGGGTGGCGCCGTCGCTTGACAGGGATATCTCACAGGCGCTGCAAAAAGCCGCCATACGATGCGTGGAAGCTTGTCCGACGGGCGCTCTGGCAATGCGGAGTAAGTCAAACGGCAGTTGACCCGAGCAGGTCAGGCCGCCCCTTCGACGAGTCGCGAGGCGGTATGGTCCATCGCCAGGATGAACTTCCCTGAAATAGGGCGGATCATGGAAAACGGAAGGTCCGCCCGGGCTTCTTCGTCATCGCCCATAAGGGTGAAAATGGCTTGAGCCTTGTCCGCCCCCGTCACCAGCGCCACGATGTTCCTGGCGGCATTGATTATCGGAAACGTGAACGTCATTCTCCTCCGCCCCAGAACGGGAACGAAGTGCGAGATAACCAACCGCTCGGTCTCCGCCAGGGCATCGGTGAAGGGAAACAGGCTGGCGGTGTGTCCGTCGCCGCCCATGCCCAGCAGAATCAGATCGAAACTGGGTATACCATCGGAACCCGCCGGCACCGTCTGCCTGATGAGTTGCTCGTATTTTTCAGCGGCCCCGTGCAGGTCCTCGCTGTCGGCGGGCATGGGATTGACGCGGCCGGGACTTACCGGAACGTGATCCAGCAGCGCCCGCTGGACCATGTGAAAGTTGCTCTCGACGTGATCGTGCGGAACGTCTCGCTCGTCACCGAAAAAAACGTCCACACCACCCCAGGGCACTTCGCAACTGACAACCTCCCGGGCCAGTTGCCTGTAAAGCGCATGGGGAGTAGTTCCGCCCGCAAATGCGATCTTGCACGAACCGGTGTCACTGACCGATTCACAAATGATTCTGCGCACCAAAGCCGCCACAAACTCGGTTGCCCCCTGTGCGGTCTCTTCCACTACAACCCTTGCTGGAAATTGCGATTCCGACATGGGACTTAATATACACGCTCGGGGCGGTCCCTGGCCACTGGAAAATCAGGTTCTTCACTCCCAAAAATTATTGCCTTGTAAGAGTGACTTGCAGAAGACTCTCATCCTGATAAGATGGGCGTTGATATAACCCCGCCGGGCACGGCGAAAATCGCCCGAATTGGGCAGACCCAGGCACGTTATTACATGAGTAAGCGACCGAACATCCTCTTCATCCACGTCGACCAGATGCACTACCAAGCCATATCGGCTTACGGTAATCCGCATGTGAAGACACCGGCGATCGACCGGATCGTCAGCGACGGGTGCTCGTTCATGAACGCCTATACCGCCATGCCGCAGTGCTGCCCGGCACGCGCAAGTTGGTATACCGGGCGGATGTCCAGCGAGACCGGCGTACCGACCAACGGTTCGCCGATTCTCCCCAAACTGCCCGATCTGGGCCAATGGCTCGGCAGGCACGGTAACTACGAATGCGTTTACGCCGGAAAATGGCACATACCCGGGCGCAACGTGGGGAAGAGTTTCCGCGTGATCTACAACTCCGGTAAGGGCGAGTTCAGCGACGGACCCATAGCCCGGGCGTGCATGGGGTTCCTCGATAACTACAGCGGCGACAAACCGTTCTTCCTCAACGCCGGATTCATGAACCCGCACGATTGCTGCTATACCGCCGGAGCCAACGGCGGGCAGGGCAAGTTCCGATTCGCCAAAGAGATCGCCGACAAACTCCCACCGCTTCCGAAAAACTTCAAGACCGACCCCGGCTATGCGGCTCGCACTCGCGGTTGGAAGGAACTCGAATGGCGGTATTACATCTACAGCTACTACCGCCTGGTCGAGATGGTCGACGCCGAGATCGGGCGTCTCTACGATGCGCTGATGAGTTCGCGATTCGCCGGAAATACGGTTGTCATCTTCACCGCCGACCATGGCGACGGGCTGGCGTTCCACGGTAAGGTGTCGAAGGGATACATGGAGGAGGAGGCCTGGCGCGTGCCGATGGTGATCGTCCATCCCGGTAAGATCAAGAAGCGCCAACGCGACACCGAGCATCTCAGCATCGGCGTAGACATCGCCGCGACGATCTGCGACTATGCCGAGGTCCCCCCACTACCGAAGATGACAATCGCCAAGAGCCTGCGACCCGTCGTCGAGGGCAAACCTCCCGCCAAGTGGCGCGATTACATCGTCGGCGAGTCGTTCCTCCGCGCCGGACAGATCGGCGTCCGCGACAAGCGGTACAAATCCATCCACTACGGTGACGCCTCCGTAAAGCTGTTCGACCTGCTGGCCGATCCGCTCGAGATGAAGGATCTGGCGGCCGAAGCGGCGGGCAAGACCGTGATCAAACGCCACAAAGCCCACCTGCGCCAATACGTGGGCAAACTCGAACTCTGCACGCAACTGCCCGAAGGAGGCGAGAAACCCTACAAGACCTACCTCGACTGGTACCGCAAGATCAAAGAGGAGGCCAAATCATGAATCGAAGGGAATTCATGCAGTTATCGGCGTCCGCGGCGACACTGGCTGCCGGCGGGTCCCTGCCGCTGCCGGCCGCCGACAGGAAGCGACCCAAAAAACGGCGAGCGACCAAGTTCGGGCCGACCTCCGGACCGCGAAACATCTTCACAGAACCGTCGGCGATCGAGCCGATCACCGGATACCTGCCCAAGTTCAAGCCTGCGGGCGCCGGATCGATGACCGACCCATTCACTGCGACCTACAGCCTGATCCAGACCTACGGATCGGGGGCGACGTCACGCAACACGGTTTCCGGTTCGCTTACCGTCTCGTTCAAGGGCGCGGTCTGCACGTCCAAGGAGATCCGGGAAAACAGACCTGCAAACATCGTGGAGACCAAGCTCCGCTGCACCGGCGCCCTGAACACCGCAAAGAGTTGGACGCTCAAGTCGTCCGTCGCGCGGGCTGCGGATATCGGGTTCACCGAGAGCGGCGTGTGGGACGGCAAGCAAATGACCGTCAAAGTGAAGTCCTGGACGCAGAAGCGGGCCACTTCGCATCCGCTCATCGGCCAGTGGGTTCTGCTGAGGCTGCTGGCCTCGGGCAAGCTCAAGAAAAAACCGCTCGAGTTTGACATGCTCGACAACTCAACACTGCGGCCCGATCAGACGCTTCGCTACTGCGGTAAGGTCGAGGTCCCCGTCGCCGGCGGTAAGGTCAAACTCGACTGCTACGCCCAGACCGGATACGGAATCCTCCCGACCCACTACCTGGTCGACAACGGCGGGCGGGTGCAGTTGATCACGCAGGAAACAGTCAACTGGGCGCTGACTAAACTCACCTGACCGGCCTTGCGGCGTTGAAAGGATGCTGAAATGAAACGAAGAGAATTCCTCAGAGCAGCGGCGGTGACAGCCGCCGGATCGGTTCTGTCGCTTTCAATAAAAGCCGGCGCCGCGGACAAGAGCAAGAAGCCCAACGTCCTGCTGATCGGCGTGGATGACCTGAACGACTGGATCGGCTGCATCGGCGGCCATCCGCAAGCCAAAACACCGAATCTCGATCGTCTGGCCGCTCGCGGCGTGCTCTTCACCAACGCCCATTGCCAGTCGCCGGTCTGCAACCCCTCGCGAGCCAGCCTGATGACGTCGCTCTATCCGAGCAGCAGCGGTATCTACTTCCTGAACCCGGACCTCAACGAATCGCCGGTGGCCAGGAAGAACAAGCTCATGCCGCAGCGATTCAAGGATGAAGGCTATCACGTAACCGGCGCCGGAAAGCTCTTCCACGGACGCCAGAACACGAAGTACCTGCCCAACTACGGCGGATCATTCGGCGGTATGGGCCCAAGACCCAAGAAGAAGCTGACCACCTTCCCGGGCCATCCGCTCTGGGACTGGGGAGCCTTCCCCCAGAGCGACAACCAGATGCCGGATCACAAGATAGCCTCCTGGGGCGTCGAGCAACTGAAAAAGAAACACGACAAACCGCTCTTCCTGGCCACGGGTTTCTATCGCCCGCACGTGCCGCAATACGCACCGAAAAAGTGGTTCGATCTCTTCCCGCTCGACACGCTGAAGCTCCCCGGGACCGTCGCCAGCGACCTCAAGGATATCCCGCAATACGGCGTTGACATCACGCGACTGAAACACGTGGCGCCTACGCACGAGTGGGTCACCAAGAACAACGAGTGGAAGCCGCTGGTGCAGTCCTATCTGGCATGCGTCAGCTTCGTCGACGCCCAGGTCGGCAGAGTGCTCGACGCACTGGAAAAGAGTCCGTACAAAGACAACACTTACGTCGTTCTCTTCAGCGATCACGGCTTCCACCTCGGCGAAAAAGAGCGATGGGCCAAACGCAGCCTCTGGGAAGATGGAACCCGCACGCCGATGATCATCGCGGGCCCAGGAATCGCAAAAGGCAAGAAATGCGACCAACCGGCCCAACTGCTGGACATCTATCCCACCATCCTGGAACTGACCGGACACAAGGCCGACCCGCTGCACGAAGGCAATTCCCTGGCGCCGCTGCTCAAGGACCCAGGCGCCGACTGGCCGCATATGGCGCGAACAAGTTTTGGCCCGGGCAACTATGCGATCGTTTCCAGGCGGTATCGATTCATTCAGTACAACGACGGATCGGAAGAGTTCTACGATCGGGCCAAGGACCCGGGCGAATGGAACAACGTGATTAAAGACCCCGAGTACGCGAAAGTCATGAAGCAGCACAGACTTCAGGTCCCGAAAGCTCGTTACAAGATACTCGGCAAGGGTTCGACAGGACATAAATCGTATTCGGCGTCCGAAGAGAAACGTAAATCGAAATGAAGCGAAGAGCATTCTTGAAAACCGCGGCGCTGGCCGCAGCAGCATCAGTCTTGCCGTCGGCGGCTAATGCGTTAGCGACCCGTAACGAAACGAAACCGATGAACGTGATTTTTATTCTGGCCGACGATCTCGGTTGGAGCGACACGACGCTTTACGGCACGACGAAGCTCTATCAAACGCCGAATATTGATCGCCTGGCGAAACGGGGAATGACATTTACGCGGGCATACTCAAACAGTCCCCTCTGCTCACCGACTCGAGCCAGTATTCTGACCGGTCAGACCCCGGCGCGTCACGGGTCTACGTCACCGCTGCATCACAAGAAAGAGGTGCGGATGAAGGCCTCTGTAAAACCGGCGGCTCCGCCCAGCCATAAGGCGATCGGAAATCACTCGGTCAGCCGACTGGACACGGATTTTCCCACACTTGGAAAGTTGATCAAACAGGCGGGGTATAAAACGGCACATTTCGGTAAGTGGCATCTCGGTCCGGAACCTTACAGTCCGCTTCAGCATGGGTTTGACGTGGATATTCCGCACCATCCTGGTCCCGGTCCGGCGGGCAGTTTTGTGGCGCCATGGAGATTCCGGAAGTTCAAGGCCAACTATCCCGGCGAGCACATCGAAGACCGCATGGCTGAAGAGGCGGTGAGTTGGATGAAATCCGTGCGTAAAGGAAAACCGTTTTTCCTTAACTACTGGCAGTTTTCCGTTCACGCGCCGTTCAACGCCAAGAAGAAGCTGATCGAAAAATACCGCAAGAAGATCGATCCGAAGAACCCGCAAAGATCCCCGACCTATGCGGCGATGGTGCATTCGCTCGATGATGCGGTCGGTTCGCTGCTTGATGCGGTCGACAAGAAAGGCGTCGCTGACCAAACAGTGATTGTCTTCATCTCCGATAATGGCGGGAATATGTACAACAGGATCGAGGCCGATGGAAATGTCACGCCGACCAGCAACTTCCCATTGCGCGGTGGAAAGGCGTCGATGTACGAAGGCGGTATTCGCGTGCCCTGCATTGTTGTCTGGCCTGGCGTGACCAAACCCGGCGGGCGGAGCGACGAGATCATCCAGACCTCCGACTTTTATCCGACGCTACTCAACGGTCTTGGTATCGATCGGCCGCAAGATCATGAGGTCGATGGCGTCAATATCATGCCTGCACTAAAAGGCGGCAAGCTGGGGCGCAAGGCGATCTTCACCTTCTTTCCCCACTCACCGCCCGTGCCGGACTGGCTGCCGCCGTCGATGTCGGTGCATTCGGGCGACTGGAAGTTAATTC
>JADHXQ010000185.1 GCA_016782885.1 Phycisphaerae bacterium | reverse complement strand
GGCGGCGTTTGACCGTGGCGTTGGCGTCCTGCGCAAGGGCTTGCGCAATCTGGGCATCGCCGCCAACACTCTGGTATGGTATTGCAGCGATAATGGCGGGCTCGGTGGCATTGAGCCCGATACCGTGGGCGGACTTCGCGGTTACAAAGGTTCTGTCTGGGAAGGCGGGCTCCGCGTGCCCGGGATCATCGAGTGGCCGGCGGGGATCAAACCGCGCATCACGAACCACCCCGCATCGACCATGGACATCTTTCCGACCATCGCCGACATTCTCGACCTGCCCGAGTCGGTTCTTCTGAAACCGGTAGACGGCGCGAGTCTGGCGCCCCTGTTCAAGCATGAAATCGCCCGCCGGAAAAAGCCCATACCGTTCAGGTTCGGAAACAAGGGCGCCCTGGTTGATAGCGACTACAAGCTGGTGGCGCTGGATATCAGGAAAGGCGCATTTGCGTTGTACAACCTGAAGACCGACCCGAAAGAGTCGAAGGATATTTCCAAAAACGCCCCTGAGATATTTAACAGGATGAAATCGGCGTTCCAGAAATGGAATGCAGCGGTCGACGCCAGCGTGGCTGGAAAGGACTATCCCGAGGGCAAGGTTCGCGCGGACCATCCGCAACCACGCGCCTGGACGACAGAGGATCGCTACAAACCCTACTTCGAAGACTGGAAGAAACGCCCGGAGTACGCGGGGCGACTAAAGCCAAGGACGAAAAAGAAACCGAAGAAGAAATAGCATAGGGAATCACGATCACATGATGGACAGAAGAAGTTTTCTCAAGTGTGCCGGCGCGGCGGTCTGTTCGGCGGGGGCCGGATCGCTGTTTGCGGCGCCGCCGAAGGCCGCGAAGAAACCGAACGTTATCCTCGTCTTCATCGATGACATGGGCTGGGGGGATTTCTCCTGCTTCGGTAATAAGGACGCCAGGACGCCGAACGTCGATCGGATGGCCGCGGAAGGGATCGCCTTCGAGCAGTTCTACGTCAATTCGCCCATCTGCTCGCCGTCTCGCGTGGCGATATCGACCGGCACGTATCCGCAGCGATGGGGTATCACGTCGTTCCTGTCGAATCGCAAGCATAACAAGCAGCGCGGCGTGAAAAACTGGCTCGACCCGAAGGCGCCCATGCTCGCCCGCGGCCTGAAAGGCGCCGGGTACGCCACCGGGCACTTCGGCAAGTGGCACATGGGCGGGCAGCGCGACGTCAAAGATGCGCCCGCTATCACAGAATACGGTTTCGATGAGTCGCTGACCAACTTCGAGGGAATGGGTCCCAAGCTCCTCCCGCTGACCATGACCGGCGACGGAAAGATCGGGAAAATCTGGGGCGCCGCGACGATCCTCGGCGGTCCGGTAACGTGGATGCAGCGGTCGAAGATTACCGGCGGGTTCGTGGATGCGGCGATACCGTTTATGGACAAGGCGCGCGAAACGGGCAAACCGTTTTATGTGAATCTCTGGCCCGACGATGTACATTCCCCCTTCTGGCCCCCGGCGGACAAGTACAACACTGCGAAGAAAGGCGGGAAGCGCGGTTTGTACCTGGCGGTCCTGGAGGAGATGGATCGACAGTTCGGTAAGCTGTTCGATTACGTGCGCAAGGATGACAAGCTCCGCGACAATACGCTGATCCTGATCTGCTCGGATAACGGCCCGGAACTGGGCGCCGGGCGGGCCGCCCATCTCAAGGGATACAAGACACACCTGTTTGAAGGCGGTACGCGATCGTCGCTGGTGGCCTGGGCGCCCGGATTCATGCCAAAGAAGGCTTCCGGAACGCGAAACAAGGAGTCGGTGTTTGCGGCGATCGACCTGACGCCGTCGCTGTTGAAGCTGACGGGCGCCAAACCGCAGGCGAATGCGAAATACGACGGCGAGGACATGCTCGATACGCTGCTTGGCAAGTCGAAAGCATCGCGGAAGGCGCCGATATTCTTCAGCCGTCCCCCGGACCGCAAAAACTTCTACGGCTTCAAGGACCTGCCCGATCTGGCGATGCGGCACGGTAAATGGAAGTTCCTCTGCGACTACGACGGGACCCGCCCGAACCTCTACAACATAATCACCGACCCCGGCGAAACCAAAAATCTCGCAGCCGAGCAATCCGAGGTCGTCAAAGAACTGACGAAGATGACCGTCGCCTGGTGGGCATCGGTGCGAACATGAAAAAATCGGGCACAAATAACAACAATTGAGCTTTTCTACGGCGCTTTCCCTGACCCCTTTTTCGCTTTTCGGGGCTACTTGCCGCCTATGCATACTACCTTTCCGTCCAGCGTTGACAGGAAGAGTTTTCCATCCGCCGCCGACATTCCATCAAACACCGGGACACTGTCGAATTTACACTCGCTGAGTTTCTCTCCGGTCTCGCACGACACAACCCGGAGCAATCCGCCCCGCTTGCCCTGCCACGCGGCGGCCTGGGCGCTGAGTTGGCGGTTGGCGTCGTCGGCGGCGCCTGTCAGGAAACCCATCATCTTCGTCTCGTCGGCCAGGTCGGGAGGGCCCGCGATGAACAGCTTGTCGGCGCCCAGGACCATTGCATTGACCAGCAGCCCGGGAGTATCGACCTGCCAGTGATGCTTTATCCCGCCGCCGTGTGGACGTCCGACCCGAGGTTTGCGGACTCTCTTGGGCTTCTTGCCCTTTGCTTGTGCTTTCTGTCTCGCTTTTGGCGCGGGCGCCGCTTTGGGGGCTGGTGGAGCTATCAGCGCCGGTTCCTTGTCGGCTGAGAAAAGCTTGTAGCTCGTGCGCGGATTCAGCATGTTGCCCAGTGGATCGGAGCGGAAACCGTATATCTTAGTCTTGTCGAACGACATTATCCGCCCGCACGGGGATATCCTTCGCGTCATGGTGTACGAGCCCCATCCCTCGCCGCAATCGCTGCCGTATATCCAGAACGAGCGATGGAACCAGTTGTCGTCCAGCAGACCGGTCTGGCAGAACAGATGCTTACCGGCCGGATTGGCGGCGGGCTTCTTCCCCGGTACGGTCGGCGCCACTCCAATCCGCTTTCCGTCCAGACCGAAGTTCTGCTCCTGCATGTAAATCCGCTTCCCGTCGCTGGAGAAGATGTCCGAATTTGCAATGGGCATATACTTAGCCACTATCGCCGCGTGGAAATCCTTGCCCGTTTCGGGATCGATGTTGTCCATCATGTTCTCTGAGATCATCTTGCCCGTTTTCGGGTTCAGGCGGACCAGGCGCATCCCGCCGTCGAAGAACATATTGCGCCCGGCCAGCGCATAGAGGGTGTTGTTTACGATCAGCACGCTACCATGCACCGGCCAGACCGATTCGACCTGCTGGCAGGAAACGATTTGAATGTCCGCCGGCGCCACCAGGTATCGCCACGCCACCGCGCCGTCTTCGGCACGAAGGCAGTAAACCCGCCCGTCGCCGCATCCGAACAGAACGGTGTTGTTGTAGACGGTGGGAGGCGAGTCGATCTTTCCGCCGGCGATATACTTCCACGCGATCTTGCCCGTGGCGGTGTCGATCGCGTAGAGACTCTGCCGGCCGATCGACGAGACGAATGCTTTTCCTTCCGAAATCACCGGCTGGGTGAGTTTCCCGCCGAGTTTTACGCTCCACTTCTCTTTCAGATCGGTTGCGATCGGCGAGGAGGTCGACCCGCTCCGTGACGGATCGCGCCTGTACATCGGCCAGTCATGCCGATCGCTCGGCTTGGCTTTTCGATTGATGACCGCGTCATACACCGGACCCTTTTCGAGGCGGGCGGTTTCGGGCGTTTTCTTTTTCAGCGCCGATGCCGGCGACAGCGCGCAAAGATATTCGAGCTTCGACTGGTAGTAGCACGCGCAGGAGTCCGGAGGCTTGTAGAGCAGCCCGTTGGCGGGCATCACGCCGTATATGCAGCTCCCTCGCACCGCGTGGTGGAGCGTCATTTTCGTGTCGCCGAGTTTGTAAAACTCCGTGCCCATCCCGTTAGTCATGAGATATTGCGTCGTCGCCCGCCCGGGATAGCAACGCGGGTGCATCGGGAACGCCGGGAGGTTCTCGGCCGTAAAATCCTTCTTTATCTCTCCGGTGTGCAGATCCAGCGCCTTGATATGCGTCCCGCGCCTCTGGGGCGTGCCCGTATTGGCCGACCAGATCAGAGAGTCGATCACGAACAGGTCGTTGGGGCAGTGATGGCTCGAATGAAGCAGCTTGCCCTTCCACAGTTCCTTCCCGTCCCTGACGGAGAATCCTGTCACGCTCACGCCGTTGGCGACAACGAGCACGCCGTCGGAATAGACCACCCTCACAGCCCCGCCCGTGCCGACCTTGCTGATCTTCGGCCCGCTGGACACCCAAAGCCGCCTGCCCGTCTTGCGGTCCAGGGCGACAGTGCCCGTTCCGTTCGAGAAAAACACCTTGCCCCCGCCCAGCGTCAATGACAGCGGAGCGACCTTGCTTGCATGCTTCCAGATCGTCTTGCCCGAATCGGCGTTGACCGCCATCACGCTCTCGGGCGGGCCGGTCTGCGTCCACGCCCATCCGCCCGATGCCCGTCTGATTTCCCCGTACCCGGTCGACTTGACCGTAAAATCAACGGGTTTGCGGTTGGGGTTCACAAGCAGGTAAAGAATTCCGTCATCCAGGATGATCTCTTCGGTGGCACGGGTCTGCTCGTAGGTGCGGATCGTCTTGCCGGTGACCGCGTCGATGGCGGTAACCGGCGAGGTCTGACCGAACGTGACGTAGACCCTGTCGCCGACAGCCACCAGGCGCCTGGGGAACTGCCCGGGCCCGCTCTTCAAAGGCCATATCTGCGGATGCCAGTCCTTCAAATCCCTCCGCCACAGCACCGTTCCGTTGAAAGCGTCCCGCGCGATCAGCACCCATTTGGCGGGCAGGAATATGTGGTTCCTGAGCCCCTCGTCTATGACGTAAAACACGCGCCCGTTGGATGTGACCATCGCGTGCATACCGTTCATGAAATCGTGATTTCTCATCCACTTCGGCGAACCCATCCATTGAATACCGCCCAGCGGGGCGACAACCTTGTCCAATCCGACCATCGTGCCCTGCGGATCGTGATGGTAGTGCGTCCACTCGTCGATCTCCGCGGGGCGGGGCTTGACGTGTTTCTTCCCGCCGACGATCGCCACGCCCTTTGGCGCCAGGACCCTGGTGATCTCCGCTTCGCCCGCAGCCGCCCTGGTCGCCAGGATCAGGTTTACCGTGTTGTCGCGATAGGGCAGCGTCTTTCCGTCGAACACGCGGGCGGTGACCTTACCGCCCAGCCCCTTGTCGCTGAAGAGCTTCCGCGCCTTGTCGACATTGGCGGGCGAACTGTCCAGGCCCTGAACGATATATCCGTCGCCCTCGCCGAGCTGGGCGGTCAGCTTACCGTCGCCGCAGCCGATGTGGACGATCAGCCCGCCCGTGACGCCGGAAGCATCGAGAATCTCGCGTGCCGTTTCGGCTTGGGCGTTCTGCGACAATACCAGACAAAGCCCCGCCAAAAACGCCAATTTAATTTTCATATCGTTTGCTCCAGGATGTTCCGGTGATCAACGGTTTACACACTGTGTCAAACGCCACCATACCGACCACCATTGCATCGAGCAAGGATCGTATGGGGTCAGAGCGCCATTATACACTAAGCACACATGCGCATGTGTGCTTAGTGTCTAAT
>JADHXQ010000083.1 GCA_016782885.1 Phycisphaerae bacterium | reverse complement strand
CTCGCGGATACCGCCCTCGTAGATGTGCCCCTTGCCTTCCCGCAGCGGGCGGACAGCCGTTACGGCGCGCAGCCCTCCGTTATCGCTCATGAAGAACACCAGCGTGTTTTTCGCCAGGTTCAGTTGGTCGAGTTTCTTGAGTATTCGCCCGACGCCGTCGTCGAGGCTCTGGACCATCCCCGCGTAGGTCGGATGATACTTCTTGCCGTCCGGCGAGGGTTTGGCTTTGTACTTCTTGACGTAGGAGGCCTTGGCCTGGATCGGCGTGTGGACCGAGTGGTACGACTGGTAGAGGAAGAACGGGCGGGCCTTGTTGGCCTCGATGAATGCGAGCCCCTCGTCGGTCAGGCGATCGGTGAGGTAGTCGCCCTTCTTCATGTCCTTGATCACCATTCGGTTCGGCAGGAAATACCCTCCCGCCGGCGAACCTGCCGACGTTCCGCCCACATTGACGTCAAAGCCCTGGTTCTCCGGGTAGAAACCCTTGGGCCCGAGATGCCACTTGCCCACGGCGCCTGTGACGTATCCGGCGCCCTTGAGCATCTCGGCGATAGTCACTTCTTCCAGCGGCAGGCGTTTGAGGAAGTCGGGCATGAGCAGCTTGAATCGCGTTCCGCTTCGCATGCCCGGTATCCAGTCGGTGAGTCCCAGGCGCGCGGGGTACTTTCCCGTCATGATGCTCGCGCGCGTCGGCGAGCAAACCGGGCACGCCGCATACGCGTCGGTGAACCGCATCCCGCCGGCCGCGAGACTGTCGATACCGGGGGTCTCGTGGAACCGGTGCCCGTAGCAGTTGACGTCCGACCAGCCCAGGTCGTCAGCGAGGATGAATACGATATTAGGCTTGTCGCCCGAGGCGGTTTCCGCGGACTGGAGACACCGCGGAAACGCCAATGCCGCTGCACCCAAACCAACTCGTTTGATAAACCGCCGTCGATCGATTACACCGTTCATGATATTCTCCTTGTTCAGCGATTATGTCCGAATTGATGCCCCAGACAAGGAGATTCGGATTTCCATCTCTTGCTCGATAAGGTAGACTGGATGCCATGAACCGAATCTCACATCTGCTTGCGATAGTTGTTTTGATTGGTGCGGTTGTTCTGTCGGCCGATGGGATCGCCTACGCAAAGGAAGGCGACGATCGAAAACCTCTCCGCGCCGGGGCGTTCGCTATCGACATCACGCCGGAAAAACTGCCCGTGATCGTCAGCGGTGGTTTTCTCGAAGGGAGGTCCAACAAGGTCCGCGATCGCCTCCACGCCCGCTGCCTCGTGCTAGACGCGGGCACCGGACCCGTGGCGATCGTCGTGGTCGATTCGCTGATGATGCCCCGCTCGCTGGTGGACGCCGCCAAGGCGCTGGCCGCCAAGACCACCGGAATCAGGCCCGAGCGGATGATGATCTCGGCGACGCACACCCATTCCGCCCCGTCGGTGATGGGCGCCCTTGGAACCGGAACAGACGAAGCATACGCGAAGCTCCTGCCCGGGCGGATTGCAAAGGTCATCGAACGAGCCGCGGCGAATCTGGCGGCTGCTCGCGTCGGATGGACCGTCGCCCAGGCCGACAAGCATACGCACTGCCGCCGCTGGATTCGCAGGTCCGACCGGATGGGAACCGACCCGTTCGGTAAGAGAACCGTCCGGGCGATGATGCATCCGGGATATCGCAACGCCAACTACGTAGGCCCGGCCGGTCCGGTCGACACCGGTCTGTCGCTGCTGTCGATCCAGTCGCTTGAGGGGCGCCCGATCGCATTGCTGGCAAATTATTCGATGCACTATTTCGGGGCGCCGGCGGTGTCGGCTGACTACTTCGGGCGGTTCGCCGCCGAGTTCGCCCGCCTGGTCAAGGCGGAGAACACCGACCCTCCCTTTGTGGCGATGATGTCGCAGGGCACCAGTGGAGACCTGCACTGGATGGATTACTCCCGCCCGCGACAGAAGGTCGACATCGCCGACTATACCAGCCAACTGGCGAAAATCGCGTTCGACGCGTATGGGAAGATCGAGCACCACAAGTCCGCACCGCTGGCGATGGCCGAGAAGAAGCTGAAACTCCGCCGCCGCACGGGCGATGAAGCCCGCCTGGAGTGGGCCAAAGCAATCGTCGCGAAGATGGGCGATCGCAAGCCCGCAAACCGCCCGGAGGTCTACGCCCGCGAACAGATATACCTCCGCGACAATCCGGCGGCCGAGTTGAAGCTGCAGGCGCTGCGGATCGGCGATTTGGGGATCGTGGCGATACCGTGCGAGGTGTTCGGTATTACCGGCCTGCAGATCAAGGCCAGAAGCCCGCTGGGCACTACTTTCAATCTCGAGCTTGCCAACGGGGGTGAAGGCTACATTCCTCCACCGGCGCAGCACGGTTTGGGCGGATATACCACCTGGCCGGCGCGCACGGCGGGGTTGGAAGTGCAGGCCGAGCCGAAGATCGTCGAAACGGTGCTCGGGCTTCTGGAGGAAGTCTCGGGCAAGCCCGCGCGGAAATACGCCGAATCTGTCGGACCGTACGCCAAGGCGGTGCTTGCGTCCAAGCCGGTGGCCTTGTGGCGGATGGGCGAGTTCAACGGTCCGCGGGCGGTCGATGTAAGCGGCAGGGGGAATCACGGCAGGCTCACCGGGCCTGTGGCATACTGGCTCAAAGGGCCTCAGGCGGCGGGGTTCTGCGGTCCGAATAAGATCAACCGCGCCGTCCAGTTCGCAGGCGGGCGGCTCGGGGCGGTTGTCAAGGACCTTGCCGACAGCTACTCGATCGAGATGTGGTTCTCCAATGGTATGCCCCCCAAAGCGAGGCTGGTTGCAGGCTACCTGTTTTCTCGGGGTGTCGACCGGGCCGACGAGGCGCCGGGCGAGCACCTCGGTATTGGCGGGACGCACGACGCCAAATCGACCGGACGCCTGATATTCTTCAACGGTAATAAGCACAATGAAGTCCTGATCGGGACCACGACGCTTCGGCTCAATACGTTCAATCACGTAGTCCTCGTCCGCAAGGGGCGCCAGGTCACGGTTTATCTCAACGGAAACACCACCCCCGAGATATCAGGACAAGCCGCACCAGGCTGCCAAGTGAGTGTGCGACAGGTGTTCATCGGCGGGCGAAACGACAATTTCGCCAACTTCGAAGGCAAGATCGACGAGGTAAGCATTTACGACCGCCCCCTGAAAACCGGCGAGGTCGCCAGTCACTACCGGGCGGCGGGTTTGCATTCGACCCGGCCTGGTGGAGACGATGGAAAAAAATAGCAGGTGTTGGTATATTGGTTTTGACGTGGGTGTTTCCCGGCGGTGTAATGTGTAATGTGGATTGACGGATAGTTGACAAGGTAAAACGATGCTTGGACGAACGCGGCGGACATCCCGGTTGGATGTGAGTTTGGCGCTGGCCTTTACGGGTATTGCATACCTGGTATGGGCCTTGGCGGCAGGCACCGCTCGGAACCTGATACAGGACATGATCCAGGTGACCAGATCGATGGGCGCCGAAGTGCCCTCGATTACGCGCGGGGTAAAGATATTCTTCGTCGACACGGGAGTGGTTATCGATTTGGTGGGTCTGGCGTGGCTGGTGGTGAGCCTGCTGCTTGTGGTATTCGCCGGTCGTCAAAAGTTCAGCATATCGTGGGCGTGGGTTTCGGCGATCTGTCAGAGTTTTGTCGCGGCATGGGGCGCCGTGCTGGTGGCGTGGGCGGCGTTCCTTCCGTTCGGTCCGAAGGTGGACGCCGCGGTCGCCCCGGAGAGCACCACGTTGGAGAAGGTCAGCGGTCTGTCGCTACCGGTCGTGCTGGCCGTGGCGGTGGTTGTCTGGACTTCGCTGTTGTTGTGGTTGCTGTTTGAGCGGTCGCGATTCTTTAATCGCGGACCGACGGTGCGCGACAGCCTGCGAACAAACGTGTGATCGGACGTCCGCTGCGGGGGTGAATCTGCGAGGCGTAAAAAACCCGACGAATGGATGTGCGAAATAATAAAGAAATGTTGGCGAAACGAATAATACCGTGTCTGGACGTTGAGAACGGACGGGTCGTCAAGGGCGTTAACTTCCTGAACCTCCGCGACGCCGGAGATCCGGTCGAGATCGCTCGGAGATACGAGACCGAAGGCGCCGACGAACTGGTCTTCCTGGACATCACCGCCAGCCACGAGCAGAGAGACATCATCCTGGACATAGTAGGAAGGACCGCCGACCAGGTTTTCATGCCGCTTACCGTCGGGGGAGGCGTCCGCACCATCGAGGACTTCCGCAACCTGCTCAATGCCGGCGCGGACAAGGTTTCGATCAACTCGTCCGCCGTTCGCGATCCCGAGTTCATTACAACCGCTTCCAGGCGATTCGGCTCGCAGTGCGTGGTAGTTGCGATCGACCCCAAACGTATTCAAACGGACCAGGGCCAGCGGTGGGAAGTCCACGTAAACGGCGGGCGTATTGGCGTCGGGCTCGAGGCCGTCGCGTGGGCCAGGGAAGTCCAGGCCCGCGGGGCCGGCGAGATTCTACTGACGGTCATGGACGCCGATGGGACGCTGGACGGATACGACATAGAAATAACGAAGGCGGTGGCCCGCGCCGTCTCCATTCCCGTTATAGCTTCCGGAGGGGCGGGAAGCCCCGAGCACATCTACCAGGTGCTCACCGCCGGATGCGCCGACGCGGCGCTGGTCGCGTCGATATTTCACTTCGGTACGTATTCGGTGGGCGAGACCAAGCAGTATCTCGACGACCGCGGGGTTCCGGTGCGACTGACAATGAAGGCAGAGGGCACATGAGCAAAGATACCCCCAAAGCGGTGAAATTATCCGGTTCCGTGCCGGTCCGCCCTAAGCTCGCGAGGTACTTCGAGTCGCTGGTCAAGGCCGGCGCCTCGGACCTGCACCTGAAACCTTCCAAGTCTCCGCACGTGCGGATAGGCGGAAGGGTCCGTTCGGCGCCGGGCAAGGCGTTGAGCAGCAAAGAGATATTCTCGATGGTCGATGAAATGATGACCGACCGGCAGCGCGCCATGTTTACCGAGATGGGCAATGTCGACCTGGCGTACGAGTTGCCCGGTTCGGATCGATTCCGCATTAACGTCTTTTTACAGAGGGGCGAGGTTGCGGTCGCCGTCAGGCGCGTCACGCGAAAGATTCCCGACTTCGAGTCTCTGAACCTGCCGCCGATAATGGAAACCCTCACCTCCCGGCACCAGGGTCTAGTGCTGCTCAGCGGTCCCACCGGTAGTGGTAAGAGCACGACTATTGCGGCGATGCTGCAGCATATCAACCAGACCAGGGCCTGCCACATCGTGACACTGGAAGACCCGATCGAGTATCTCTACGAGGGCGACAAGGCGCTGGTTTCCCAGCGTGAGATAGGCATAGACGTGCCCGATTTCCAGACGGCGCTGAAATCTGTGCTCAGAGAGGACCCCGACGTGGTGCTGATCGGCGAGCTTCGGGACCTCGACACGTTTTCGGCGGCCCTCCAGGTCGCGGAGACCGGGCACCTCGTTTTGGGGACCGTCCATGCCTCCCGAGCCTCGCAGACCATAGGCCGGTTGATGGACCTGTTCCCCTCCGATGCCCGCCAGCGCATCAGGCAGTTAGTCGGCTTCAACCTGCGGGCAATTATCTGCCAGAAACTTCTGCCCAGCATACGCGAAGACATCGACAGGGTCCCGGCCTGTGAAGTGCTGCTGGTGGACCATCATGTCCGAAAACTTATCGTCGAGGGCAGGGACGCCGATCTGGAAGAGGCCATCAGGTCGCACGAACTTGAAGGCATGCAGACTTTCTCCAAGAGTCTCTACGATCTTATCCAGGGCGGGCTGATCGAGCCGAGCGTGGCCTACGATGCGTCGCCGAACGTCGACGAATTGCAGATGATGCTCAAGGGCATCTCAGCAAGCCGGGCCGGGCTGCGGGGATAGATGGTTTTCACTTTACCCTTTGCCGATGGCGGGGTAAAGTTTACGGAACTTACGCGACGTGCTGTTGGCGTACGATCGAAGTTTTTGTACTTTGGCACTGGAGCATCTGATGACAGTCATCCTGGCAGGTCTGCCGCCGGCGGGCGGCTATGTCTCGCTGATCAAGGCCGTTTTCATGTTAGTGCTGGTTACACCGTGGTTGATGATCCTGCCATGGATCCATCACGACGTGGCGCGGGTGCGAGGATCCCAGTGGCAGTGGTCTCTGACAATCATCTGCACCGGCGGGATTGGCGTTCTGGTCTGGCTGCTCTTACCGGCGTATTTTATCGGGATGGCGGTCTACGTGGTTCTGGTTGCGGCGGTAGTGGCTGGATATGTCGTCTGGCGCGACGCGCGCGTCGGGCCCGGGGACAAGCTGATCTCCGTGATTCGCGCCCGCGGTTTCGTGCTCAGCGGAAAGGGCGTGAAGGTCGACGTTATCCAGCACGTAAAGATATACGACGACCGCAACGTCCAGATCCCGCCGCCCGATCCGGAATCGGCGTCGGTTCTCGAATGCGAGACGTACAACAGCGTGCAGGAGTTTCTGGTCAACATGTTGACCCGCCGGGCCAGCGAGGCCGATATTTCACCGGGCTCGCAGCAGGCCGCGGTCGTACGCTTCATAGTAGACGGCGTACTCAGCGTTCAACCGTCAATGTCGCTCATCGAGTCGGACATACTGATCCAGGCGATTAAGGCGATGTCCGGTCTGGATACCGAAGAGCGCCGCCGCCCTCAGGAAGGGCTGCTGTCGATCGACTTCGCGGGAAACCAGCTCGAAATAGGCGTGACCACCACCGGCAGCACCGGCGGGCAGCGGATGCAATTCCGGGCGATGCACGAGGCCCTCAGGACCAGGATCGATGAGTTGGGCATGACCGAGACCATTCTCAAGGGCGTCAGGGCAATGTCCAACCGCGACTCGGGCCTGATAATTGTCTCCGGACGAATCGGCAGCGGCGTGACAAGCACGCTGTATTCTATTCTGCGCGCTATGGACGCTTACACCAAGAGCCTTGCAACGCTGGAATCCAAGACGTCCGCCGACATCGAGAACGTCTCACAGACCGTCTACGGAGACCCGAAGAACCTGCCCAAAGCCCTCACCGCGGTCATACGGCGCGACCCGGACGTGATAATGGTTGATGCATGCCCGGATACCCAAACCGCCGAGCTGATCGCCAATACCGCCGCCAACAAGCTCGTTGTGCTGGGAATAGGCGCCGTCGACGCGTTTACGGCGCTGGCTTTGTGGTTGAAGGCTTGCGATCCCGCGATTGATGGGATGGCGAACCTTCACGGCGTACTGTGCCAGTTGCTTATCCGGAATCTCTGCCCCGCCTGCCGCCAACCGTACCGCCCCGACCCGCAAATGCTTGCCAAGGCCAATCTGACTTCGAGTCAGATCGAGCGGTTCTATCGCGCGCCCGACCCCGGGCGGGTCAACGAAAACGGCGACCCGATAATATGCCCGTCCTGCCAGGGAACCGGATACATCGGGAGAACGGGTGTTTTCGAACTGCTCGAAATCACCGACGAGATTCGCCGGCTTATTGCCGACAAAGCACAATTGGCGCAGATCAAAGCCGCCTGCCGCAAAAACAACATGCACTACCTGCAGGAAAACGCCATCGAGAAGGTTATTGACGGTCTGACCAGCATCCAGGAAGTTATTCGCGTTACACAGCAGGGCAAGAAAAAGAAGAAACAGTAGGCGCCCGCCGCCCTGTGCGGGGCGATGTTACGGCGCGAGAGTTGATGCGGTATCGAGTACCGCACGGGAGATTTCAGAATGATTCTGATCGGAGCAGCATGGTTGCTGATACTGGCCATTGCTTTATACCAGTCGATCCACGGTCTGTTCAGCGCCGTGATCATGGCGTTCCTGACGACGATATGCGCGGTGGTTGCACTGGGATGCTACGAGTGGCTTGGCCCGGCGTTTTTGTACGAGACCCAGCCCGCGTACGGGGACGCATTGTCCCTGATCATACATTTCGTAATCCCGTTGCTCGTCCTGCGCATAGTCTTCGACAAGTTAATCGCCGCCAATGCGGCGCTGGGAGGCTGGGCCGACCGCCTCACCGGCGGGATTCTAGGCATATACATCGGTACAGTGATGGTCGGTATCCTGACCATCGCGCTGCAGATGCTACCGTACGGGGCGAGTGTCCTGGGCTACAAACCGTTCGACAGTTCGCTCCAGCGGAGCAACAGAATCTACTGCGACGAGTTCGCACTCGGCGTGTTTGAGTCCACCGCGTCACTGGCTACGGACCGGTCATTCACCCGCATTCATGACAACCTGCCGCTCGAGTTGTTCTGCGCTCGCAATACCGCCGGAAAGAACGGACGCGTCGATACCCCAACCGATGCGCTGACGATCCCCGAAACCTTCAGACCGGGCAATGTGTGGAAGCAGGTTATCGACTCCGACAAACTGCCCCAAGACCCGTGCGGGGCGGACGGTAAGTCCGCTGTGCTGATAATAAGAACCTCGGTGTCGAACTCAGCACGCAGCGCGGACAAGAAAGACGGTTGGTATCGGCTGCCGGCCACTCACTTCCGCCTGGTGACCAAATCAGGCACGAGCCTGTACCCCCTGGGATATCTCGCCAACGTGGTGGAAAATGACAAGTGGCAGTTGCATCCCGCCGCGACCGGAGACGGAAAGGCGCAGGTTGCCGATCTGTGCGTTCTCAGAAAATTCGCGGGCGAACCGTCCCAGGAGATTCTCTGGGTCTACCGCCTGCCCATACCAGACACCGGAGAAGCCGACTTCGATAGTACCGGTAAGATCGATCCTGACGAGGCGGAGCAGCTCAAAATCGAACGGGCTGAAATGTACGCGCCAAATTACATGGTGTTCAGACGCACCGCCAAAATGTCCATCCCGCCAATACCCCTCAAGATGCTGCCGCTGACGCCCAAGGAAATCGCCGAAGCCAAAGCCAAAGCCGACGCCAAAGCCAAAGCCGACGCCAAGCTCAAAGCCGACGCCAAAGCCAAAAGGTCCGGCCCCTGATACTACTGCCTGGTCTGGTACTTCGCGGGCAGGTACGGTTTCCAAAACAGCCAGGCCGCTTCGGGACGGCGCAGATGCCCTCCCTTGACCTTCTTCATCCGGGCTGTGGCGACACCGTTTTGCCTGAGCCACCTGAATGCCCGCCAACCGGAGTTCTTGGTGAACGCGTCGTCCTTGCCCCAATAGATCATTATCGGAAGCTTCCTGGCTGCATCGCTCAGTTCGATACTCTCGAATATCTTGAGACTGCTGTTTCCACCTCGGGAAGTCAGCATGTTGAACCGCTCGGGATTGCGCAGACCGATGTAGTACAGCGGAAAACCTCCCGCCGAGAACCCGGAGAGCATGACGGCATTGGGGTCGCCGTTGCAGGTGTCGATTACTTCGTCGAGTATCGCAAGAACGTTTACCTCGTCCTTCTTGAGTTTGCTGTCCCACCACAGGAGCGGAAGTATGCCCTCGGCGCTGCTCAGATACGGCGCTACCAGAATGAAACCGTACTGCTCGGCGTAATACTGCCATTCATGTGCCTGACGCATCGGACCGTCCCACCCGAACGAACCGTGCAGAGTTATTACGACGGGCCAGGCGCGATCCTTGGTATGATAACTCGGTAAGTATATGTAGTATTTGGCGCCCGTGGCGAATTGTTGTTTCTTGAGGGCCTTCACTGGCGTCGGAGGCGTCCAGGGAACCGGGCAGCCCGGAAGTATCCAT
This sequence comes from Phycisphaerae bacterium, assembly GCA_016782885.1. Classification (GTDB taxonomy): domain Bacteria; phylum Planctomycetota; class Phycisphaerae; order SM23-33; family SM23-33; genus BS750m-G57. The sequence goes on along the minus strand of JADHXQ010000083.1, from coordinate 13,816 downwards.
GCGAAAAAAAGCAGTATTACGTATCGTTTCATAAAGGCTCCGTACAGTCTCAGGTCTCAGGTCCGGAGCATTGTATAACCGACCGGCGAAGACTTGCAAGAAAGAGCCGCCCCCGTTTTGCCGATATAACAGCATATACGTCGGGCAGTTCGTCGCCGGCCTGATTCGGAAGATGCCTCTTGAGATCGAAGAACACGACATTACTCGCAGTTCTGCTCGCAACGGCGGTAACTGCGATCTGCACCGCCCACCGAGCCGCCGCGGCGCCCCCGGGAGGCCTGAAACCAGACCAGGTGCTCGTGGTCGCAAACGCCAACTCCACCGCCTCACGCGATCTGGCGGGGTTCTATGCCTCACGCCGGGGCATCCCTAAACGCAATATCGTCCTGGTAAAGACCACCGAAACGTACATGATCTCCCGCAAAAACTACCAGGAAAACATCAGCCGCCCCATCATCCAGGCAATGCTCGAACGCCGACTCGATCGGCATATTCGCGGCATCTGCCTGATATGGGGCGTGCCCGTCCGAATTACCGAAAGCACGGTGGTAAAAACCCCAACCTCAGCCCCATCGCCCTCCGACGAGATCGAAGCGTTCTACAAGACGCAAACCAAAGAAGCCCTCGCGAAAATGGCCGTCTACTGCGAACTGCTGCCTCTGGTGGGCACGCCTCCAACCAGGCTGCCGCCCCTGCCGCCTGACCGGATCGAAAACGTCGCGGACCTCTTCGCCAAACCCCTGCCGATACCCACGGAGAAAATGCCCGCCACAAAAGTACTCTTCGAGCGACTTCGCAAGAACGTGGTGCGCAGGCAGATAAAGGTGCGCTTCATGAGCGATGAGACAACCAGGCCAATCGCCGAACGCCAGTTGATGGCGCTTCAGCGGGAAATATACGGCCTGAGGGGACTGATCGACTACCTCAAAGATTCGAGAACCGCCAAACCGCCTGACGTCAAGGCGCTGGGGAAGATGCTGGAAAAAGTTGAAAACGGTCTGGGACGCCTAAGCCGCCCGGAAACGCCGAAAACCCTTGCAAACGCCCGCGCCAAGATCGAACTGCTCAAACTTTCCGGCGGACTTCGCCTTGTAGCCGGGTATGCCGCCAAATACGATAAATCTGCCGCCAAACCGCCAGTGCAGCACCGCAAGGTAAATAAGCTGCTGACAAAAACGACCGCATCTCTCGACAGCGAACTGGCGTTACTCTGGTACGGCGGATACAGGATTGAGGGGTCTCTGGCCAATCCGCTACATTGGAAGTTCCGCCCCGCAGTCCGCAACAAGGGCAAGGGCGCCCTGATGACCGCCCGGATAGACGCTCCGTCGCCAGCCCTGGCCAGGAGGATCATAAACGATTCGATAACCGTTGAAAAAACCGGTCTGAAAGGTGTTTTTTATATCGATTCGGGCCTGCCGCCCCGTTTCGCCAAGGCCGCCAACAATACCGGTTATCGGGCCTACGACTCTCGATTCAGGGCGCTGCATTCATTTGTGACAAAACACACGAATATGAAGGCCGTCCTCGACACTTCCGCTCAACTCTTCGCGCCGGGCAAGTGTCCCGATGCCGCCCTCTATGCCGGTTGGTACAGCCTGATGAAATACGTTCCGGCATTTACCTGGAAGACCGGCGCGGTGGGCTGGCATACGGCGAGTTTCGAAGCCGCCAATCTCAGGAATCCCAAGTCGCCTCAGTGGTGTCCGCAGATGCTGATCAACGGAGTGGCCGCCACCGTCGGGGCGGTCGATGAACCGCTGCTGATGGCTTTCCCGGCGCCCGAGGAGTTTTACCCGCTGCTGATGACGGGCAAGTACACCATTGCCGAGTGCTACTGGCGGACCACGCCGAGAGTCAGTTGGCAGATGACGCTTATCGCCGACCCGCTCTACAACCCCTTCAAGGCCAATCCGCAAATCTCCTCCAAACTCCTCCCCCCCGGTCTGGCGCCCTGATTCTCGGACCGCCGTTACCATCGCCGTTGTCGGTTGAATATTCGCCTCTGCCGTTCCGCCATCGCCGTCCGCCGCGGCCGGTCTTGCCCGAGGGCTTGCGATACTCTTTGCATTCGACCTGCACGTGGGCCTTGGCGGCTTACTTCTGCTCGCCGTCGCGAATGTCACCCGGTGCTCTACGTGAGCTTGACCGCCTGGTCGGTGAAGGTTTTTGCGAACGGGTCGAGGGCCCACGCCGATCCGCGGCAGATTTCCGCGGCCGCCTTGCAGCCGACACCGGGCAGGTGTTCCCCGCATGCGGGAGATTGTCAGTCTAATATCATCGCCCGCTCAAGCTGAATCCCCCCACGCCTGAGAATCGGCCTCGTCGGCGTCGCCGGGGCGGCTGAACCGCTGCCGAGCTGCTCGAGTATGTCCTCGATCCGCTGGCGGATCTCCGGGTCGCTGCTGATCAGGTGCTTTCGCAGCATGGGCGCAATGCTCTTGCCCAGTTCCAACAGTTTCTTCGAGGCTTTCTGTCGATCTTCGTAGCTCTCGGCGCCGAGTTGGGCCACGAGTTTCTCGATCTCGGCGCGAGCGGCTTTGGGGGGCAGCGGGAGCGGACAGTCGATCGATACGAACTGCCCGGCGTGGATATTCAGCGCGGTTTGGGGCGATATCGCAAAACCGAGTTGCGACCTGCCCAGCCGCCCTTTGAGAATCGAGCCCTTCCACATGGTGATTATCGTCCGGCCGAGGTCTTCGGGTCGGAACTTCATCGCCTTGACTCGCGACGGATCGATGCCAATCTCCCCGTAGTCCGTAGCCAATTGGAACTTGCCCGCCGCAAGCGTACCGAAAAGTTCGTCACCGTTGGTCAGCACCACGCGCGTGAGAGTGCTGTCGGGCTGCTCGTCCTCGGCAAAGCGCATCTGCGCGATCATGTCGCGCGAAACCGAAACGGTTTTGCCCAGGCTGAGTTTCAACTTCAGCGTCTTGGGCTCGAGAAAACCGCCCAATCGCGAACCGTTAAGGAACACCGCCCGGTGAACCGCGTTGCCCGGATTGTCCATCGTCAGTTCGAGGAGGCGCCGGGCTTCGAGCTCGACCAGCCCGTGGCGCGTCAGGAGTTTTATATCCAGAGCCTTGGGGTCGAACCCCAGGCGGTCGCCCGTGCGCAAAAGGATATGCGCCCCGCCGAACTTCTCGTCGTTTGGCCTGGCGGCCGTCACGCGGTACGACCACTGGGCGATCTTGTCGAACGGAATCCGCAGCAGTCCCCCGCCGTCGAGATCAACCTGGAGCACCGGGGCGTCAAGCCGCCCGCTGACAACCTGCCCGTCAAGCAATACGAAACGCACCTGGCTGCCTCGCCCGCCGGCCATCCCGATGATCCTCTCGGATGGGAGGTCGAGATCGCCCAGGAGCGTCTTGATCTTGAAGGCTGTGTTCTTGACCACCCCGAAGATCGGGTCGCCGCTCTTGAGCACCACGGAGTCCGAGGTCTCGCTGCGATCGAGATCCACCCCGCCGATCCCGCCGCCCGCGTTCATGTTGACTATCATCGAGCGGACCGAGCCGGGGAGATCCTTGAACAGCTTGTAGCCCGGGAACTTCTTCATCAGCTTCTGGTGGGCGCCCGCGTCGCGGTTCTGGCTTTCGAAGTGGCAAATGATGACCGTCTTCCGCGCCGGGATTGTGAGAGAATATCGCACGTAGATCTGGTTGCTCTGGGTCTGCACCGTCGGGCGGATCTTGGCGCGTTTGGATGTGACGACGTGCAGCGTGGGCGGGCTGTTGGCACGCCCGTTGCGGATCATGAAGGCGAAGTCCTTGGCGCCGAACGAACTGCCCCCGCTGCTGGTGGTGGTCTGTTTGATCCCATAGCTGTGCGAGCCGAAGATCGCCACCTGCAGGGTAATCGGCGCGGAAGTGGGGTTCTCGAACACCTCGAGCCACCTGGCCATAGGGCGGTCCTTGTAAACTTTGATGCGGCGGTAGATGTTCAGGCCCTTGTTGACCCAGGGCCCCAGTTCGATCTCGTCGCCTTCCTTGTTTGTCCAGCCGCTGTAGTTGGGCGACTGGAAGTTCGTCCCGTTGATCTGCAGATACATCGCCCCGCCGTAGTACGCGTAGTCAGTACCGCGATAGACCGATCCGTAGTATTGGACGTCCCAGCGATATCCCCCGCCGTCATTCATGATGTGATAGCTCGTGCTGCGGAAATTGATCTGCCTGCCGCGTTTGATATGGACCCGGCCTTTGGGTGCTGCCGACGATCCGCCCGAAGCAACCGGGCGCACGGGCATGGCTATACGGGCCGCCAGCGGCTGGGCGTAAGCCGGCAACAACACGAGGCAAAGCACGCACACAAGAGACAACACCCCTGTCAAACGCAATCTACCGGCCGGGCCAGTTGAAATTGTCATAGCATCCGCCTTTCGCTGATCTTCTTACCCGAGCGCCACGTCCCGTCATTATATGGCATCGAGAGGACAATTAGCTACAATACATTAGATTTGGGATTTGGAGACATTGCATAGTGGGACCCTGGAGGCTTCCCTGCCGCTGGAATAACGCATCTGCAGATCGATCATCAGCGACATGCCCAGCGTAATGAAAACTGCAGGCACGAACGGCACGAGCACCGGCGACAGCTACCGTGCTGAAAATAACCAGGCAGACAGTCTGGGCTCGCTGCTGGCGATTTGCTTTCCATGTGATCGTTCCCGCGCCCGAAACATTGTACAGGCAGAATCGATTGGTGCCAAAACAAAAGGGCTTTCGCAAGAGTTTTCCCCCGCGGGCCCGCGACGGTATAATACAAACCGCAATAATGGACCCCCAACAATGACAAATCCAAGCCGGACCATCCTGACCGCTGTGATACTCGCGGGCCTCTGTCGCGCAAGCCCGGCTGCAAGTGCGCCGCGGACCAATTCGCCCGCATCGCTGAAGGCGGCTGTGCTGCATTTGATCTCCACGTTCGGCGATCGGTATCCCAAAGGCCGCCAATTCCTGGGCGAAATCGACCGCCTCAAACCCGGAGACACTCAGGCACTGACCGAACTTCAGCGCCGAGCGATGCTGTCCAGCCCGCTTCTGGGCGGCAGGCCGATCGTATTCGTCACGCGCAGGCAGTACTCCAACAACCACGGTACCGAAGCGACGATGTGCCAGAGAGGCGAGATCAACACCGGTCATTTCAGAGGCGGAGGGGCTCTCAAGACCCTCGAACTGCCCGCTGGCGAGGTTTCGACGATTCTCGAAACGCCAAAAGGTATAATCCGCGATCCCGAGGTGCATTTCGACGCGGGCAAACTGCTCTTCTCGATGCGCAAAGATATCAACGACGACTACCATCTCTACGAAATGAACCTCTCGAAGCCATCGAAGCCCAGGCAGCTTACCTTCGCTCGAAGAGTCTCGGACATCCAGCCGATCTACCTTCCCGACGGGCGGATCGCATTCTCGTCAACACGCGAACCGAAGTACATCCCCTGCCAGCGCCACCTGATGAGCAACCTGTTTGTGATGGACGCCGACGGCGCCAACATCCGGCAGATCGGGCACAACACGCAATTCGAAGGGCGCCCCAGCCTCACCGCCGACGGGCGGATCCTCTACACGCGATGGGAATACGTGGACAAGCATTTCGCATCGGCCTACGGTTTGTGGACGGTGAATCCCGACGGTACGAACCACGCGCTGTACTACGGCGGGTACGCATGGCAGCCGGGCGCCATCACCGACGGACGGATCATCGAAGGCGCGTCGAAGTTCGTGGCGATTTTCACCGCGGTCCACGAACTCGCCTGGGGGGCAATGGTAATCGCCGACCGCACTCGCGGGCTCGACGGAACCGACCCGGTCATGAAGAGTTGGCCCGCCGATATCTCGAAGTTCATGAACCGCTGGAACACCGAAGAGCGGATCGGCGGCGGATACGACAGCTTTCGCGGCGTGCGGGTCAAATACGAAGACCCGTATCCGCTCTCGGGCGAGTTCATGCTATGCTCGAGGCAAGTAGCTTCGCGGAAGCACATGGGTATATTTCTGGCCGACGTATTCGGAAACGAGATTCTGCTTCACGCCGAGCAGCCCGGGTGCTTCGATCCCATGCCCATCGCAGCCCGCAAGCGCCCGCCGGTTATCGCCTCGAAGGTCGACCTGAAAAAATCCGAGGGCACGTTCTACGTGCAGGACGTCTATATTGGCCAGTTCATGGATCGCGTCAAGCGCGGCGAGGTCAAGTATCTCCGCGTTGTCGAGGCGCCGCCCAAACTCGTCTTTCCCAAGAATGGGATAGGCGACTGGACGCCCGCCCTCAGCGCCGACAGCCATCACCCCGTCGCGACCAACTGGAACCACTACAACAACAAGCGCATCCTCGGGCGCGCGCCCGTCGAGGCCGACGGGTCGGCGTATTTCAGCGCCCCGGCGGGCAAGTTCGTCTACTTCCAACTGCTGGACGAAAACGGAATGATGATCCATTCGATGCGCAGCGGGACGATGCTCCAACCGGGCGAAAAAGCCGGCTGCATCGGATGCCACGAAGACCGCCTCAAGCCCGCCCCGCCGTCTCGAACCAGGCGGCCCGCGGCTATGAAACGCCCGCCGAGCAAACTGGCGCCCTGGTACGGACCGGCGAGGAACTTCAGCTACGCACACGAAGTCCAGCCAGTGCTCGACAAGCATTGCGTCAAGTGTCACGACTACGGCAAGACCGCGCCGAAGATCAACCTCTCCGGCGACAAGGGGCCCGCGTTCAGCCTGTCGTACACGAACCTGCTGGCCCGCTCGCCGGCGGTGTGGGCTCCGCCCAGGACCGACGGGAAGAAACCGCTCATCAGTTCCGTCGGCGCCGGTCCGGTCAAGGTTATCCCGCCATATTCCTGGGGCGCCCGCCTCAGCAGCCTCGTTGACCTGCTGCGCACCGGCCACGGCAGGCACAAGGTCAAACTCGACGCCGAGAGCCTCGATCGAATCGTCACGTGGATCGATCTGAACGCGCCCTACTATCCATCGCACGCGACGTACTACGGCGACAACACGTTCGGGCGCTGCCCGCTCGATCACAAACAGCTCGCCCGGCTCGGAAAGCTGCTGGCCGAAACGCCGCAAACAAAGAAACACTCCTGGTCGCGAGTCAACGGATACTCGGGAGGCCGGCTCCGCACACTGATAATGACACAAGGCTCGCCGATAAACTTCACCCGCCCCGAAAAGAGCCTCTGCCTGACCGGTTTTGCAGACAAGAAGGGCCCGGGCTACATCGAAGCGTTGGAACTTATTCGCCTCGGCGGGCAGATGCTGAAGGACCACCCGCGTCTGGACATGGAAGGCTTTACGCCACGCCCCGCCGACAAGGCACGCCTGGACTACCACGCAAAACGCATGGAGATCGAACGGCGTAATCGGCGCGCGATTATCGAAGGGCGGAAAGCGTACGACCAGTAACGGCGCCGTTAGTCCGTCTTATCCGAGAGCACCCTGGCGACCCATTTACGCAATTGTTTCCGTTGCGGACTATTCCGGTGGGCCCAGCGGTCGTTGTGGTTGCGGAATGGCGTGACTGCGAACGTGAAGTCGCCCTTGACGCCGGTTGATTCCAGGTATCGCTTCGTTTCGTCGATGGAGTTTTCCATGCAGATGAACTGCGGGCGCCCCTTCAGGCGTTTGAGGCGCTTCAGCGCCGAGGCCTTATCGGAACCCGCATACCCCCAGTTCCGCACACCGTCGTAGTGGCTGTAGGGAACGAACGCCCGCCAGAGCTTTGCAATCTCATCATCGTAAAGGCCGATGTAATTGCACGCGATTGCGCCGCGAGAGAATCCGACGAGGATAACTCGCGACGGGTCGCCGCCGTACTGCTCGCATATTCGCGGAACGGTCTTCTTGCAGTATTCGACGGTTGCTTCAACGTCGCCCCACCACTGCCGCTGATTGCTTTTTGTCTTCGAGTTCACGTACGGCAGGCAAAGCCAGATGAACCCCTTCCCGCCGGATATCCCATACCCCAGATTGCTGCCCTCGACCTTGCCCGCGGAAACATCGCCATACCGATTGCGATACGGACCGTTACCCGCATATTCGACAATAACCGGATATTTCCGCTTCGCCCCAGCCTTCCAGTCGACAGGGAGATAAAGCGCATGAAACACTTGCGTCCCCTTATACTCCGGCGCAACCTGCTTGACCCGCTTACCGGCCGCAGCGGCGCCATCGACCATCTCGGGCGTCTTGAGATCCGGCGGCACGGACTTGATGTCAGGCAGCTTCGCCGGGCGCGCAGCGCCGCTCAGGATCACCGGGAGACACAAAACTGTCAACATGAATGAACGCATAATGTCTAATAATAGTGAATATTCGCGAAAATTCCACAATCGACTTGCCGATAAACAGAGCGTACGCTATAATGTACGCGCCAAAGGATATCGCCATGACAGCAGTCACCGTAACAGAAGCCAGAAGAAGACTCTACGCGTTGCTGGACGACGTGTCGGCGTCTCATGAGCCCGTACACATAACCGGTAAACGCAGTTCGGCGGTGCTTATCTCGGCCGACGACTGGCGGGCCATTCAGGAAACGCTCTATCTGCATTCGGTTCCGGGGATGACCGACTCGATCATCGCGGGTCTCAACACGCCCATCGAGCAGTGTTCAGAGGAGCTTGACTGGTGAGTTGGCGACTTGTATTCACCAGGCAGGCAAAGAAAGACGCCAAGAAGCTAGCCGGATCCGGTCTGCGCCCCAAGGCCCAACAACTGCTCGATATCCTCCGGGAAGATCCGCGCCGGAGTCCACCGCCCTACGAGATGCTGGTTGGCGATCTCAAGGGCGCCTGTTCGCGACGAATTAACATTAAGCATCGACTCGTATACCAGATACTGGACGAAGAGAAGACCGTAAAAGTCATACGAATGTGGACGCACTACGAATAGGCGGCGTCAGCGTTTTTCCCCTGCATCGCCAATTCATGTTATCGCCTTCACAATGGCTGCACGTACGTCAACAGGCCATTGTTTTTTGGAATTGAGATCAAATGCTCGACAGCGATATCCAATCGAAGAAGTATCCGGCCTCGAGAAGGATGCTCATATCTTCCAACGGTTTGCCATCCTCTGGAACAATAGAGTTATATGCATCGATTATCGAAGCGAGTGTTTTGGCGTCGCAGGCATCCGCGAGCCGCGGAGCCTGATTTTGAAAATCGTCCAGAGTGAATTTTCTCATTATTATCATACACTGCTACTCCCGCCAAGGCCCGCCGGGCTCCCACGATTTAGTGAACGGTTCCTTCCGAAGAACGGCGTCTACGGGAGGAATCAGAAAAACTTGGAGACCAGCAATGATCTCATTGAGGCTGTGCGAACCTTCAGCCATTTGGAGTTTGCGAAGAAACGCACGCCATTGCGTTTGCTTGATCGCGTCTTCTCCAAACGACGGGAGAAGGCCGACAGGGAGTTTTTTCGGCAACGCCGTCTTCCTGCGAGCAAAAGCCGCCCCGATCGCCTGTGCCAATACCGGCCCGTCAAATGCTTGCGTTGTCGCCAGGTAATTCAAGTCGAAGTAGTCCTTCATTCTACTGTTGTCCATCCCGAGTTCCACGATTGCATGAAACTTCTCGGCGATCATGGTTTCCCAAGCATAGGTCAGGATGACCGGCGGGGGGAAGTCCAATAGTGTCAGCAGTTGTTCTTGTTCAGGTGGTGGCGTAATCGCGTCTCCAAAACCCACATCAATCTGGAGCGGGATACGCGCCGACCCCATCCGTGCCTCCAGGTGCAACCGTACGCCCTTATACTCGTCATCATCCTTGATACGCTCGCCCTGGATGTGATCTTCCAGGAATATAAGACCATCGTCCGGCGCCTCTGTCCGGCATACGTCCTGGAAGACCGTCTCTATCCTGGTAATATCCGGCGTTCCCATGCCCAACAAATCCAGGTCGTGGGTGGGACGATGCGGTATTCGCATCGAACGAAGGTGAAAGAGCATGGCGCCTTTCAGCACAAAATCTTCTCCGTGACTTGACTGACTCAACCGAAACAGAAAACGTTCCACTGCAAACCGTCCGAGTAGAAAGTTGAAATCCTCGCCCCGCTTCTTCGCCAGGTTCAGGAGCCGCTGCTTTACGGATGCGGCCATGTCTCGGATGGGGCGTGGGCTCATCCCATAGCCTCCATGTAAGGTCGCATCACCGAGGCCACCCGGCAGACTTCTGCGGCCCTCCAGAGATCGTCCCTGGACTTACGGGCACGCCGATAATCCCTCAGTGCTTCCAAAGCGACATCCAGACCGATCTTGTTTCGGTACTTGAAGCAATCGGCCACTGTCTTCGCCGCGGAGGTCACGCGGACGGTGACGTTTTCGACGAGATGTTCATCCACCCCATGAGTTCGAGCTTTGCCGGAGAAGCGTACTACTTTCAGCGACATATCCGTCACGTGAGGTTTACGAGCCTTGATGTCGATGGCAATCCATACCTGAAAGGGAGCCTGTGTCGTGAGTCCATGGAAACGCAGGGCCGAAAGCAGACAAACGGTAGCATGGGGGATTCTCCTGGCGACCTCGGCAAGGGAATGGTTCTCTGTGATGTCCGCCTCGGGCAGAGAGTAAAGCCCACGACCGAGTCGAATGAGACGTTCTTGGCGACATAGACGGGTAAGTACAACTCGATGGATTCCCACCGCAATCAGATCCCGTGTACGAAGAACACCCTTTTCTCGAGCCATGGCGAGTACGCGCTGTGCGAGCGGTGCGGTCTCGCGTGTTCCGGTTCGTCGGTTCTTATTCATAATAGCCTACATTATGGAACACGCATGCCTTTGTCACGCTGAAAATCTGACCCAGAATCCGAAGTAGATATTTAGTTGCGGTCGCCTGCCATTCGTTTGCCCTTCTATCTATGGGGTCGCCGGCGGGTTGTAGGTTTCCATTTCCCAGATTCTTGCGAGGTTCTTCAGGGCGGCGGTTATTGTCAGGCGGAGGCGCTTGGTTTCTACGGGTTTGAATTTCGCATGCCAGTCGGCCTGCTTGTTGCCCTTGGCTTTCGCGCCTGGGATATCCTTCCAATCGCTCCCGTCGTGATACTGCAGCGAGAAGTCCTCCAGCATTCCGATGATTCGGGCGCCGGACTTCCATCCGGTGACGATTCTAACCGCGCCGATCGTCTGCTCGGCGTCCCAGGAAAGCTCAACGGTATGAGGGAAGCTCGAATCGCTCACCCATCGGTCATCCATTCCGAATGCGATCTTTCCGTCGTTAATGTTCGACGCCTTGTACTTCGGCGCCAGGCAACTCGATACCGTCACCTTCGCCGAGCGGGCGAGGTTCGTCCCGGCGGTCTTGATCCACGCGGGGGGTTTGGGGACATTGGCTGAAACGCCCGAAGCCGCAGCCTGGCCCGGGGTCGGTGTGGGCATTTTGCTTACGCCCTTCTGCATGCGTTTTTTGAGATCGTCGAGATAGTCCTTGTAAACGCCTCTCGGGGTGGTAGAGTGTTCTTTGCAGATCGCCGCGGCCATTCCTACGACCTCGCCCATCATCCCGCAGGTGTTCATCACGCGGATGGTCCCCAGGGCCACGTGCGTCACGGAGATGTCGCGCCCGGCCATGAAGAGGTTATCGACGTTACGCGAATAGAAGCAGCGATACGGGACGGGATATGGTTTGATCCTGCGATGTTTTGCAATCGATCGGAACTCGCGCCCTGGGAAATGCCTGGTGTTCCTCGGGTCGGGATAGTGCAGGTCGATCGTCCAGGTGGTGGTCACGCAGGCGTCGTCGAAGGCCTTTTGACCCACAACGTCCTGCTCGGTGAGAATGACGTCGCCCAGCAGGCGTCGCGATTCGCGTTTTCCGGCGATGTGGGCGACCCAGTCGAGCTTGAGGTTGGCGTATTTTGCTTTGCTTTTGGGGCTGTTCTTCAGGAACGCCCAGTTACCGTAGACCACTCGCATACCGTAGTCTCGCACCTCCTCGAACTCGTCGATCTGGTGCTTGTTCATGCCCGTTTCCCAGTTCCACTCGCCCCCGGTGACGCGTTGGACGTTTTCTTCGGTGAACTGGACGGCCCAGGGGCAAACGGGGAACGCTGACGGACCATCACCCGGGCGGGAGTACCATTGGACCGAGCTGCCCATGGTCATTTTGTCGGCCTTTGCCGGCGCCAGCGATTCAGCGGTTTCGCCCTTGCCTTCGCGTCCCATGCGATAGTCGGCGCCGGCGAGGAATCCCACCGTACCGTCACCGGTGCAATCAACAAATAAGGGCCCCGAAAAGCGAAGTCGCTTGCCCGTGCGGATATTCCGTCCGATAACGGCCGCTATTTTTTTCTTACCGTCTTTCTCAACTTCGCTGACGTGCGTGCTGAGGAACAGCGAGATATTTTTCTCGGCGGCGACAACTTTGAGCTTCTTGGCGTCTTCGTATCGCTCGGGCGGTCCCGCATTCCCGCGTCTGGCCGGCGAGAGTTCACGAACCACACCGCCCAGGGCGTTATAAGGCGCCAGCATGGTCCTTCCGCCAAGATGCACGCGAACTTCCGATGAGTTATTGCCCCCAAGCACCGGGCGGTCCTGGATCAGGGCAACGGTCAGACCGGACCGGGCGCCCGAGACGGCCGAACAGATCCCGGCGATTCCCCCGCCGATCACCACCAGGTCGAACTTACCGGCGTCCACGGGCTTCTCGCTCAGACCCAACAGCTTGCGCCGCCAGGCGGCCCCGATCTTGAAATCGGCTGGCGGTGTAAAGTCGGCATCGGATGCGAAAACTATCGCGTCGCACCGCCCGTCGAAACCGGTCATATCGTGCAGCGATACGGTTGCTTTGGTTTTGGCGATCTTCACCGCCCCGCCGCGATGCCAACGCCACTTTGCCCCTTCGGTTCCGAACACTTTCTCGACGGGCTTCCCGTCGATGAGCACCTGGAATTTTCCCGGCGCGCCGGCGGCATTGAAGTTGGCGACCCAGTCTCGCGTGCGAACCCACAGTTGATACTCGCCCGTAGCGGGAAATGTAACCGCGGTGGCCGCATCCTTAACCGGCACGCCCATTCCGTGCGCCAGCAGAATCGGCGAACCCATCTGGTCCATGAACTGCTGGTCGAGCTTCCACCCGCCGAGATCATCGAACCCCTCGGCCTCCAGCAACACCACGTTCCCATCCGCCGCGGACCCCGCAAGAATCGCAACCGCCACTACCGCCGCCGCACAATACGTTTTCATGTGTCAGACTCCTGCCCCCGCTCGCAAGCACCAATTGTAACCCTCCTCCACCCCCCGGGCAATCACTTCGGCTGCTTTACCGGCGGGTTATACGCTTCGATCTCCCATATTCGAGCGGTATTGGTCTGCGTAGAAGTCACCGTAAGGCGAAGGGCGGCGGCCTTGACGGGGGCAAACTTCACCGACCAGTCGGCCTGGCGGTTGCCCGCGACCTTACCGCCCGGGATATCCTTCCAGCCGCTCGAATCGTTGTATTGCAACGAGAAACTCTCCAGCGGGCCGGTGATTCTCCCGCCTTGATTCCACCCGCTTACGATGCGAATCGCACCGATCGTCTGCGGACGTAACCAGGTGAGTTCAACACGATGAGGCGGTTTGGCGTCGCTGACCCATCGGAGGTCGTTGTCGACCGGGGCGGCTTGGCCATCGTTGATGGATTCGCCCTTGTACTTACCGCTGGAGTGGTTCGACGAGACGGTGACCTTTGCTCTCCTGGCGAGATTCAGCCCGGCGATACCAAGCCATTCAGGCCGAGCGGGCGTATCTGCTGGAGTCGGCGTTTTGCCCACGCCGGACTTCATCAGTTTTTTCAGTTCGTCGAGATGATCCTTGTAGACGCCGCGCGGCGTGGTGTCATGCTTCTT
>JADHXQ010000082.1 GCA_016782885.1 Phycisphaerae bacterium | reverse complement strand
CCAACCGGACATGAATTCGGCTGAAGAGGCGGTAGCATACGGACAGGCCATGCAGCGCCTGGTGCGATGGCTCGGGGCCAGCCACGCCAACATGCAAATGGGCCACATGCGTTTCGAACCGAATATCAACCTGCACATCACGCGCGACGGCGCAGTGTTCAAAACGCCGATAATCGAAGTCAAAAACCTCAACAGCTTCCGTGCCCTGGAAAACTCCATCCGGTTTGAAATCGATCGCCAGTACGAACAGTGGCGACAGGATAACAGTTACACGATGGAGAACTTCCCCAAGCAGAACCGCGGATACAATGACGCGACCGGGCAGACCGTTTTCCAGCGCGGAAAGGAGGAGGCTCACGACTATCGCTACTTCCCCGACCCCGACCTGGTCCCCGTTCTGGTCGACGATAAGTGGCGGAATCGAATTTCCGAATCGATAGGTGAACTGCCCCTCGCCCGCCGCAGGCGATATATCGATCAGCACAAACTGACTTTCAAGGAGGCCGACGCCCTGACCATGGACGCCGCCACAGGCGACTTGCTGGACTCGGCAATCGCCGATGGCGCCGACGCCAGGCGATGCGTCAATCTGCTTATGGGGCGCGGCGCGGCACTGGCCAACGAACGCCAATGCACCATCGCCCAGACGGGAATCACCGCCCAGCAACTTGCCCAACTGGCCCAAATGCTTAGCAAGAAAGAAATTAACGCCACCGCAGCGGCAAGAATATTCGACATGCTCGTCGACTCCGACAGCAGCGCAAAGGACCTGGCCCAACAGGAAGGCCTGCTGGCCGTGACCGACTCGGATGCGATAGAAACGTGGGTGGACCAGGCCATCGCCGCCAACGCCCAGGCCGTCGAGGAAATCCGCTCGGGCGGTAAGAAGGCCAAGAAAGCCTTTGGTTTCCTGATGGGGCAGGTGATGCAGAAGTCTGGCGGTGCGGCCCAGCCGGGCAGAGTCAAGAAGCTTCTCGACGCCAAACTTGGACAATAGTCAAAGTTTTTGCTGGCTTTTGGAAACCAAAGACCGATATTATGATTGTAGTTACCGTCGGGCAGCATACCCCCACGATGCGGTATGTCCCGATAAAATCATTGTAGCCTCCCGCCGCCGCGCCTGTTGCGCGCAACGGACGGGAATTACTGATGAGGAGTTGAACCAATGGCACGCGTGGTCCGACGACGCAAGAATCCTCTGCTTCCAGTCCTGTTGATCTTTGTATTCCTCTTCCTCATTGCCTCAGTTCTGGCAACGCTCGCTTACAACAATGGGAAGGAAGATGCCAAAGACAAGAAACAGTTAATCGCCGCACGCAGCAAGATCCTCTCCGACGACGACCGGAAAAACCCCATGGTCAAGGCGATAATCCGCGAGTACGACAAGGACCGGGGCAAGGCCCCGACAGTTGTCGCCGAGTTGATCAGGCAGATAGCCCAGTTGACAGAGAAAATAACCGGCTCCAAAACCACTACCGCCTTGGCAGTCGGACAAGTCGAATCCACAATAGGGAACACATTCGTCCTGAACGCGGTCACCACGGCGCGTGCGGCGAATGCCGCTCAAGCCGAAAAGATCAAGGGGCTGGAAAATGATCTTAAGGCCCTCGCTGCCGAACAGCAGGATGCCGTTGCGGCATACAAGGTGCTCGAGGATAAGTTCAAAAAGACAGCCGACACGCTGGCTGCAAAAACACGGGATCTGGAGACTGCGAATACTGCTCAGGTAACGAAGCACATGGCGGAATTGGCGGAAAAGGACAAAAAGCATCTAGCCAAAATGACCAGTCAGGAACAGGAAATTGCCACACGGGACGCCGAGGTCAACAAGCTCAGCGAAAAGAGCCGGAAGGACGATGTCGTCATCGACATCCTCAAGCGGAAATTAATCGACAAGAAGAAAACCAATCCGATGACCCTTGCCGTTCGCGAAGCGGGCAGGGTCAAAGAAATCATGCCCAATCGCGATGTCTGCTTTATCCCGCTTGGAAGCAAGGACCGGGTTGCTCGCGGAATGACGTTTCGCGTCTACGGGCCTGAAGGAGTTCCCGAGGACGGTGAAAGACACAAGGCCGCACTGACCGTGATCCGAGTATTCGAGACCATCAGCCAATGTCGCGTCAGCACCGTCCGCAAAGATAACCCCGTAGCCATAGGCGACCCGTTCGCCAACGTCGCCTTCGACCCGTCACGTCCGCCTGTGTTCGTTGTGGAAGGCCGTTTCGACCTGGGCGGTACGGGCAGACTGACGGAAACCGGAACCCAGGAAGTGATCGCACTGATCAAACGGTCCGGGGGGAAAATCACCAACAAGCTCACCGTGGATGTTGACTTCGTGGTCATGGGCCCCGAACCGCCCAAACCCGCCAAACTGGACGAGAACGCACCACCCACGGCGAAGGAGGCCCACGAAATCCGTATGGAAGAATACAATCGGTGGCAAAAGGTTCTCGGCCAGGCAATTGCGCTGAACGTCCCGAAACTCAACACCAAGCGGTTCCTGACTCTGACGGGATACGAAACCGTACGGGAATACGAAGACTGAAGAGAGAATTGGTTCCGCGGCAATCGGATGATTCGACCCGATCGCCGCGTTTTCTTGCGCAGTACATTTTTTTGCGTGTCGCACGCAAGAATCTCCCACTCGACCCGACCGGAAACGACCCCGGTCGCCAGACAAAGAATGTGAATATCATGAAACTGTCACAGAGAATCTCATCGGTGCCCCCAAGCGCCACTATCGCAATCACCATGCGGGCAAAGGAACTCCTCAGCAGCGGTGTCGATGTCGTCAGCTTTGGCGCGGGAGAACCAGACTTCGACACGCCCCAATTCATCAAAGACGCCACGGTGAAGGCACTGCAGTCAGGCGACACGAAGTACGGACCGAAGTCGGCGATGGCACTGAAAGAAGCCATCGCCGCCAAACTCCAACGGGACAATAACCTCTCCTGCCAGGCCAACCAGGTCGTAGTCACCATCGGCGCCAAGCACGCCATCGAACTGCTCTGCCAGGTACTGCTCGACCCGGGCGACAAAGTGCTCGTCCCATCGCCATACTGGGTCTCGTACCCGGAGATGATAAAGCTCGCCGGCGGCGAAACCGTTATCCTCCCCGCTACGCGCGACAGCGGGTTTAAGATCACGCCCGACCAGATACGCGACAACTCCGAAGGCGCCAAGGCCTTAATCCTCAACTCCCCGTGCAATCCCACCGGCGTCACCTACACGCCCGAAGAACTCGCCGAAATCGCCCGCGCCGTCCTGGAAACCGACCTGATCGTAATCAGCGATGAGATATACGAGAAGCTCATCTACGGCGATACCAGGTTCGTCTCGTTTGCCGCCCTGGACCCGCGCTTGCCCGAGCGAACCATCACAGTAAACGGTCTGAGCAAATCGTTCGCCATGACCGGATGGCGCCTCGGTTGGCTGGCCGGACCGGCGGACGTAGTCGACGGGGTCAGGCGCCTGATGAGCCACCAGACCACAAATCCCGTCAGCTTCGCCCAGGCCGGAGCATTGGCCGCATATACCGATCCGCAAGCCGGCGAAATCATCGAACAGATGCGACTGGAATTTGAAAAACGCGGTCTGCACATGGCGCAGCGACTCGGCGCAATAGACGGTGTCGAGTGCGTAGAACCCACCGGAGCATTCTACGTATTCCCGGACGTCAGCGCACATTACGGCCGCACGCTGGGCGGTGTGGAAATCACCGGATCGATGGACCTCGCGAAGGTCGCGCTGGAATCATCCAATGTGGCGGTAGTACCCGGCGCCCCGTTCGGCGAGGATAAGTGCATCCGCCTGAGCTTCGCCACAAGCATGGACCAGATCGACAAGGGCCTCGACCGACTCGCCGAACTGATGGGATAACCCCCCGGCGCCACGGCGACGGATAAACATCCAACACTGCTTCGTGGCGAAGCATCGCTTTGCGAAGTAGTGTTGGATGTCGATCTGTTACGCTTTCGTCGCGGCCTGGTGCATTTGCCAGAGGCTTCGCCAGGTCGCGGCGGCCCGGTCCATCAGGCCCATGTTCTGCAGGCTCAGCGCCAGTGCGGCGCGGACTTGCGTGTTATCGGGCGAGCCTGCGGATGCGGCTTCCATTTCCTTTACGGCCAGATCGAATTGGCGCCGGTCGGTATAGAGCAGACCGAGGCGATAGTGCATGTCAACGTATTCGCCCTTGATATCGAGAACGCGTTTGAAGGCTTCGATGGCTTGATCGGTTTGCCCGAGTTCCTGTCGGCAGATTCCGAGCTTGACCAGTGCCTGCACGTAGGTCGGATTGATTTCCGTGGCGATTTTGAACTGTTCCATGGCTTCGCCGGTGCGATCTTCAGCCCTTAGGAGCACGCCGTATCGATATCGCACGTCGGCGTGCCTGGGTTTTTGGCGGACTTCGGCGGCATGCCGCTCGATCTGCATGTGCAGCAGGTCGTCGTTATCCAGCGAGACGCCAACCTGCGGACCGGGCTCACCGGCCTGGAAACTCTTGATGAACTCATCGGCCACGGCGGCCTTGAGTTGCAAACGGGCCACTTCGGTCATGAGGAGCGAAGTATTCGGTTCGATGGAGGCCGCAAGATCGAAGCTGTTCATGGCCTGTTCGACGTTTCCGGCGGCAGCCTGGGCAACGCCAAGCCCCACGTAGCTGAGCAGCGCGTTGTCGTTGAGTTCGGCGGCATTGTGGAAGGCGTCGGCGGCTTGGTCCCATCGTGCGCACATCAGGTGATGGGTTCCCAGCTTGACGTTGGCCTCCAGGAAATTCGGTTGGATGTTCAGCGCAATGTGATAATGTTTCAATGCTGATTCATCGTTGCCTGCATCGTTGTACAGGTCAGCGAGTCTTACGTGGAGATCCGGGAACTCGCCCTGCTGCTGGAGCAGTTCGTGGAGTCGTTCGATGGCTTCCGGGGTTCGCCCGACCGCTATCAGCGCCTCGACCTCGTCATCCATGAGCGACCAGTTTTCCGGTTCGAGAGCGATGGCATTTTCGTATTCCTGGATGGCGTGGTCGTACTCTCCGGCCCGGTGATAGAGGTGTGCCAGTGCGGTGTGAATGCCCGTCTTGCCCGGTTGGGTGTCGCGGAGGGCCTCGTACTGGACTATTGCCTCGTCGACATTCCCCAGAACAACTGCAATAGCGCCAAGGCGCAGCCTCGCGGGCTTGCAGTCTTCGTCATTGGCGACGAGGTCGCGATAGTATTCGGCGGCTTTTTCGGTTTGACCGAGCTTTTCGTTGCAGAATCCTATGGCGAACAGCACCGCGGACTCTCCGGGATTGTACTGGTTGGCGATTTTCAGTTCACCCAGCGCCGCGGCCGGATCGCCTGACTCATCGAGCGCGCAGGCCAGAGCGAGTCTGGCCGCATGGTAGTCTGGCTTCAGGCGGCAGGCGCCTTTGAACTCCCTGATGGCCTCGTTTAGCCGCATTCCTCGCAAGTATGCCAACCCCAAGTGAAGTTTCAGGTCAGGCCAGTCCGGGTGTTCGGCGCAACAGGCCTTCATCTCGTCAATACCGGTAACCTGCGGTGACCAGAAGTATTGATCGAGCATATCGCTGATATCGCTGTTGAGTCCCTTACCAAGCAGTTCCAGTATGTGGCTCATCCGGTTATTCCCTCGTCAGGCCGCCAATAAGACCAGTGCCTCGTGTGCTCGAGTGTAGTCAGGTTTGAGTTCCAGTGCGCGGAGCAGGTGGCGCTTGGCGCGTTCGGTCCGCCTGCACCTTGTCAGCAGGTCGGCGGCGCGGGCGTGCATGTCGGGCCAGTCCGCACCGCATTCGATGGCCTGGGCGATATGTTCGGCGGCGCGATCGGTCTGGGCGGTCCGTTCGCAGAGATCGGCCATCTGAATTCTTGCCCGAACGTACTTCGGATTGATTTCGAGCGCCGCGCGTGCGTGGTCCGTTGCTCGCCCGATGTCGCCCAACCGCTCGTGCGTGCGGCTGGCGTAGTAGTGCAGGTCGGCATATCCGTCGTGGTCTTCCAGCGCTATCGCCAGTACGTTGGCCAGCACACCGAACAGGTCGTTGTCGACTTCACTTTCGGGCAGGCGCAGCAGTGCCTCCGACAGTTCGGTATCCTGGGTGACGTACCGCGCCAATTGCCTGGCCGGGGTGCTCTCCTGCTCGCTGGGAGACTCCGGCAGGCGCAGAACGAAACGGGTTCCGCCCTGGTGGACCGCACTGGCCGCCATCGACAACTGCCTGGCGACCAACAGGTTGTCCGGCTCGAGGTCGAACGCCCGCTGGTAACATCGCAGCGCCTGGGCGCTGTCGCCTTGTGCGGCGGCTGTCAGGCCCAGGTAGTAGTGCCCCGCGGCGTTATCGCAATCGCTCCGGACGGCGTTGGAAATATGGGTAAACGCCTCGCCATACCGTTCTTCGGCAGCGTGGAAAAGACCAAGTTGCAGTTGGAGTTGGGGATCGTCCCCGAAGAGCCTGATGGCTTTGTACAGCGACATCAGTGCGCGGGCCTTCATTCCGGCCCGCCACTGCGCCTGGGCGAGTTTGCGCCACTCGGCGGGTCCGCCATTGGATTCGGAGGCCTTTTCCATCTCGGAGGCACACTTATCGAACCTCTGACACCTGGCGTAGCATGCGGCGAGATACGTGGTGAGGTTGGCCCGCCTTCCGATCGCTCTCGCCGCGGCGCTGAGGTGTCTCTCGGCAAGGGCAAAGTCGCAGGTGCGCATCGCCTCGATCCCGAGGGCGCGGTTGGCCATCGCACCATAGTAGACAGCCATCCTTCCGAGCGGGCCCGCATGGTCGCTCAGCGAACTGAGCAGTTCCGCGGCGGCCTGGTAGTCGCCACGCCGGTATCGCAACATGCCCTGGGTATACTGCGAGACCTCGCGCGATGCCTGGCTGGGCAAGTCGGATTTACACTCTCTGCGAAACATTTCCTCGCGAAACCTCCTGCGCCTCCTGAAGAAGTTATCGGCAAAGTTTGGCAGGCAGTGAAATAACAGCGAAAACCGGATGGGGACCTGCCTGCCGGATATTCCGGTCGGACAACTGACCGAAGAATACTGGCGACCATGTCCATCGAACCGGCTTGCCGGAGGCGCGTGAGCAGCCCTGAATATCTTCCCCGACATCTCAATTGGTAGAGCGAGTCCGCCGGGCGGATTAACCGCCAGGTTCCAGCTTCGAGTCCTCGCGGGGGAGCTTACCCCAGTTGCAAACGAGCAACTGGGGTATTTTTTCAACTACCCGTCCGCGAGACAACTCACGCCCTCAACGCACGATAGAACCACAGGTTGGAACCCACGGGCTCTCTGTCATCCGGCATGATGCGTTAACCAGAGCACCGATCCAAACGCCCCGCCGCCCCACGCTCTCAGACTCTCGGCCCTCTCCCGCCCCGCCGGTTACCGCACCTGTTCGGCAAGAACCCTCCAAACGGTGAAATTCAACATCATCCGCCAAGAAGGTTTTGGCCGGTATCAGATACGTACTCGCTCGGGCGTCACCAGTCAATCGATTGTCAATGACTCAAGAGTTGTCTTATCTCACACACCACATCAATGCCTGCTGTACACACATAACGAATCGCATGATTATCTCAGTTTCACACGGTTGATCACACTTACAGAAAACATTTCTCACGTAATATGTCGTTATGAAACCCAAACTGCAATAAGTACTCCCACGCCATCGTTCCCATCTTCCGAGACAGATCAAGAGTTGCCGGAACCGTAACTGCATTGACACAACTTGCAGGCATGATACAATTAAGGGGAATGCTCACGATGGTCGTGGGCAAGAGATTATCTCAAGAGTCTCCACTGGAACGGGGAAGTATGAACCCAATACAGAACTCCGCCTCTCGCGCTGTTGTATTTCTGGATCTCCTTGGATTCCGTAGGGCGGTAATGGATTATCCGTCTGCAGCCATCGGATTACTTCAGGATTATTCAGACTCACTGAACATCAAACTTTGCGATGCAAAACTGATGAGCGAACAACAGGAGGCTTCGCCCGAAATTAAGAGGCTGAATTACCTATCCTCTACTGACTCTTTCGAGACATTTCTGCCTATGAGCGATAGCATCTTCATTGTTTCCTCCTCACCTTCAGATTTAGTGCTCCAGCTATCGCATTTTCTCTGGGACTGCCTGCAACCCCGCTGGCTCGCCTTTACCAAGCCCGAAAATCCTGCGTCACCTACCACAGTCAACACACAGACGATAGACTTGGTGAGCAACGAGACAATCAAGAACAAGGAAACATGGCTACCGGTACTTTTCAGAGGAGGCATTTCGTGGGGACAAGTAACTAACATCAAGGCATTTTCAATAGTAGAAGGGAAGGAAGTTGTCGGAGCGAATCTTATTGGCGAGGCCGTTGCATCTTCTGTCGGCCTGGAGCAGAAGAAACCGAAAGGACCGAGGATTCTACTTTCAGATCAGTTCTTTGAACAGGTGAACGAAGAGGCAAGATGCTACGTTGCCCAAACACCCGACCTACAAGACACTTACGAATTGCTATGGCCGATGGCGTTGATGGAGACATCCAGTGACTTACAAGATGCCCTGGACAATGAACTCGGACAGTTGCTCCGGGGAATAGTAGCTCTACTGCTGTCCCACCCTGCGGACACCAAGACTTTTCAGCATTACCTAGCATTTCTTGGGCTAACCATCCGCGCGGGTATGCAGAAATACCCATGCTACCGAGAGCAACTTCGTAAAAAAGTACGACAACTCTTGATTGAGGGTGTAAATGCCAGCGAAACTCCTGACAAAATCCTAGATGAGGCCTTCGGGGAAACACCCGTTCGATAAGAATCCTGAAAACGGGGAAATTTAGCATTTTCTGCGAAGGATCGCTTTGTGGCGCAAAAGAACAACTGTGGAAGGGAGAGGCGTTTGGGCTCTTCTGAAAGGAGTTTTTTTATGTTGCGTCATCACGATCCATCGAAGCCCGCCAACATGACCGCCAGGGACAGGCAAAACGAGGTCGTAGCCATTCTCACACGCGGCCTGTGTCGTCTGCGACCGGCGCGTCAGAAAAACTCTGAAAAACCTCGAAAAAGGGCCTTGAGCTGCTGGCCGACAGGCCGCTCAATGTGACCCTGCGGCTGCCTTGCCGTAGCCCCAGCGAAGGCAGGTTAACAACGCCGAGAACGAAAGGGCAACATTATGAGCGAAATGAATCTGCGAAAGGAACTGGCGGCATTGCAGAGAATGACGCCCTGCTAACTGTGGGCCGAGTTTGGTCTGATCTGACCTTCGTTCAGCGCTTCGGCTTCCCGGCGACAGACGCCCCTTTGCGTTTGGCCGCAACGCGTCCTGACGAGATCCTATTGCCTCGCTTGGCGGCAACGCGTGTCTTGTTCGTCCCGGTCTTGACGGAGAACACCTTCTGGACCACCCCTGGCTCAATGTGGATGACCTGGAGCATTCGCAGGGAGGCATCGCCAGGCTTGCGCAAACCCTGTTCCCAGCTTTGGAGGGTCTTCTTCGAGACGTTCAGCGTGGCGGCGAAGACGGCCTGCGACATCCGCAGACTCTTACGTAAGGCCGCGATCTGCCTGGGCGCCCGCTGGGGAGGCGGAGCGGGCAGTTCGGTCGTCTCCAGGGAAAGCTTCCCTTGAGAGAAAGCCACGCTGTCGGCAAGCCCTGCCTTGATCTGATCAAAAACGCTCGTTGGCTCGTCTTTGCTGGTCATAGTCATTGCCGTTCCTTCCTGGAGCATTGAATGGCCTCAGCCTTGGCCTTGGCTGCAAGCGCTTTCAGTTCTTTCTTCTGCTTCATCGTCAGGTCGTCCTGCTCATTCTTGCCGTAGATTGCGATAAAGTCGATCCGGTTGGCTTCCGGGACGTACAGGTAGATCACACGAGCGCCGCCTCGCCTGCCCTTACCTCTGGAGACGTCCTTCATCCGGAGTTTCCGCAGGCCGCCACAACCCTTCATGACGTCTCCGTGCCTGGGGGCTTCGGCAAGCTCTTTCTGGAGTTCACTATACGCCTTGTCGGTCAGGAATCCCTTCAGGCGACTCGTGAACATTCTGGTTTCCACGAAGATCATCGTCTGTCCTACACAGTAGTATAGCAGCTTATCGTGTCTCCGCCAAACATATTTCGCGGAAACATCCCGCCCTGAAGCGGGTCATACAATATTCCTTCATATTGCCGCCACTGCAACAGTCAAAGCGGGTCGCACGCCGACCGACACAGGAAGTTGACGAGGTCTTAGATTGGGGTCCGGGTCGGGATCAGACCTGGAAGGCTGTCGGTTATCCGGCCGGATAATCCGACCGGCTTTGGCCGTTACTTGAGACTTGGAATCTGCCTGCCGGTAAGCTGGTTCCGTGTTGGCTGTTGGATGTCGATCCGCGTCGGTTGCCAAACTTACGAGAATGGCCCGGACGAAGGCGTTAGTACGCCCCGCGCCCGCTCAGGACGGCAGGGATAGTTTGGATTACTATCAGGAGATCGAGCAGCAGTGAGCGATGCTGGATGTAGTACAGGTCAAGTTCCACCCACTTGTCGTAGCCGAGTTCACTTCGCCCCAATACCTGCCACAAGCACGTCAGTCCGGGCTTCGCCACAGTGCGCAACCAGGCCCGATCGGTAGCTTTCTCGGCCTCGGGCTGCCAGAGGGGGCGGGGGCCAACGATCGCCATCTCCCCCTTCAACACGTTCCAGAGTTGCGGTAATTCATCCAGACTCGAGCGTCTCAGGAATTTGCCTATGGACGTCAGGCGCGGGTCGTCGGCTATTTTGAATACAGGCCCATCCTGTTCGTTGAGGTGCGAGATGAACTCCCGGTCGCTCTGGGCGCCTTTGCGCATCGACCGGAACTTGTACATCGTGAAAGATCGACCGTTGTGCCCTACGCGGACCTGCTTAAAGAACACCCCTCCGCGACTGGTGAGTTCAATCAGGATGGCAACAAAGCCCATAAGCGGCGAGAACAGCAGGAGTAACGTTGCAGAAAGCACAATATCAACACTGCGCTTGACGATACGGTATACATGAGTCTCCCGGGAAATGGCCGGCAGGGCAGCGGATGATTCGGCGGGGTCCGCGGACAGTCTGCAGGCGCCATCACGAGACGTCCAGGAACCAGTATCCGCCATGGGCATCCTGCTTGCAATGCTGCTGGTCATCGTCTATTCTCCCACACCCGGGTCATCCGAGTGCTCGGCGGTAGATGCACTCCATTGCAATTGCGATCTCCGTCCACGAAGGTTTTGAAGCCACGACCAATCTAGCCCGACTGCCTAAGGATGAACGATCGCGGTCACATTTCAAGTATCGGCATATAAGAACAGAGAGTTCATCAACATCGTCTTCATTAAAGTATACACCGGAATCGCCCAAAACTGCCATATTTTCCTCCATTTTCGTGGCCAGGATACAGCGTCCATGCGCCGCGGCCTCTAAAAGGACAAGGGACATGCCTTCAAGCACGCTCGGCTGGACGACGATCGCGGCGTTGCTGTAGAGTTCTGCCAGCCGATCGCCATGCTGCAAACCCAGAAAGACGGTCCGGTCAGGTGCAGTTCTGCGGCATTCTCGTCCATACGAAGTGCTCATAAAGTCCCCCACCACCGCAAGTTGATAACCCGCCAGATCGGTCGATGCCTTCTGCCATGCTTTCAATAACACGTCGAGTCGTTTCTCCGGTTCGATTCGCCCCACGAAAAGAGCATACTTGTCGGGACTCAGAGACCACCTCGGGTCGCCGAGCACCTCACCGGGGGCAACCGCCTGAACGGCGCGGATGGAATTGGGTATGAATGCGACATCCCGCCTGAAACGCTCGGATAATTCGGTCGCCAGTGGTTGGGAAACGGCCGTAACTTCCCGCGCAACCCGCATTCCAATCCCCAGACCGAGGTTAAGCATCATTTTCGCCGGTAGCAACCATTTGTCGCGCCGCCAGTCAGCAGCATGCACGGTGAAGACAACCGCCTTGGCGCCCAGCGCCGCTACCCAACTCCACAGCGCCGGACCGGGCGAATGAACGTGCACCACGTCAACACCTCGCCGCATCAGGTCCCAGACGGCAGTAGCGGTATGAGTGAAAGTTTCCAGGTTCTTGCCCCCGATGCCCCCGGTGAGCACCACCTGTCCACCCCGCCATGGCGGGGCGCCGCGGAGGTAGTCACGGCGCCCGTAGACGATGATCTCGTGCCCGCGTGCGGACAGTTCGTCGGAAAGACACTCGACAACGCGTTCGGCCCCGCCGCCGCGCGCCGGGAGGCCACGCAACCCTACCATCGCAATGCGCATCGGGCACTTGCCTCCCTGTAGAGGATTTCAAGACGGTCGGCTATCAGTTCCGGGTCGTGCCGCTTCGCCGCGAGTTTTTTGCCCGCCCGCCCCATGCGCTGCCTCGCAGCGGCGCCGGACAACACCTGCCGCGTGACCGTAACCAGCGAGTCCACATCGTCGGGCACGAACAATCGTCCCGTCCGCCCGTCGTCGATCCATTCTCGCAGCGGTCCGCGATCCGGTACAATCACGCATCGCCCGGCAAGCATGGCTTCAAGCATCGTCATCGTCGAATTCTCGAGCCACCGGCTGGTTACTATCACGGCGGCCGAACTGTACATCAAGCGCCCTGCCTCGTCGCGGGAAACGTGCCCGGTGAAAGTGACGTTATCGAGACCCCTGTCGGCGGCGCCGCGGCGAAGTTCGTCCAGCATCGAACCGCCTCCGGCGAGGATCACTTCGATTTTCTCGATGCGCTCGGCCAGATCGAGCATCATCTCCGGGGCCTTTTGCGGACTCATTCGCCCGGCGAAGAGAACTCTACGAGGATTCTCCGGCTCTCGGCTGGATATCGCCGGGGCTGTGACCATGTTTCTCAGCACGATCAGTTTCGATCGCGGTGTTCCGATTTGACGCATGATTTCGCGCATGAACCGCGTCGGGCAAATGAAGAAATCCACCGAGCTGAAGTAACTTCGCGTCAACCGCGAGATATAGCTTTCGATGGCTGATCCCGCCCCGGCCAGAGACGCACATCCCCTACCGGCGGCGTGAAAATACTTGTTGGGATGACACCGCATACAATGGGTCCCCTCACCCGGACGGAGAAAGTGCTTCGTCGGGCACGCCAGGCGGTAGTCGTGTATCTGCATAACGATCCCAATGCGATGGCGCACGAGAACCGGAAGGATCGAAGGGGTCAAATGATGGTAGATACTGTGGATGTGAGCGATATCGACTTTGCGGCGCCTCAGAAATTTATCGAGTTTTTCCGCGGCGCCGGCGTTATGGATCATCCGCGGAAGGTTCCACAGACTTCGCGATGCGGAGAAGTCGACGTACCGGGGCATGTCCGGAACATCGTTATCGCACGCAGTCCCGAATTCCATCACGTCATGCCCCCGTGCGCGCTGGGCGGCGGTCATAGCGGCTATGCAACTCTCAACACCGCCATAGCCCCAACCGGGCAGGAATTTGTCGATATGCAGGATCCTCACGCCGCTCCCTCCCGATCCTCGGCGGGCGCGAGGTTCCGCACCCTGAACAGACGCAGGTGCGCCAGCAGCTTGTTCCACAGCACCCACACGCAAACGCCCAGCCACTTGGCGCGGTATGTGCCGCGGGCTGTGCAGATCATCCAGCATCGCTCGGGGCAGCGCTTCACGAACTCCGCGGCCTCCTTCGCGAGCCGACCGGTCCATATCTCCGGAAAATCCTCGTCGACAATGTTGCCCATTTCCTTCCCGCGAACCGAGCAACTGTAGACGGCGCCGTCGGCCTGCAGGAAGAACATATCTCGCCCCGCCCCGCAGCGGATTTCCCACCGCCGCCCGGTGAGATAATGATATGTCCGCCACGCAAAGTGCGCCCGAAACCAGTTCTTCGCCCGCCACGAACGCAGCCGGGGAGCGATAACCTCTTCGAACGCACCGGCCAACCACTCCGGAATCCGATCGATCGCAACGTCGCCGGACTCCACGCCCAGGTGCGTCCCGGCGCCGTGGGCGGCGACTATCCCAAGCTCCAGGCCCAGACTGTCAGCCAGACGCGCCACGTCCGTCAACTGGTCGAGATTGTCGCCGCAAAGCGTCATGCTCAAACGAAGCCCGCGATATCCGTCAGCCGCCAGGCGATCGATGAGCCCCCTTGTCCGGTCAAATGCCCCGCTCACACCCCTGATGCGATCATGCGCCGCCGCCAGCCCGTCCAGGCTGACGGCAAGGCGGATGTCCGGATCGATCCGGCGAAGCTCGCCCATCTGCTCGGCGATGCGGTCGGACAGAAAGGCGTTAGTCGATATCGTGATCGCCGCCTTCGGACATCTCGCCCGGACCTCGCGAACGAATTCGACCAGATCGTCGCGAAGAAACGGTTCGCCGCCGGAGATATTGATCGTCCGCAACTCCGCCGGCAGTTTGCGCATGTGTTCGGGCATCAGGCGATCGGGGGCATCGTCTTTCCAGATATTGCACATTACACACCGTGCATTACAGCGGTGAGTAACGCCCACAACTGCATCATGCGGGGGTTCTAATCTTGATTTCGAAGACGTCACGTTGATATATCGGCTAGATCGCACCCGAGGCGTAACTTCCGATGGCCCCGAGCAAGCAACTCGCGTCAAAGGACTCACCTGTTCAAGCGGGACAGGTTTCTCGCGGGTGTCACATTTGGTTCACACCGTCGATGCCGATTTGCCGACCGTCCGGCGGCCTGCCGCGTGGCATGAAATGCGATCGTGACGATTCTATCATCCTTCCGGACGGCTACTTACGCTCGTATCTATCTTTACCGATCTGACGTGCCGCCCGCCGCGTCCATGTGTCACACACGCGCGATGTGTGACTCTGGCAACCAACGGCAAGAACGCTGAGGCTCGCTCGTATCTTTGCCATAACAGTTTACGGATGCAATATTTATAGCAATACCATGCGCCTCGACGCTTTCTCGAATATCCGCTTGACGCCATCGGATATGTCACAGGGCATTAACATCTGTGTCATCAGGTGTTTATATCGCCGGCTTGAAGCGAGTTGCTTCATCAGCAAATAGGTTATCTCGTCCTGAGCGTTAGCGGACTTCGTTACTACTGCGACAGCGCCGGAATGACGATCTCCCAACATCTTCAAAAAAGCCACTATCGCCAACGGATGTTCTCACAGCCGATTACCCGCCTGGCCTGGAAATACGCACGCTGCTGCCTGACAAAATCAACCAGAACGCAAATTGACGAGTTCATCACCAAAACACACGGCGACGAGTATCCAATTCCAGAGAGCACAACATGAGAATCAAGCCTTGCCGCAAAGAACACAAAGGTAAAAAGGTAAAGCAGATGCTTGAGGCGCCCGATTAGCAGCTTATCCTGAGCTGTCGAAGGGCCGGCGGCACGTCGGCATATTCGCGACAAAGTCGCGACGCCGTCGCCCGCCGCCCCCGGAATTGAGACGTCCATGGTAAGGCTTCGTTATGAGCGTTATGGCAGAGGATAGGGGACTGGCTCCCAAGCCGAAGGCGCAGGTGCCTGTCCCCTATCCGCGTCGGAAGCTATCCGCGTCGGAAGCATCTGTCGATTTCTTTGGTTACTGTTTTGGGGTAACGGGGCAGCAAGTCGGCTAGGAGTTCTTCGCTGAGTCTCGACAGATCGCTGAGGGTTACCATTGATTCAGGTGAGAGGCCCTTACGCAGGCAAAGGTATATCCAATCGCAAAACGCCTGCTCGGGGCGTGCTGTGTTCCCGCCTGCGGGTGGATTGTAAATTCGCCGGCTTACGCAGACAAACGAGAATGTCCCGATCGGGGTTTTCCTGATTCGCGAACGATTGTGACGACGATTGGTGAAGCATGTGATCGAGGTCGGCTGCTGCGTCACCAGATTGTAGCCCGCCAGCGCATGCAAACCGGTGATATAGGCTCCGGAATCCAGAAACCCCACGAGTTCTTCCGGCGCGACCCGCCCTGCCAGGCCGTACCGCCCGCTTGCGAATCGCGTTATCATTCCCTGGCGCACCAGGCGCCCCAACTGCACGTTAAGGCTGCGCGGCGCCACGCCGGCAATGTTCGCCAGTTCGGTAAGAGTGAACACGGCTTTGCGGTCCCGCCGCCAGGCCTGCTCCAGATAGTCACGCCACTGCCAGGCTCTCATCGCACGCCTCCCATGAAGCCGGCGGTCTGGCCGCGGAGTATCTCAATCACGCGATCAAACACCATCGCCCCGCCGCCGCCACTGGTTAAATTCGCCGCAACTTCAGCGTCAACCTGAGTGTCGATTATATTGTCGATAACGCCAATGTGACGAACCCGCCCGGCGGTAAGATCGTCCAGGCGTTTTCCCGCCCTACCGCGATCGATCCCAATGTCAGTAAGCTTCCGTTCAATCCGCTCTGGCGAGGAAGGCGCCAGGTGGCTTGCGAACATGAATAGATCAACCAGATCGCGATGCTGCAGGAAACTGCGGGCGAAGACGGCGATAATCTTGTTTTCTATCATGTCCTGATCGGAGGCCGTCAGATATACGACGCCATCGACGGGTTTGACCACCAAATCGTCGGCACATCGGACCCGCGTGATTTCGACGGGAAGTTCAATCCGGCTTGACGCCTCGCCATCGCGCCAGAACGCCAACATAACCGCGCTGATCGCCGGCGACTCACCTTCGGATCCGGCGTGCGGGCTTGCACTACCGGAATATCCGAATTTTCGTCGCACATCAGGCAGCAGCCTGCGTCTGAAAGTGTCGATAAGTTCATCCCGCTTTGCGACCAGATCGCCAGCCCAATGATAATCAATATCTCTTGAGATGCGCGGGCCCTGGTCGAGAAGGCGATACCGAAACCCGCCAATCAGGGCGAGTTCAAACCCCGCACTGGTAGTGGCCAGCAACCTGACCGCCATCCGCTGAATCTCTTCAGTAACTTCCTGTTTCGGATCACTCATCCGCCTATTGCTCCAATACCGGGCTCATGCTGATTACCTATTCAATACTATCGTCTAAAGTAATAATATACAACATTAAAGTTATGATTTGTTACACAAACAGAGCTATCCGTGGTAAAAAACCGTTACCGTTCGCCGTTACCTAGCTCGCCACCCTTTTGGGCCTGTTGCCCAAAGACTTTTCTGAGCGAACATGGGAATAAAAAAAGGGCCAGAACTATTTTATCTTCTGGTGTGGTCGTTAGTTAGCTACGTTTTTGCTTCCTGCTACGCCCTCTGGGCTTCGCAGGACAGGTCGCCTGGCGGCTTCGTCGTGATTTCCAACAGCCCCTTAGAATTCAATGGTTGTGTTTGGTTCTTGCAGTGAATACACTTAGCCTACGTTCGGATTCTGCCAATAAGTCAATCAACAAGGGAGTACGCATGACAGTCATCGCATCAATCGAGCCGCTGCTGATCGGCCTGGCCGTCGTCGGCTTCGTCGTCCTGTTCGTCGGTGTCTACGCCTGGGCAGTCGGGCGCGGCAGGCGGTTCCTCACCGAACACCTCAGAGGGAAAAAGATAGAGGTCACCTCAATGTCTTTTCGCCTTTTCCCCCCCGCCAAACTGATCATCCACAGCCGCAAACGCGCCATGTGGTTCACGCTCACCGGCGCCGATGGCAAAACAACCTTCGCCCGCGTCCAGATGAGCTTCATCACCGGCAACTCCGTAACTCTATTCGATTGAAACCCGGCGACGGGGACGGCGAACGGCGACGGATCAATATCCAATATCCAATATCCAACAAGGAATATCCAATAACCAAGTGAACGACGGACGGCGGACGGCGGCGGTGGCGGCGTCCTGACCTCGTCGCGAACAGGCCGACTTTCCGTCGGCCGCTATTCGGACGAAAGGAACGGCGGGTGGCGGGTGGCGAAGCCCGATCTTTTAGTGGACGTACAATGTGCTTTCCAAATCAGCAAGAAGCGCGTATTCTGTGAGTTGAATGCGAAGCCCCGGCGGGGATCGGAGGCTCCGAATCTCGTTAATTGAATATTGTCCGCATTTAAGGGCGAATACCAATGACCCGTGTTTATGTCTCTGTTTTGCTCGTCGCTGTGGCGACCCCTGGCGGAGTGTGCCCGGCGGCGGGGGCGGACAAGCTGCTCGAATCGGCGCCGGTACGGATCGAGAAATATCGCAAAGGCGACGTGCGGATTTCGCTGGCGGGGCGGGACGGGAAACCGCGGGCCGGCGCGACCGTCCGGGTGCGCCAGGTCAGTTCGGAGTTCCTCTTCGGCAGCAGCGTTTTCCCGCTCGTTTACAAGCTGCAGACCGGCGATCTGAAATTACCGCTCGAGGAAGGCGGACCCTATCATAAGTTCGCGAAGCGCTACGCCGATCTGTTCAATTTCGCGACGCTCCCTTATTACTGGTGGGGATACGAAAAAGAGCGGGGCAAACCCGTACACGCCAGCCGCGAGCGTATCGCCGCGTGGTGCAAAGAGCGGAACATCACCACCAAGGGACATCCGCTGGTCTGGAATTATTCGCAGTTGAAGTGGCTGCCGGACGATCCGGTAGAAGTCGAAAAACTGCAACTCGCCCACGTCAGCAACTGCGTCACGAGGTTCCGCGGCAAGGTCGACATATGGGACGTGGTCAACGAAACGACGAACTTCGCCCAGAAACCGAACAAGGCCCGCGCTCCGACGGTGACGGCGATGTGGGAAAAAGCGGGGCGGATCGAACTGCCCCGCCGGGCCTTCCGCGCCGCGAGAAAAGCCAACCCAAACGCTACGCTCGTGATTAACGACTTCCACGTCGGCGACGATTTCGCCGAAGTGGTTCGCGGCTTGGTCGATGAAAAAGGCCAACCGCTTTACGACGCGATCGGACTCCAGTCGCACATGCACGGCGGGAACTGGTCGAATACAAAGCTCTGGAGCGTCTGCGAACGTTTCGCCCCCTTCAGGAAACCGCTCCATTTCACCGAGCTTACGATGCTGTCAGGCAAGAAAGGCTGGCATCTCCCCAAGCCCCGCCCGTCAACTCCGAAAGGCGAGGCGGAGCAGGCCCGCGAGGTCAAGCGGGTCTATACGCTGCTGTTCTCGCACCCGTCCGTCGAAGCGATCACATGGTGGAATCTTTCCGACGCGCACGCCTGGATGCAGGCTCCGGCCGGTCTGCTCGGAAAGGACATGTCGCCCAAGCCCGCCTACAACGTCCTGAAAAAGCTGATCACAGAAGACTGGCGTACGGAAACGAGCCTCAAGACGGATACCGGCGGAAAGGCGGATTTCCGCGGTTTCCACGGCCGGTATGAACTGACCATCACAACCCCGGACGGTCGACAAAAGCGGATCGAGAACCTGCAACTGAAAAAATCCACCCGACAGAAAACCACCAGTTGGACATTTGGGGCTGCCCCCAAAGAAGATGGAGTCAGATAGCTATGTCAAAAACTCGAGTTCACCAAATCCTTGAGAAAACGGGCCCGCTGGTTTTTCCCGGCGTGTATGACACGCTCTCGGCGCGGATTGCCGCCCAGGCGGGGGCGCCCCTGGCGTTTGTGTCCGGGTATTCAGTGGCCGCAACTTCGATCGGCGAACCCGACTTCGGGCTGCTGACACAGACCGAGATGACCGATCGCGCACGGCGGATCTGCATGTCAGTAGACATCCCCGTCATCGTGGATGCTGATACCGGATATGGGAACCCGCTGAACGTGTATAGAACCGTCAATGAGTTGATCGCCGCGGGGGCGGCAGGGTGTTTCCTCGAAGACCAGGTATGGCCCAAGAAGTGCGGACACATGCGGGGCAAGAAGGTGATTGACGCAAAGAGCTATATCGACAAAATCCGTGCCGCCGGCGCGGCGCGGGACGGTCGCGACTTCTTTATCGTCGCCAGGACAGACGCGCTGGCCGTTGGCGGTATGGACGACGCGATTGCCCGAGTCGAATCCGCGCGCCAGGCCGGCGCCGACGGGAGCTTTATCGAAGCTCCAACTTCGTTGGACGAACTGGCCGAGATTGGTCGGCGATCGCCCGCGCCAAACGTGGCCAACATGATCGCGGGAGGGCGCACGCCATTCTTACCGAAAGACGAGCTTTCCGAACTGGGTTTCCAGTTGATCCTGCATCCGCTCGCCGGGCTGTTCTCAGCCGCCAGGGCAATTCAGCAGACGTATTGCAGACTACAGTCAACCGGCGGAACGGCCGACGACGAAGAACGTCAAATGTCGTTTGCCGAATTCAACGAACTCATCGGTGTAGATGAGAAATACGCTTTGGGTCAGCAACTCGGAGCGGAATAAAGAGTCCCCCAAAAACCGTTGTCAGGAATAGTCCGACTCGAAAAAGGATACTCTGGTGGAATGATAACAGTGAAAACAATGAGAAAAAGCGGCATCTTGATTGTCCTGTCGTTGTGTCTCGCCTCAACGGCCCGGAGCGCCGACAAGGTGTACGTGGCGAATCCCAAACCGCCTACTGACGGGCTGGTGGGAGCTAACTATACCGCGGCGTACGCGGTTAACCAGGTCCAGTTCTGGCACGATTTCCGGGCAGATGTGATAGATAAGGAAATGGCGGCCTCGAGCAAATACTACGGGATCAAGACGCTGCGGGTCTACCTCCACAATATCAACTTCGACAGGGAGAAGGATGTCTTCCTGGGAAACATCGAGAAGTTCCTGAAGATCTGCGCGAAATACGGCATCAAGCCGGGCTTCTGCTTCTTCGACGACTGCCACCGCCACGCGGACATCTATCTCGACAAGCCCACCAAGCCCGTCAAGGGCTACCATAACGGGCGATGGGCGGCTTGCCCGCAGGACAGGGACCGCGATCCGAAGAACATCGAGAAGTTCAAGCCGTACATACAGGAAGTGATCCGCCCGTTCAGGACCGACAAACGGGTGTTGTGGTGGGAAATTTTCAACGAGCCGAAAATCAGGAAAGGCAATTTCTCCGACAATCTCCGCGGGGAAGGATACAAGTGGGCCAAAGAAGTTAAACCCATCCAACCGGTGCTGTCCTGCTGGAACGACAACGAAGCGACGGACATCGTAAACGCCCATAACTACAGGTGGTCAGCGGGCGGCTGGGACAAACAGGCCGACATGAACCCGAAGAAAGGAACCGTTTTCACCGAGGCCGGAGCGCGATGGTACGCGCCGCGGGCGAGCAACGGCGAACCGTGCGAGGTTATCGGATGGCTCGAGAAGCGGCGAGCGGCGGGAAAGAGCACTCCGGGCGTATACCTGTGCTGGGAGCTGTTTGCGGGAAACTCCAACTGCAGGTGGTACTGGGGGACCAAACACGGGTCGCCGGAACCGACGGTTCCGTGGTGCGGGCTCATGTGGCCGGACGCGACGCCGGTGTCATTTGCCGAATCGGAAGCATGCCTCAAATACGCGACGGGGAAATGCAACGCGCTTTTCCACGATAATTTCCAGGACAGCCCCAAGGATGCCGACAGGTCCGGGTGGAAGACTTTTGGCGGCGGGATGTCCACAAGCAGCGGCGTGTTGAAAGCCGCGCCGGATACCAAGAAGATCGCCGGCGCCCCGGCGTGGAAGGACTACGTTCTCGAGGGAGTTGTGATGCTCAAGGGGACCGATGGAAACGCGGGTCTGGTTTTCCGCGTCAACAAGCCCGGCGACGGTAAGGACCGGATGCAGGGATACTATGTCGGCTTCGACACGAAGAAGCTGTACCTGGGAAAGATGAACAATAACTGGAGTAAGCTGGGGGAATTCGATTTGAGCAAGCTCGACTGCAAAGTTGTCCCCGGTGTATGGAACCAGATCAGGGTGGCGGTCAAGGGCGATCGCATCAGGGTATGGTTCAACAGGATGCATCCGGCGTCCGACCCGAAGAAAGGGCTGAGAATAGATATCAGGGACACCAACGCGCCGATCCTTTCAGGCAGCATAGGCGTGCGGGCTCACGGCGTGGAAGCCTGGTTCGACAACATCGTTGTTGTTCCCGTCGACATCCTAAACTGAATAGCGGTCGAGCGCCGCTCGACGCTCGCCGTCCGACAGCGTCCGACGGCGCTCGACAGCGTCCGACGCCGTACGGCGCCGCGGCGTCAGCGCAAAACGACGAGCGCGGGGCGATGCCCCACCGTTAAACAGTGCGCAATACGTTTGATATCGAGCGTGTAAATCGCTTGATGATGTCGAGCGCCGGTGAGATAATAGAAGACATAGACACCCCGCCCGGGAGGGGACAACCCAGGAGATCGATATGCCTTACAGGACGATAGTCACAGTGTTGTTTTCCGTACTGACAGTCGCGTTTGCGACCTCGATCGCCGCGGACGCCAAAGCGAAGCGTTCAAAAATGGCCGTCACCGCCTCTTCGGTGCATCCGGGAGACTATCCGGCGGAGTACGCCTTCGACGGGAACCCGCGCACGCGATGGGCCTCGAAAACACCTCTAAGTCGCACTGGCGAATGGCTTCAGGTAGATCTGGGCAAATCTTTACCCATCAACGACATCTCGATAAGCTGGGAGACAGCCCACGCGACGCGATACAAGATACTCGCATCAGAAGACGGTAAGACATTCAAGGTGATCCACACGCAAACCGCCGGAAAAGGCGGAAACGAAACAATCAAGGACCTGAAGGCAAAGGGGCGATTCGTCCGACTCCTGGCGACAAAAGCCAGCTCGCACAATCTTGCATCCATATGGGAATTCAGCATCGGAGGCGTCAAGATCGACAAGACGATCCAGGGCAAGATCAGCAAGAGAGCCCGCGGCAAGAGGCCCAAAGCGGCGCCCGCCGCCCCGCCGGCAGACCCATCCGCCCTGACGAAACTCGGCGTCAAGGAAATCGTATTCGCCGCGCGAGAGAGCGGCGTTGACGGGCACTGGTACGCGAACTTCGGATACTACTCCTACAACTCCAACAGCAAGCTCTATCGCAAGGAGGGACGCCTCTGCAAGCTCGACGTCGCCACCGGCAAGGCCGCCCTGCTGGTCGACGATCCGGAAGGATCGATCCGGGACCCTGCCGTTCATTACGACGCGAAGCGAATCGTTTTTTCGTGGCGCAAGAAAGGCACCGACCAGTTCCATCTCTACGAGATCAACGTCGACGGCAGCGGTCTCAAGCAGCTCACCAGCGGAATCTACGACGATATCGAACCGTCGTACATGGCCAACGGTAAGATCGTGTTCGTCTCGAGCCGGGTGAAACGGTGGGTCCAGTGCTGGTTGTCGCCGGTGGCGGTGCTGCACCACTGCGACGCCGACGGTAAGAACGTCCGCCAGATATCGGCGAACGTGGAGCACGACAACACGCCCTGGCCGCTGCCGGACGGGCGAATACTCTTCATGCGTTGGGAATACGTGGACCGGTCCCAGGTTGACTACCACCACCTCTGGACGGTCAACCCTGACGGGACGGGGCAGATGGTGTACTTCGGTAATATGCATCCAAGCAGCCTGTTCATCGATGCCAAGCCCATACCGGGCACCAGTAACGTAATCCTGATCAATTCCCCCGGTCACGGCGCCCGGGAGCACAGCGGGAGCGTGGCGATTGTCAACGACAAGAACGGGCCCGACGACAGAGGCTCGATGCGGAACATCAGCGGTCGCGGATATCGCGATCCGTATGCGATATCCGCCGACACATTCATCGTCGCCCGCGGGCGGACTATGGTAATCATGAACCCGCAAGGCCGGACCTCCACGCTATACACGCTCGACAGCAAGTTCGGGCGATCGACCGAACTGCACGAGCCTCGCCCGATAATCGCTCGAAAGCGCGAGCGGGTCCATCCCGCGCGCGTCAATCCGGCGATGGCGACGGGGCAACTGATGCTCATGGACGTTT
>JADHXQ010000184.1 GCA_016782885.1 Phycisphaerae bacterium | reverse complement strand
ATTTTATATGCTTATAAGACAAGTAGTTAGCGGCGTTTTGTTGCTTCATTTGCTTGTGGAAAATGCGATATTTCTGGCGAAAAAGCTCCTAACATATTGCTATTACGTAAGATAAAATAGTTCTGACCCCTTTTACGTTTCGAAACCTATGGCCCGATGCCCAGACCACAGACTCATCTTGCTCAACGCACTGCATCGCATATAATCGCTGTGAGAGCCCCGCGATGGTCGCGGGCGCAACGCCATTTGGGACACCGCAGGAGCCGCGAAGCGAAATCACGGTTAAGTAGACAATCAAGGAGTCCGAAGATGCGACAGAGGACTATGCGGTCGATCTGGGTTGCGGCGAGCATCCTGGCGGCATGCTGCCTGTCGGCCGGAGCCGCGGAGAACGTTCGCCTGACCACAACGGACGGTCGCGTCATAACCGGGCAACTTCGGACCGCGCAGAGCGATAAGACACTGCTCGTTCGTAGCGGAAACCGGGACGTGCATCTCAGTTCGAGCATCGTCAAGAAGGTCGACCCCGCGGCGGCTCAGGCCGCTGTCGCCTACACGCTCCAGGCGAATCTCACGCGCGTCAAATCTGCGCGCAAGAAGGGAAAGATCGATGCGGTGGTCACGGAGTTCAGGTTGGGCCGATTCGATGCCAACGGGGTCGGCACGCTGTCGCTGCGCGATCCCAAGCTCGGCAGGGTGTCGTTTACCGTGGCGGTCACTCGCCTGACGCCGCAAACCTATGAGTTCCAGGGCGTGGAGTACGAGAAGGAACTTGGGTTTCCGTGTGCGTTCCCCAATTGGCAGTGGAAGAGGTTGATCTTCAAGGAGATCGAATCCAAGAACGTCCAGTCGCTGACTAGGGCCATCGCCTTCTTTGTTCAGGCAGGCGACCAGCGGACGGTGCAGGAACTCGTTGTTGCGTTGGAGAAGATCGACCCGGCCGCCGCCGCCGAGCAGCGCGCCGCCGCGGAGGTCGACGCCGTGCGGAGGGTGCTGGGCCAGACCGAGCGCCTGGAACTGCGAGGTCTGCACCGTAACGCGACCAGACTGATCTCGTCAGCGAAAATGAGTGTCAAGGCCCGAGCACTCGATGGCGTACTGGCCGCCCGCCTCGACACCGCCTCGGCACGACTCAAACGCCTCGCCGACGCGCTGGCCGAAGCGGAGAAGATCATCGTCGCGCACGGGATTACCGTGCGAAACCTCTCAGCCGAGCAGGCCCGGGGCCTGGTCAAGGCCGCTTCGATCGGCGTCGAGGGACAGGACAAACTCAGCAAGCAGGACGTGGAGATACTTCTTCAGCCCTGGAGCGGACCGCTGCTGGAGGCCGGAAAGCTTGACCCCAAGGCGCTCGCACGGGCCGATGAGTTGGCTCAGGCGACGGCGGCCTATTTCGCCGCAGAGCGCCCCAAAGATACGCGATTACTGGCCAGGCGGTTCGCCGGCTCGCCGCTTCCCATGGACGTGAAGCTCGCGATCTTCAGCAAGGCCAACGCCCCGCCGAGCGAACCGGCGCGATCCGGCGGGCCGATCACCTACTCCCACCCCAAGACACGCGAGAAGTTCCACTACTATCTCACGCTGCCGCCGGGCTACGATCCGGCCCGCGCGACATCCGCGGTGATCTGCATGCATGGGCAGGTCACCAAGGCCGGCGTGATGAAGAGCTTCTGGGGCCGGACGGCCGCGGCCAACGGGCTGATCCTGATCGATCCGGAGTATATCTACGGGCGGACCCAGGGATACCGCTTCTCCGAGCAGGAGCATCGCGCTGTGCTGGGGGCCCTGTGGCACGCGGCGGGCAGCGTGAACATTGACATGGACCGCGTGTATCTGCACGGCCATTCCCAGGGCGGGCACGCCTGCTGGGACATGGGGGCCGCTCACGCCGGACGGTTCGCCGGCGTGCTGCCCGTGATCGGCGTGCCGTTCCTGACCAGTTCCCTGCCCAACTACACCGACACGGCACTGTACAGCATCGACGGCAGCCTCGACGGGGGGGCACCCGTGAGGAACCAGCGGGCCGTGCGGTTGCTCGGATCGCTCGGGGCCGACGCTACTTACGTAGAGTACATCGGACGCGGACACGAGGCGTTCCTTGAGGAGCACGAACGGGTGAGCCTGTGGATGCTGCGACATCGCAGAGACCCCGCGCCCAAGCAACTGCACCTGGTGGCCCTGCGGAACGGCGATCGGAGACGCAGATGGATCGAGATCCAGGGAACACGCAAGCGACTGCAGCCGATGACCGGAGGGCGGTTCAGAATCCGCCCCGAGCCGGCGGCCGCGATTGTGCAGGCTTCCGTGAGCGACGGCGTCTTCACCGTCCGCACTCAAAACGTCTCGAAGCTGCGCATCTTGCTGTCGCCAAAACTCGTCGACTTCTCGAAGAAGGTCACCGTGGTGCTGAACGGGCGAAACCTCCTCCCGAGAGCGGTGAGACCTGACTGGGCGTTCGCGCTGGCCGACAGCTTCGCCCGCCGCGACCGTCGGGATATTCACCTGGCGCAAATCCCCCTGTATGTCCGATCGCGATGACGGGCAAGCGCCTCTTAAACCCCGGGGAGATCCATTCGACGTAATCCCGTAGAGATCGGGGGACATCACCTTACTAAATTATTTGGTTGTGCTGGTCTGTTGTATGGTTTAGACTGCTTTCATGCCAAGAGTAGCGAGAATCGTGGCGCCCGGGCGGGCGCATCACGTCACCCAACGCGGGAATCGTCGTATGGAAACGTTTTTCTGCGAGAGACGAAAAACGGGCCAGGACTATTTTATATTTTTATATAGCAAGTAGTTAGCTCCGCTTTTTGCTTCATTTGCTTGTAGAAAAACGCTATATTCCTGACTACAAAGATTCTAACCTATTGGTACTACGACAGATAAAATAGCTCTGACCCGTTTTTCCTTTCTGACCCGTTTTTCCTTCCTGTTAAGCGCTAAGCCGCAAGCGGCACGACTCCACGTTTGGATCCCATCTTGTTCGCCGCTTGCGGTTTGGCAGCTAGAGTTTCAGGTAGCGTTTTGCTTTGGCCAGGCGCTTGCCGACCTTGCCGATGTGCGACAGGCGGCTGACGCGCCCGCCGTTGGCGCGGAGTTTGATGATTCGATTTACGCTGACATGGCCAAGTCCGGGCACCCGCAGCAATTCAAACTTGTCGGCGCGATTGACGTCCAGAGGGAAAAATTCCGGGTGGCGCCGCGCCCAGACCTCTTTGGGGTCGGATTCCAGTGAAAGATTCCCGCCCGGCTCGAAGGGGATCTCGCTGTCTTCAAACCCGTATTTACGCACCAGCCAGTCGGTCTGGTAAAGGCGATGCTCGCGGGTCAGGGCGTCGCCCGGCGAGATCGGCGCGCTGCTCTCGCCGGGCAGTTCAGACTCGCCCAGACCGCGCTGATACGCGCTGTAGTAGACGCGGCTGATCTTCAATCTCTTGTACAGCCCGTAGGCGGCGCGGACGATCTGGGCGTCTGACTCGTCGGCCGCTCCGACGATAAACTGCGTCGACTGCCTGACGCGGGCGAATCGCTCGCCGCGGCTTGTCAGTTCGCTGATCCGGCGGATCGGCTCGACGATGTCACGCTGGAAATCCTTCTTGTCGGACAACTGCTTCATCGCCGCGGCGGTAGGCACCTCCACGTTCAACGATACCGCGCTGGAA
Source organism: Phycisphaerae bacterium (assembly GCA_016782885.1). Taxonomy (GTDB): domain Bacteria; phylum Planctomycetota; class Phycisphaerae; order SM23-33; family SM23-33; genus BS750m-G57. The sequence continues at coordinate 2,138 of JADHXQ010000184.1, read as the reverse complement.
AGCGAGAGAATGTGATCTATCGCCGCCCGCGAAGCGCCCGGGATGATCTTCATGTGCAGATAACCGCGATAGCGATATTTCCGGCGGAGAATGTCGCCGACGGCGGCCATCCGGGCCATCGTGTTGTCCGGGGTTCCGATCACGCCGGAACTGAGGAACAGCCCGACGATCTTCTTTCGCCGAACGTAGCCCATGAAACACCGGGCGACCTCCTCCGGCGAAAGCGTGACCCGCCGAGGGTCCAGGCCGCCGCGAAAAGGGCAATAGCGGCAGTCGTTGGTGCAGACGTTGCTCATGAGCGTCTTGAGCATGATCGACGTTCCGCCGCCCGGTAGAGACGCCGGGTATAACCAAACCCCCTCCGGCGTTCGCTTGCGGCGATCGTCCTGTTTCGTCCCGCACGCGCAGGAAAGGTCGTACTGGGACGCCTCGGAAAGTATTTGCAGCTTCTTTTCAATATCCATCGCAAAGGACTCCATTCCCTTTTCGCACCAAACCCTAACAGAATACAAACCCGATTGCAAGGGTTTTTATCTCTAATCTTTAATCTTTAATCGGGCGGGAAGGAAAAAGGAAAAGGGTTCCCCGATGCGCCTCGGTGAACGTAACCGTATAGAACCTGGCATGTTAAGGGCCTGTGACATATCGCAGCGACATGCGATTGACAAGTGATAATTAGAAACTGGTGTAACGGCATATATCGCAGGAGGTTACGGCGGCAAGACGGGGCGCCTGGGGGCATATGACAGCTCGGGAGGAGGTACACAGTTCTCCGGCGTGTGACATATAATCCGGGCGGCCCCTATGTTGGATCGAGAGATACTGATATGAATGCAAGTGTCTAACCGACTGGATAATAGTGTTGTTACGATCGCGTCTCATGCGATTCAGCCGACCGCCGGGCGGCGGGGGGATCGGCGCCGAAGGTGTGAACCAAATGTGACATCGCGTGGCAGGGGCTTGCAGTCCGACTCGGCAGCGGGTACAACTTTGGTCTCGTTGCCGGTTAAACGTAAGGAGCCCGGGGCCTGATGGAATCTTCCGATCTGGTGCGATCATACCTGCGACTGACCCTTGCCGACGGCGTGGGAGCGGTGATGTTCGGCAAACTCATCGAAGCGTTTGGCGATGCGAAGTCAGCTATCGAAGCCGGGCCGGCGAAATGGCGGCAGGTTGACGGTGTCGGAGCGAAGAAGGTATCCGCCATCACCGACGTCAGCGACGATCTTGTGGATCGTGAATTGGACGAGGCGGCCCGGCGGGGCGTGAAGATCATCTGCCTGGAAGACCAAGCGTATCCTGCCGGCTTGAGAACCATCTACGACCCGCCGCCGGTGCTGTACGTCTGGGGGGCGTTGACTCCGGGGGATGCTATCGCCCTGGGCGTGGTGGGGGCCCGCCGCTGCACGCACTACGGACTCGAACAGGCCGACCGGTTCGGGCGCATGCTCGGGCGGGCGGGGTTCACCGTCGTCTCCGGCGGCGCCCGCGGGATAGACACCGCCTGCCACCGGGGAGCCCTCAGCGCCGGCGGAAGGACGATCGCCGTTATGGGCTGCGGCTTGGCGGAGTTCTACCCGCCCGAGAACGCCAAGATGTTCGAGCAGATTGTCTCCGAAGGAACCGGGGCGCTGATCTCGGAGATACCAATGCTCCGCGGCGTGGAAAGCCGAAACTTCCCCGGGCGGAACCGCATTATAAGCGGACTGTCGCTCGGCGTGCTGATAGTGGAGGCCGCACGGAAATCCGGATCGCTGATCACGGCGAGCCAGGCGGTCGAACAGGGAAGGGAAGTTTTCGCCCTGCCCGGACGGGTCGACTCGCCGATGAGTTGCGGCGCCAACGCGCTGATCAGGGACGGAGCGATCCTCGTCCAGGACCTCGACGACATACTCGAACACCTCGGGCACGTGGGCGGACCGATGAGCGTTGAAGAAGATATTCCGCCTGTCATGCCGGACAACCTGGACGCTAACGAGAAGTTGATCGTTCAGGCTCTGTCGCAAGGTTCGATGTCGCTGGACGAGATCACGGTGCGTACGGAACTGACCGCCGGCGTAGCGGCAGGGGCGATGACGATGCTCGTGCTAAAGGGACTGGTCGCCCAGAAACCGTGCAACGTGTTCGTGCTGAAGCGT
>JADHXQ010000081.1 GCA_016782885.1 Phycisphaerae bacterium | reverse complement strand
CCGGAAGCGTCTTCTTGCGCTATCTGGAGCTCGTCGTACGGCTCGACCCCGGCTCCGGCAAGGCGCTCGGGGAATACCGACCGCCGTTTGAGGACAGCAAGTGGCATGCAATGGCCGCCGCCCGTGATGGAAAGACTCTGTACCTGGTTGCCGGAGGGAAGGACTGGCGCTGCATGACAGCCTTGGACGTGGCGACCGGGAAGCCCCTCTGGAAACTCGGCGGGCCCGGACAGGGAACGCGATGGGGCGCGTGGCACGCCATCGGCGCCAAGTACATCTACATTCTCGGCGATGCGGCGAAAGATAGCCCGCGCCGCCGCGAAGCGGTCGCCGAGATGCGCGCCTATCTCAAGAAGCACGATCCCAAGCGGCTCGAGAAGTTCGAGAAGGAACTCGACAAGCGAGACTTCCGAATCCTGACCGCCATCGACGCCCGCAGCGGGAAGATCATCTACGCCCACGGCATTGATATCACCAACTGCGGCGGGAAGTTCCTGCCGCAGCCCAACTTCGGCACCGGGCGCTACGCGAAACACTACAACCCGAATGTGGGTTTCTGCATGATCGCACAGAAGGACGTCGTCATCCTCTGCACACAAAGCGGCGCCGACAAGGGCTGGGGCGTCTGGCCGCGCGGCGGATACAAACAGCGCGGCATCGCCGTCCACGACGGCGCGACCGGCAAGCTCCTCTGGAACCGTATGGCCGACTACCGCACCCGCCCGGTCGTCGTGGACGAGACGATCTACGCCGAACCGTGGGGCTATAATCTGCGAACCGGTCGGCGGAAGCAGCGTATCCATCCGATTACGGGCAAAAACGTGGACTGGGCGTGGTGCCGGTCGGACAAGCAGTGCGGTATCTTCTCCGCGTCGACGAACTTCCTCTTCGGTCGTTCGCTCGGCGTAGGCTACCAGGACCTGCTAAACGACAACGGCCTGTACACGTTCTTCCACAGCCGCATGAGTTGCTCGTTCGACGCCGTCAGCGGAGGCGGCATGATGATCAAACCGCCGAACGCCATCTACTGCAAGTGCTCCTGGTCGCTGCCATTCACAATCGCACTGGGACAAGTGTCGACGCCCCCGGTCGTGAGTCAGCAATTCGCCCAGCCGGGCCCCAGCCTGCCGGTCAAACATCTCTACGTCGACTTCGGCGCCGGCGGCGACCGCCGCGACAAGAAGGGTAATCTCTGGATTCGCTCCAACCAACGACCGGGACATCATCTGATACTCGGTTACGGTTCGACGATCGCCCTGTACCCGGGCGGCCGGGACATGCGCCGCAGTTCCCAATACACGCCCGTCGAAAACACCGCCGAACCGTTCGTGTTCGCCTCGGCGATCGTGGGCGTCAAGCAATGCATCCTGCCCGTTACAACCCCAACCGACGGCGAGGGCACTTTCAAGGTGAAACTCGGTTTCGCGGCACTGCCCGGCGACAAACCGGGGCGGCGCGTGTTCGACGTGCGCCTCAACGGTAAGACCGTGCTGAAGGACTTCGACGTCATCAAGGAAGCCGGCAAGACCGACCGGGCCGTCTGGAAGGAATTCACCCTTGTCCTGAAGGGAAACCTCGTCCTCGATCTCGTCACCAAGTCCGACAAACCTGCGCCGGACCAGATGCCGCTCATCAACGGTCTGATAATTCTGCGCGAGAAAACCACCAAGCCCGAGGCGGAACTGAAATAGCGGGACTAGCTGCCCCCCTTTGATGCCTTAGTTCACAGCGGGTTTGGGCGGAGGAGATTCAACCATCGCCGAAGAGAGACCCTCGCCGATCCGTTAATAAAACATGCGTTTGGGATACTTGATCTTGAGAGGCATCTCCCGCTCGGCGAGGCCTTCCGGTCTCTTGGGCGGCGATGGAGCTTTGACCTTCCGACCATACACTTCCACTTCTATGTAGTGATTCTGGTCGTTGCTGGTGTTTCCATTGCTGTAGAGGCGGACATAACGTCCGCGGAGCCCCTTGCAGTCGATCAACTTGCCGTAGATGGTCTCGATGTAACCCATATCCCCACCGATCCCCAAGCCCGACGAGTTGTCGAAGTCAGTGTTAATAACCGTTGTGTAGGTTACAAAATCAGGATCGTTAGAGACCCGCACGACCACGTCGCGATACGCTCTGGGCTGACCGTGATAGTGCCACACTCCAATCGCACTTATATCGGAGGCGGCTTCCAGATCGATCTGCACCCATTTGAGACCAAAACCGAGATCAATGTTATGCCCATCTTCGCCTCTCTTGTCGCCGTCTGTGACCATTTCAAGCTCGCCCACTACAAGTAACGCCTCATTGGATGTCACCGGTTTGCCCAAGGCGAGGTTCACCGTCCCCTCAGGCACAACCAGCAACTCGGGGTGTCTCTGACGCCACTTGGGAACATTAGGCTCGTTGGGCATAGGGACTGGCGTGCATTTGAACATAGCCCTGGGATACTTGATAATGAGGGGAACCTTCTTCACCTTGCGGTCATCGGCGGGTTTGGTGGTCGGTGTTTTGGCGGGCCTGGTGGTTGGCGACTTGCCTTTGGGCTTGCGGCCGTAGACTTCCACTTCCACATAGTGGTTCTGATCGTTGGAGGTGTTTCCCTTGCTGTAGAGGCGGATGTATCTGACGGCAGGGAGCTTGGGGCACCAGATGAACTTTCCGTAATGGGTCTCCACGTAACCCATATCCTCACCAATCCCCAGGCCCGCCGAATTGTCGTGATCGCTGTTAAAAACCGTTTTGAATTCGATGAAGTCCGGATCGTTGGAGACCTGTATGACCACGTCACGGTACGCCCTGCCCTGTTTGTGATAATGCCACAAACCAATCGCACCGACGCTGTAGGCGGCTTGAAGGTCGATCTGCACCCACTTGAGCCCAAAGCCCACATCTACGACCTCTCCATCCTCGCCGCTCTTGTTACCATCCGTGACCATCTCAAGTTCGCCCACGATAGGCAATGGCTCGTTGGATGTCACCGGTTTGCCCAAGGCCAGGTTGACGGTCCCCACGGGCATCATTGGCACCTCGGGCGCCTTTCTGGACAGTTTGCAGATGTTCGGCTCCTTAATCGGAACCGGGGTGGGTTTGCACAGGGGCCTGGGATACTTGATGATGAACGGAACCTTCTTCACCCGGCGTCGGGTGGATTTGGCTCTTGAGCGGGGCGCGGGCGATGCTGTCGGCGTCGGGGGATTCGCGGATATGTATTGGGACTGCTTGACCCCTTTGATGCCTTTGACCTGTGCTGGTCTGGTGGTCGGTGTTTTAGCGGGTCTGGTGGTCGGTGTTTTGGCGGGTCTGGTGGTCGGTGCTGCTCCCTTGGGCTTCCGGCCGTAGATTTCCACTTCTATATAGTGGTTAAAGTCACTGGATGTGTTTCCCTTGCTGTAGAGACGGACGTATCTGACGGTCTGTGGCGTGGCACACCAGATCAACTTTCCGTGACGTGTCTCCACGTAGCCCATATCTTCGCCGATCCCCAGACCTGACGAATTGTCGTGATCGGCGTTGAAGATCGTTTTGGATTCGATGAAGTCCGGATCGTTGGAGACATGCACGACCACATCCCGGTACGCCCTTGCCTGCTTGTGATAGTGCCACACGCCAATCGCACTGATGCTGCAGGCGGCCTCCAAGTCGATCTGCACCCACTTGAGGCCCGTGCCGATACTGACGTCGCATCCGTCATCGCCGCGCTTGTCACCATCGGTAATCATGTCCAGATCCTTTAGGGATCCGTTACTGGTCACGAGTTTGCCCAGAGCGAGATTGACGGTTCCCACGGGCATCATTGGCGTCTCGGGCGGCTTGCCGGTCGGCTTGCAGATATTCGGCTCGTTCATCGGAACCGGCGTGCCAATAAACAGTGCCTTGGGATACTTGATGATGAGCGGAACCTTCTTCACCCGGCGGCGGGCGGGTTTGGATTTTGAGCTGGACGAGGGTTGAGCTGTCGGCGTCGGGGCGGGTGTAAGGACGGTGGTGGGCTTGGCGCCGATCCTCTTGGCGTGAACTTCCACTTCGACGTAATGGTTCTGGTCGTCGGAGGTGTTGCCCTTGCTGTAGAGGCGGACGTAACGTCCGGAAACGCCTTTGCAGTCGATTACTTTGCCCATAGCGGTCTCGACGTAACCCATATCCGAACCCGTTTCCATACCGGCCGACTTGTCGTGATCGGTATTGAAAACGGTTGTGTATTGCGAGAAGTCAGGGCCGCCGGACACCTGGACAATCACATCGCGATAGGCCCTGGCCTGCAGATCGTCATAGTAATGCCACACCGCAATCGCATAGACATTGGCCCGGGCGCCAAGATCGATCTGAACCCACTTGAGACCGGCGCCGAGTTCCAGGTAATGCCCCTTCTCGCCGCTCTTGTCGCCATCGGTAACCATCTTCAGCCTGTCGGCGTGGATTTGGGCGTTGCTGGTCACCGCCTTGCCGCGGGCCAGATTGCTCGTGCCTGCTGGCACGTAAAGCGGCTCGGGCGGTTCGAACGATGGAGCAGCCACGTGCGGGTCATCGACCCTGCCCTGCGTGCCCCTGAATTCCGCCCGGGGATATTCGATGTTCAGACGAACCTTCTTCTCGGATTTAACGGGATTCCTGACGATCGGAGTAGAAGAATCGGGCCAGTATTTCGCCACCAGGAACGCAGCACCCAGCATCACGAGGATCGAAGCGGCCAGTGACAGCGGAATCCACCACCGCCGCCGATCGTAAGGCACGGCGGATTGCACCGCCAGCCGCTGGGCGGCTGTAAGTTCCGGGACCGGTTCTGCGGCGAACTGTTCGGTCAGGAGACCCGCGACACTGCGAATCTCCTCAACCGTTTGGCGCGCTTCAGGATCGTCTGCCAGCAGTCGCTCGATTTCGGCGGTGCGGATCTCGTCCAGTTCGCCAATTGCCAATGCGGTGAGTTCTTCCTGGGTGTATGTGTCGGACATTTCAGAGCTCCCTGTGCTTCAGGCGACCAGGCCGGCGACCTTGAACTTCCTTCGCAGCGCCTGCATGGCCGTATGAATATGGAATCCAACGCCCGAAACGCTCAAACCTGTTATCCGGGCGATCTGCTTATACGTGAATCCGTTCTGGAACTTCAGCCTGAGAACTTCCTGTTGGTTTTCGGGCAGTTGTGACACTGCGACTTTGACCTGCCCGGCGGCTTCGAGTTTCTCGGCGATAGCCTGCGGTCCGCTGCCGGGGGCAGGTTGGGTCTTCTGGAATTCGTCGCTGAGTCCGATCATTCTTTTTTCCTTTCTCAGCACGTCCACTGCGCCGTTGCGGCAGACCGCAAAAAGCCACTGCGCCACGTTGTCGTCAACGCCGAAACGATCGGATTTCCAGAGTTTCAGAAACGCCTCCTGGACGACGTCCCGCCCGCGTTCAAGATCGCCGAGGATCCGCGCCGCATATCGCAGCAGCGGACCCTCGTGGCGATCCATGACCGTTTGCATCCATTTAACCCGGTCATCGTGAAGCTTGGAGTGTTTCGGCTTATCCGGTTTCATTGGCGTTTCCGAGAATAATCAGCCTGCTAATGTAAAGACGCACGAGTTGCATATCCCTTAGCGACATTCTCCCTTTTTTTTACAAAGATTGCGCACCGCAAGCCCCGTCCAAACGGACAGCTTGGAATTCCACACAGAGACTCAGAGAACGACAATCCAATATCCAATATCCAACACGGAATATCCAATAACCAAATAACGACACCGGCGTGCCTAACCGCTTGCGGTTTCGCGCGCCGTTGTCGTTGTCGTCGCCGTTTCCTTGGTTATTGGATATTCCGTGTTGGATATTGGATATTGAGCATTGCCCGCCTATCGGAGCGGGCGATCCTTCTCCACGCCGGTCGTATTGGCGGGGTCGACATCTATCGGAGCCCAGAGCGCCTCGCCTTCCTTCTGGGCCTTGATCTTGCCGGGATCGTTTCCGATCCATCCGATCTCGTTGGAGTTCAGATCGAGCCAGAGCGTAATCCGCTTCCACTCGTCCTTTGTAAGCTTCACGTCCTTGTGCTGCTTGGCGGTCTTGAGGGCCTTGACGAGACCCGAGACATGCGCCCCGAACTTACCCGGCGTCGTGCGAGAACCGCCGACGCCAATGATCTCGAGTGCGGGATTCTCGCCGGGATAACTGAACACGCGATCGTTCCTGGCCAGAGACCTGTAGCTCATGTCAGGCGCCTTCTTGGGGTGCTTCTTGTGGCAGGGCACGCATTTCTTGTCGAACACGGGAATCTTGACGAGCTGAATGAAGTTGAACGGTATCGCTCCGCTCGATACTTCCTGGACGATCTTCGACGGTGCGCGTTTCATCGCCAGCGGGCGTGCCGACGGGCGGGGCGCATCTGTCCATTTGTCTTCGTGGCAGCCCAGGCACGACAAATGCTCGCCGGGGTGTACGTAAGTCGCCGACCGCATGGAATGGACGGCCATGCCTTTCTCGTCGAGGAGTTGGAAGTAGATCGCCTTGCCCACAGGCGCCTCGCAATAAACGCTGCCGTCGGCTTCGACGGGCACTATGCCCAGCGCAATGCGCCCGATCGAATCGGAGGCAAAAGATATCTGCCTGACCGTCTGCCCGGAGAACCTGTTATTCAGCATCTGCGGTATCACCTGGACGATACGCATATGCTTGGCCTTGATGCCCTTGGGCAGGGTCGCTGCCTTGTCGGCGGTGTAGACGTTCCGAACGCTGATAACAGCCCTGCGATGCCCCGGCAGGCCCGACCGCTTGCCCTGGAACGTCATCACCGGCAGCGCCGGGGGCATGCGGCGCGGTCTCATCGGGAACGGATCCCGCACGCGATAGGCGCCCCTTCCGGGTTCGTAGATCACGTCGCGATTCCCGAAGCGGTCGAGAAGATAGAGTCCGTAATTGTAATTGCAGAGATAGAAGTCCTCACTCAGCGGCCAGGCCGTACCGTACGTGTGGCGGGCGCCGTGCTCGACCTCGGGGAATGTGTATTCCGGGGTGATACGCTTGAGCTGGGCCATCTTCCCGTCGTCGGGAACACGCGGGTCCAGCAGGATCAGACTGCCCGAAAAGCCCTGGTGGTGCCCCACCGCCGTGCCCGTATACTTCTGCGAATCGGGGATCGGGCGGAACGACAATTCCGCATCGGGCCTGAGACGACGACCGTAGACAAACCCGCGCTTTCCGTAATCCTTGGGCGTGGCGTCTTTGGGAAACGACGAGTGGGGCAGCGGGTAATTACCGTGGAAGTTCCGCGGGTCCCGCCCGTCGGGATAAGACTCCCAATAGTGATGCGCCACTCCCCAGTGGCGATCGACGTAGTCCCATCGCGTGTAGACGAGTTTTCCGTAGTGGCTGACGGTGGGCGCCCATTCGTTGGTCTCGTGGAAGCTCAGGCAGATGAGATCCGAGCCGTCGGGTTCTATGGAGTGCAGCGTGTAGGTCAATGCGTGCGGTACGATAACGCACCGCCCCACGCCGCCGCGACGCGTGGAGGTGAAAACGATCCGCCCGGAGGGGAGCTGGTGCGGGTCGAAATCGTCATCCGGCCCGTCAGTCAGTTGCTCGAGCTTCTTTGTCGCGAAGTTGAACCTGAATACATGCCAGACATCCGCAACTGTCGTCGCGGCGAACAGAAGGTCCTTGCCGTCGTAATTCAACTCCAGCCCGGAAAACTTCCCCACCAGTTCCTTGCCCTTCCACGGTCCGGTAGCGACTTTGACGCCCGCCAGCACCTCGGTGACGCTGGTCTTGGACTTGAAGCCGCTTACGATAATCGGCCCGCCGCCGGTGCTGTGCCCGCGATAGGATGCGCGGGCCTGTTCGATAATGCGATGACCGCCGGGCTGCTCGAGCATGCAGACGATCTTGTCGAAATCGACCAGCGGATTGGAGAATGCTATCCCGCGCCGCAACGCACAGACCTTCTTGAAAAGCTCCTTGCGTGCGTCGACCTTCGTCTTGAGCGCGGTTTTGTCCGCGGCGGCCTTGGCCCTGTCTGCGGCAATCTTCGCCTTGCGCGCAGCCCTCTCCGCCGCGGTCTTGGCGGGCTGGGGTTTCCTGGCGGGCTTCGCCTTGATCGCGGGCTTCTCTATAGTCAGCGATTTCGCCGCGGCCGACAGGGCGAGCAGTTCGTTGGCGAACGTGGTCGACTTGCCCGCCGGAAGCATCTTGCGGGCATTGAAGTATCCGAGCAGAGCGATCGTCCGCCTCAGGACAACGTCAAGCGGATCGATATCGTCGGGCGTGACCATCGCCTGCGGATCGAGCGCCTGGCTCTTGATCCGGGCTCGCAAGTCCTTATTCGCTCTCATGGCGTTCCTGATATGACCGGTGATTTCCCCGTATTCCTCGTCCAGCGTCTGATCTATCGACTGCGGCGGCGCCGGCACGGTCGGCGCGACTTTCGCGGCCGGCGCTGCCAACACGGGCGAAACAAGAACCGCCATGGCGGCAGCGGTAAGGACCATTAAACTCAAGGGACAACAAATTCGGGGTAACATCGCAAAGTTCTTCATTCTACAGGCCTCTCATTTCTGGTCTGGTTATTCAATACCGCGGTCACACATCCAATTCAGCAGCGTATGTATCTTCGTACGTTTCGCGACGTCGGATTATGCGATACTCCGCTCCGTCGACAAGCACTTCGACGCTGCGCGGCCGCGAGTTATACTGGCTCGACATTACGAACCCGTAGGCGCCCGCCGAGAACACGACCATCAGGTCTCCGCGAGCTATCGGCGGCAGGACGCGATCCTTTGCCAGGAAGTCGCTGCCTTCGCACACGCCGCCCACGACATCGACTTTCGTCCCGCCCGGCGCAGCGAAACCGGCCCGGCGTTCGGGCGGCTGGGCGGTCGCGTCGATGGCGGCGGGATACACAAAATGCTCCGACCCATACAACGCCGGTCGGAACAGGTCCGTCATCGCCGCGTCCACGATCACAAAATTCTTCTCGCCACCGGTCTTGACGTACTGGACCTCGGTCGCCAGTATCCCGGCGTTGCACGAAATCTGCCTTCCGGGCTCGATGATCACCGCAAGAGCGGTGTCCTTCAGCAGCGGTACTATCGCCTTTGCGTAGTCGTCTGCCAGCGGGCTGGCGCCGGTTTCGTAGTCGGCGGCGAAACCTCCGCCGATGTCCAGGGTGTTTATCTCGAAACCCTTTTCCTTCAGTCGATCGATCATCGACAGCGTCTTGCCGATCGCCTCGACGTACGGCCAGGCCGAGTAGATCGGCGATCCAATATGAATGTGGATTCCGTCGAGCATAACGTTCGGGCCGCTCCCATATTCCTCAAAAAAGCGAACCGCACGTTCGATATCGACGCCGAACTTCGTTTCCTTCTTGCCCGTGGCGGTGTACGTATGCGTTTTGGGATCGTACACGTCGGGGTTCAGTCGCAGCGCCGCGTGGGGCTTGGCGCCCCTCTGGGCGGCAAGTCGGGAGAGGTTCTCGAACTCCGCCTCCGACTCGATGTTGAACACGCCGATCCCCGCATCGAGGGCGTCGACGAGTTCGCGATCGGTCTTGCCCACGCCGGCGAACACGATCTTCGAGGCATCTCCGCCGGCGATCGTTGCGCGGGCGAGTTCTCCACCGCTGGTGACGTCAAAGCTGCTGCCCGCCTTGGCGAGCAACTTCAGGATGTTCACGTTCGCCAGCGATTTGATCGAGTAGCATATCGTGGGATTCAGTTCGGCAAACGCTTCGGCAATCGCGTTGTAGTGGTGCAGCAGCGTCGCCGACGAATAGATGTAGGCCGGCGTACCGACCTCGGCGACGATGTCGGACACCGCAACCTGCTCACAAAACAACGATCCGTTTCTGTATTCAAAATGGTCCATTTGGGTTCCCGTATCAAGCGCTTAGAAAAACGCGCATTGCTTCGATGGCCCGGGCCTTCAACAGGGGCTCGGGATTCCGCATTGCAGCCGAAACCGTAATCTCTTCATCAACCAGCGATCGCACGTCGCTGAACATATCTCTCGGCGCATCATCCGTGACCTGGCCGGCTATGCAGACAACCGCCGCACCGGCATCGCGCGCATACCGCGCCACTGCCGACACAGTCTTACCCGAAGCGCTCTGGGCGTCAAGCCTGCCCTCTCCGGTGATGCACAGGTCAGCACCCGCCAAGCGCCGCTTGAGACCTACCGCCGAGGCGATCAGTTCGGCGCCGCTTTCGAGCGTCGCGCCGGTAAACGCCGCCAATCCCGCCCCCAGACCGCCGGCTGCACCGCCGCCGGGAAGCGTCGAAACGTCAATACCGAGATCGCGCATGATTATATCGGCGAGCCTGCTCAATCCCGCCTCGAGCTGGTCCACCATTTCCCGCGTGGCGCCTTTCTGGGGACCGTAAACCGCCGCGGCGCCATTCGGGCCGATCAGCGGATTCGTCACGTCGCATGCCACACGAATACGCGCCTCGGCCGCCGGGGCGTAAAGGTCCGAAATATCGATCGAGCCAAGAGTCGACAGCGCGCCGCCACCCATACCGCAAATGCACCCCTCGCCATCCACATCGACAAACGACACGCCAAGAGCCTGTGCGGCGCCACAACCGCCGTCTACCGTAGCCGAACCGCCTATACCGACGATAACTTCGACGGCGCCGGCCTCCAGAGCGGCCATTATCAGCAGCCCCGTCCCGAACGTAGTGGTCGCCAGCGGGTTGCGGTCTTCACCCCTGACCAGGTGCAGCCCCGAAGCGGACGCCATTTCCACCACGGCGACACGCCCGCTTCCGGAGGTCCCCTGCCCGTCGGCCTGCATCTCCGCGGTGACCAGGCCCAGTTCGCCCGGGAGGGAGTCCTGCACCGGCGCGCCCAGCAATCCGAAACGGGCACGTATCGACGAACCGAGCGGGTCGATCACATCGGCGGTCGCGAACGTTCCGCCGGTCGCCGCAACCATCGCTTCAACCGTACCGTCTCCACCGTCAGCCATCGGGCAAACGTCTATCTGCGCGCTGGCGCACACGTCGAGCACGCCTTCGGCCAGAGCGGCTGCGGCGCGGCTGGCCGATATGCTCTCTTTGAACGTGTCGGGGGCAATAACAACTTTCATCTGCGCTTTGTCCTTTCTCGTGTGGATGGGGCGCCGGGCCTTGCGGCCTTGATGGCAGTCCAATATCGTACGTAACCCCTCGCGCCGCCGACGCGAATGGTGTCGCCCGGTTTGACGTCCTCGAGGACCACCCCCAGCGCATCGAGGTCGGTCACGTAGAACCGCTCGATCTGGAAGATGACGTCCTTCAGGTCAATACCAAGCTTCTGGGCGGGGCTGCCCGCCTCGATACCGACCACGACCAATCCGCGGGACGTCGCCAGGGACAGTTCGGTAGCCAGTTCGCGGTCGATTTTTCGGAGCGTCAGACCAAAGAGCTTGCGGGCCAGCTTATTACCGTCCGGTTTCGGGCGGACCGTAAGCTCCAGCGAGCGGTCCATACGCTTACCGCCGCGCAAGACGGTCAGGGATATCTTGTCGCCGGATTCCGCGCTCGTCATACCGCAAACGAAGTCCGGAATCCGGCGGACGGTTTTTCCGTTGAGCGAGACTATCACGTCGCCGACCTTCAACACGCCGTCCGCGGGACTCTTTGCCCGGACCTCCGTTACTTCGATCGCCACGGAGTCCTTGTCGCGTTTCTGGGCGACCGAGGCGCCGAACACGACGCGGTTGATCCGCTCGAAATCCATCAGCCTGGTGAACTGCCCGGTGACGGTATCGGCCGCTATCGCAAAACCGATGTTCTGCGCGTCGGCACGGATGGCCGTATTGATACCGATGAGTTCGCCGCGGATATTCAACAGCGGTCCGCCGCTGTTACCGGGGTTGATCGGCGCGTCGGTCTGGATAAGTCCGCCGTACTCGACATTCCCGGAAAAGGCGAGCTTGCGATCGGTGGCGCTTATCACACCGGTAGTCAGAGTGCTCTCGAAGCCCATCGGGTTACCGATGGCTATCACGGTCTCGCCGACCATCAGGTCGTCGCTGCGGCCGATGGGGAGATGGGGCAGGGTCTTGCCCTTGGGCAACTCGATCTTGAGTATCGCCAGGTCGTGGGTCGAATCGGAGCTTATGACTTTCGCCTCATAGCGGGTCTTGTCGGCGAGCTGAATGGTTATCTGCAGCGCCCGGCTGACGACGTGCGCGTTGGTTACGACGTATCCGTCGCTGTGAACAATCACGCCCGACCCAGCCGACTTCTGCCGCATCGGTCTGCGGAAGATGTCCGCGAACGGGTCCCTGCCGAACAGACCGACCCGCCCGGAGACGATTTTTTCAGTGGAGATATTCACAACTGCGGGTCCGGCCTTGCGATAGGCAAGCACTACCGGAGTAGTGCGCGATATCTCGCCCCACGCCCGTACGGCGCCCAGCGGTCCGGCTTGCAGTAGAGCAAGAGTAACAATGCACAATAATAACCGTTTAACCATTTCAATCTCCCAACACAGGCGCCGACGCTTGGAAACCGTCGGTATCAAAATCACAAAACCGTTCAAAGTACGCACATCATTCGCGACAACGCCCATTTTGACAGGTTCTTGCCGCCCTTTCAACTATTCGGCGTGCAGACGCACGGGCGTGAGCGATCTGATTTTCTTACGAAAATCAGATCGCCCACAGAACAGGAGAGCTGTAGAGCAGGCGACCAGGTGAAACAGTAACGACAAAAGCTTAAAAACCAGCACTATCACCAAACACATAGCTCTTCTGTGGTCTCCTGGCACTGAGCAAGCAAAGCGCGTCGAAGGGCTTTTCTCTTGCTCATCTGATCAATAATAAACCGGATTTCGCGCTGGATTATTGACACACGCATAAATGTCGCACAAAAACACATAGCGACGCCAGTAAAAAAGGTCGTCAGGTATTTCTATCGTTGGGACGATTACTGATCAGCCAACCGGTTGACCATGCAACCAGAAGGAGTACAATGACCTGTAGGCAAACAGGCCTTTGCAATCGGAAACGGACTTTCACCGCTGTACTGTCAGGCGCGGGCTTCGCAGGTCTGTCCAAACGATTAAGAGGAGCAAGCAACGATGGATCGTGTTGTAAGTGTTTTTTGTGGGTGCGGGGGTCTTGATCTCGCATTCCGAGAGGAGGGGTTTGATCTTGCTTACGCCTGCGATAATGACCCTGCTGCGGTGGATGCCTACGCCCGCAATGTCGATCCCAGGGTGCATCTTCGAGATGTCACCTCACCTGCATTCCAAAGCGAGGTGGAACAGTTGGGACCATGTGAGGTCGTTCTAGGCGGATTCCCGTGTCAAGGCTTCTCAAAGGCAGGCCCAAAGGAGCAGGACGACCCTCGGAATCTCCTTTACCGGAAAATGCTCCATGTCGTCGAACGGGTCTCGCCACGCGTGTTTGTCGCTGAGAATGTTGATGGAGTCGCCCAGAACTACGGGGGAGCGTATATGCGAAATATCCAGAAGGACTTTGCGGAGATTGGCTACAAGGTCGACTGCCACATCCTTGACGCAGCCGCCTACGGTGTTCCACAGCATCGCCGGCGGGTCTTTTTCGTGGGCATCCCTGAACACCTTGATTGCGAGTTTCAGTGGCCTCTTGCCACGCACAAGGCGAAAGCAAGAAATGGGGAGTTTAAGGTGGCTGATGCAACTCCCCAACTTCCCCTCCTGTCTAGTTCAATGCCAATATCCACTCGGCAACTACCGCCTGCCCGCACTATAGAGGATGCTATTGGTGACTTGATACAATTGGACCCGAATATTCCAGACCACCAGGTAACCAGGAAATGGCCACCAAAGTACGAGGCTATCTTCCGAGCCATCGGCCCAGGCCAGAAACTCTGCAACGTCCGGCATTCAGTCACGTCAGTCTACACATGGGATATCCCTGAGGCCTTCGGGCAGATCAGTATCCGAGAACGCTGCATTCTTGAGACAATTGGAAAGAATCGACGACATAAGAGATACGGAAGCATCCCAAACGGCAACCCCTTGCCGGAGGAGGAGATTGCCGCCCTGTCCGGGGTCTGCGACATTGGAGATGACCTTCGCTCTCTTCTCGACAAAGGCTATCTGAAAGAGAAAAGGGGCGGTTATGACCTTAAAGGGGCGATGTTCTGCTCTGGACTATTCAAACGCCCGCGATGGGATGAGCCATCACCTACGGTGCTGACTGTTTTTCATAATCCACGGTATTTCCTTCACCCCCTACAGAATCGTCCATTCTCATTGCGGGAATGTGCACGTCTACAGGGCTTCCCCGATGAGTTCGTCCTGACCAGTCGCGAAGGCAACGTCGACCTGGTTAGTGGATACCGCCTCATTGGCAATGCTGTCCCACCGCCTCTTGCGGCCGCTGTCGCTCGTTCTGTCAAAAATATTTTGAAAGCAGCAGAAGTCGTCGAAGGAATCCGTGCATGAAACTTGACACCCAGGCCATGGAACTTCCAGCCGTCCTCTCGGAGTTTGACGTCTGGATTACACCTTCCCTGGGAGATATCCGTGACACAGACAGATTCCGTGAAGAGATGACCAAAGTCGTGTCCGTGTTCGAGGTCCTCGCACAAACCACAAAGCAGTTTTCGAAACCGAAGGATTGCACACCACAGGCAATATCACAGGCTGTTGCGAGTCTATTGCGGGATATCACTCCAGAAGAGGCCTTGGCACAGCTTGTCTCCCTCGCAGCCGTGTTGTTCCTCGTAACGGGTAAATCGGACAATAACGCGAAATGCCAGCTCCCCCTCTTTCTAAGGGATGTGTCTCGGTGGGAAACCATTCCAAAGATAAGAAGGGTCCAGAGGCAGGAAGAGCTTTCATCGATACCAGTACCCAGGGAACTGAAAGCTGTGAAGTACATGAGGCTGGTGGCAGCCCTACACGATTACCAGGACCAGCAAGAGAGGATGTTACAGGAGTTCATCGGATTTATCCTCAGCGACAAGCAGTACGTGTCTCAGTTCTGGAGTATTGGACGAAGCTACTGCATGCTGAAGGAATTTGGCAGAGAAACTGACCTTCTAACCCCGCTGATCATCTTCCAGGTTCGTGGTTCTGTTTCCGCCTCTGGTGGACATAACCCCGAGGATTTGCTCAGAGCTAGGATGCGGGAATGGGGTATGGTCGCTGATTCGCATTTCAACACAACCGATATCGTCGTCGGTGAAAGCAGCCGCACCCAGACCAGCGACAGAAAAAAGACAAGAGCGTATGATTTCATCTTACCCTACCAAGTTGCGGGGTGGAGCCCCCGCCTGTTTATTCAGTGCCAGTTCTACGCCGGGGACTCAGGTAGCGTGTCACACAAGAATGTGGATCAGACTGCCTCATCACGTGCGAATATCTCAGCACAAATTCCAGACGCTATCTTCATAGAATACCTGGATGGCGCCGGATATTTCTCATCGCTAAATGGCGACCTCAAGAACCTGCTTTCCATGCCCACAACCGTGTCCTTCTTTCAGATTCGCAGTGCCGCTATTCGCCTCCGGAGGGAACTCCAAGCCATCGGCTTTCTTGTTCCTCTGGAAATCGAGCACGCGACGATAAGAACCGATGGCGTGATTCCGGATATTATCTCACTCCTTTTAGCGGAAGGTTATGCAGAGGGTGAGGCCACTCAGCGCCTAGACGAATGCGTCGACCGGGGTTTTGTCACGCATGTAGGCTCCAGGGTTGAGGTCGATCCCGCCCGCAGACCAATCATACGCCGTTACTTCCTCCTAGATGTGGCCGCGTGTCACGGCTCGCCGGTTGAGCCCCACAGCCGTCCTCCCGGTGGTCTTTTCCTCGTGCCAGGCCAGGGTCCTTTCTATGGAATGCCTCTAGACTCATTGGTTAGCAAAGCGCTGACACTAGCGCCAGCCTTGCGTTCAGATTGGTCGAATCCCGAGACGATGATGCAGGACATCCGCTGGCTGTGTGAAGAAGGGTTGGCCATATCATCCTGAACATCTACCGTGTGTTCGCAGTGTATGGGCTGTTCCTCCAGGAACGTAAAATGGGTCGCTCGGGCCTCCGATCGAGCCGGTTGCCTTTCCCTTTGCTCGAAATCCTGACAGAAGAAATCCTGGATGCGATTGCCCTGGTGCAGACTCGGAGATGATAATTCCGGAATTGGCGCTTTGATATCTCCCCGCCGCTCGCTAGTATGCTTGCATCGTCGATCATACGGCGTGCAGACAAATCACATTATGACTAAAGAGCATGAGACATTTAGCGCCGAACTCCTGGCAACCTGCCTGAGCCATTACGATCTGGGTATTATCAAGGGTATCAGGAAGTTTCCCGCCGGTTCCCGCCGCGCGCCGAAGGTGATCATCAAGTCCGAAAAAGGTTCTTTTCTGTTCAAACGGCGCACCCAGGGACGCGACCTCCAGGCAAAGGTGGCCTTCACGCATCAGCTTCAGTTGCACCTGGCTGCCCAAAACTTCCCGCTCCCGCACCTGATAGGCACCCGCGACACGAACAACTCCATGCTCATATTCGAGGATCACATCTACGAGATGTTCGAGTACATAAAGGGCAAAGGCTACGATTCGTCCCTGGACGCGACGTTCAACGCCGGGCGGATCCTGGGACTTTATCACAAGTTGTTGGCGGATTTTCACAGCGATTACACCCCCCCCACCGGCAGCTACCACAATGCCCCGGCCATCCACCAGGCGATAGGCAAGACAGTCGGTTCGCTGCCAATCGACTCGCGTCCGTCGGGAGATGAAGTTCCCGCGACCGTCAAACGGATCGAAGAGACCTACGCCCACTGCGCCGAACAGGTCGAACAGATAGGTCTGCCTGACTGGCCGACCCAGATCGTCCACGGCGACTGGCATCCGGGCAACATGCTGTTCCGGGACAGGCATGTGGTGGCGGTGATAGACTATGACGCCGCCCGCGTTCAGCAGCGCGTGATCGATTTCGCCAACGGCGCCTTGCAGTTTTCGATCCTCGGCGGCGGTGATGATCCGACGGGGTGGCCCGAATACGTTGACGTCACCCGCTTCAAGCGTTTCATGCTGGGGTACGACAGCGTCAACGTGATAACCAAACTCGAGATGCAGTGCGTGCCCCACCTGATGTGCGAAGCGATGATCGCCGAAGGCGTTCTTCCGATCGCGGCGACCGGAAGCTTCGGGCGAATTCAGGGCTACCCGTTCCTGACAATGGTCCTTCGCAAGGTCAACTGGATACAGAAAAACGTCACGGAGCTTTCGTCCGTACTGGACGACTGACCGCGGGCGCCGGATGCTTTGGGGGCGATTTCGAGGGCTCGGAGTCTTTGCCCCGGACGATCCCCTCTACGATTCGCTGATCCCATTGTTTGGCCTGGACCAGCGGCGCCACGTACCGCGCAACGAAACTCGCCGTACCGCTGGTCAAATGCATTCCGACGTGCCCGGTCCGGGCCATCTCCGAACGCCACGGAACCTGGTAGAGTTTGTCATACTCCACGGGACGCAGCTTGCCCGGCGGGACGGAAAAACCGACGTTCCCAGCCGAAGTGCTGTGCCTGCCGTCCATCGTTCCGTATACCTTGGTTCCGGCCCAGAGCAACAATACGTCGCGGGACGAATAGAAGTTGACAATCCCCCGACTGGTGCTGTCCAAAGCCGTTGTCAGCCTGTATCCCGGAGACAGCGCCGCGGCAAGCATTATCACGCCGTCAACCTTTCTGCCCCACCTCATGGACTCACATGTCCAGGTGGCGATAGCGCTGCCCCCGCTCTGACCGACCAGGACGACAGGGCGGCCTGGATGGTTGAACTGGTATCGTGCTATTCTCTCGGCGATCTTGGCGGCCTCTTGATGGTTTCGCTGGCTGGACCAGAGATTCACGACAAACCCAAGCGGCACACCGCTGGTCCAATCGTACAATTCGATCGCGCCGTCCACGCCGCCAAGGTCGAGTCCGCGGCATATTTCCTCGTTGAATACGCTTCGTCCCTCGATACCCGGAAGGACAATAACCAACCCCCGGACCAGGCGTGCTTCGGTGACGTACGGTTGGGCAGGACCGGCGCATCCACCGAGAAATCCCGCGAAAACAGTTACGGCACACAGTACACGCATTATCTTCATATCGGTCGATTCGCCGCATTACCGCGACATTTCCCCGGCCAGGCGGAACGAACCTTACTCCTTGACCTCGAATTCCGCGTCGATGACATCGTCACCGGCCGACTGGTCGGATTCCTGTCGGCCCTGGTCGGGTCCGCCCGCGGCGCCTTGCGCGTCCTGGCCCGCAGTTTTGTACAATTCTTCCGCCATTTTGTGACTGGCCTGTTCCAGGGACTGCATGGCGCGCGTGATCGCTTCGCGATCGTCCCCCGCCAGCGCATCCCTCAGAGCCCTGACGCCCGATTCGATGGCGCCGCGGTCTTCGGCTGAGACCTTATCGCCCTGGTCGGTAAGCATCTTCTCCATCTGGAACGCCAGCGCGTCGCCCTGGTTCTTCAGGTCGACCAGTTCGCGGCGTTTCTTGTCATCTTCGGCATGGAGTTCGGCGTCCTTCTTCATCTGTTCGATCTCGGTATCGTTGAGCCCCGAAGTGCCCTTGATCTCGATTGACTGCTGCTTTCCGGTTCCCATATCCATCGCCGAAACATTCATGATACCATTCGCATCGATCGCAAAGGTCACCTCGATCTTAGGCATGTTTCGCGGTGCGGGAGGAATGTCGGTAAGGTTGAACTGACCGAGCGACCGATTGTCAGCGGCAAACTCGCGCTCGCCCTGAAGCACGTGGATCGTCACTTCGGTCTGGTTATCGGCGGCGGTGGAGAATATCTCCTTCTTCTCGGTCGGAATCGTCGTGTTGCGTTCGATCAAGCGCGTCATCACGCTGCCAAGAGTCTCCACTCCAAGGCTCAGGGGCGTAACGTCCAGCAGCACCATCTGCTCTTCAACTTCACCCGCCAGGATGGCGCCCTGAATCGCGGCGCCCATCGCCACAACCTCGTCGGGATTAACCGACTGGTTCGGCTCCTTTCCGAAAGCCTTCTTGGCAATTTCGCGGACCTTTGGAATACGCGTCGAACCGCCGACGAGGATGACCTCGTCAACATCGTCGCCGGTCAGCTTCGAATCAGACAACGCCTGCATGCAGGGACCCAGAAGCCGGTCGAATACCGGTGCGCCCAACTGCTCGAACTTCGCACGTGTAACGGTCATCGTGAGGTGCTTGGCGCCTTCGGCAGTAGCTGAAATAAACGGCAGGTTGATGTTGGCTTCCATCGCCGTCGAAAGCTCGCACTTGGCCTTTTCGCACGCTTCCTTGAGGCGCTGCAGGGCCATCGGATCGTCCCGCAGATTGATGCCCTCGATCTTCTGGAATTCACCAACCACGTACGAAATCATGGCTTCGTCAAGATCGTCGCCGCCAAGGTGCCCGTCGCCATTGGTAGCCAGAACTTCAAAAACGCTGTCGCCGATGTCCAGAATCGAGATGTCAAACGTACCGCCGCCGAAATCGAAGACGGCGACCTTCTCGTTCTTCTTGCCCGCCAGCCCGTACGCCAGCGCCGCGGCCGTAGGCTCGTTAATTATGCGCTCGACAGTCAATCCGGCAATCTCGCCGGCTTCCTTGGTCGCGGTGCGCTGCGAATCGTTGAAATAGGCCGGCACGGTAATAACCGCACGCGTAATCTCCTCCCCAAGGTAGTCCTCTGCAGTACGCTTAAGGTTCTGCAGGACCATCGAACTGATCTCCTGAGGCGTGTAGTCCGTACCTCGCACCGCGACCTTGACGAGTTCTTCAGGACCACCGGTGACACTGTAGGGGACCTGCTTTTCTTCGCTGGCCACTTCGTTATGACGCCTGCCCATGAACCGCTTGATCGAGAAAACGGTATTCTTGGGATTCGTCACCTGCTGATGTCGCGCCGGTTGACCGACCAACCGCTCGCCCTTGTCAGTGAAACCAACCACTGACGGCGTGGTGCGGCTGCCCTGCTGGTTGATAAGCACCTTGGGTTCAGCACCTTCCATAATCGCCACAACAGAGTTCGTCGTGCCAAGGTCAATTCCTATGATCTTGTTTGAAGCCATATCGCACTCACTTTCCTTACTATCTCATAGCTGACATACACTTTAAAGTTCTATAGCCTCATCAGGCTAGCCCGTCAAGGTTCTCGGAGCGAAACCGAAACCTACCGTGTGTTTGCAACGCACGTGCCACGATTGCAACTTCCCATACATCGGACAGTTATCCTTGTCAGACAAGTACAAAATCATGCCATATCGACTGGCAAGAACCGCCAGGCGGCGCGGTTTGGCAGACATGGCGTGACAATTGCATCTGAATCCTTGATGATGAATGTATGCTCACGCTGCAATCCTGACCGCCGGCGGCGCAGTATCACCCGAATTTCCCAACCATTGGAACGTTTCCGACGCCGGGTCATTTGTCCAGATTGTCGAAGATCGCCTGCAGCGTCTTGCGGGCGGTTTCGGGGTAGTTGCTCTGATTCGGCTTGGCGGGGGGCTCCCATATCCTGACAACCGGACGGAACTGGTTCCTGTTGTTCAGAATGTACTTCCTGTTTCGCACGTGCCTGTCTCCGGCGTTCTGAACGTGAACCCATTTTCTCGCCTTGCGGGGTTTCCCGAGGAGTTGGGGTACGAAGCTTCGTCCGTGCAACTCATCTTGGCCCACCGCGGCGCCCGCCAATTCGCATAGCGTGGGGAACAGGTCGGAGAAATCGATCGGGAACTCGACGTTAACGTCCGGTCCGTATCTATGTTTGATCTGGTCGGCGATGATTTTACCGTTCTTGTTGAAGTGGGGCTTATGGAAGCGGCGCGTCTTTGACTTGGCGCCGGTGAATATCTGCCAGCATTGGTATTCATCGAATCCAAAGTCTCCGATCGTATTGCGCTGATGGAGAAACGACAACTGCCACTTGCCCGCTATCGCCGTGGCGTATCCGGCCTGTTTCAACTGCCTGGCGAAACTCGGCTGATCCGTCTTCAGATACGTGTTTGCATGCCTCTTCTCATCATAAATAACCACCTTCATTCCGTTCTTGAAGGGATAGCGTCCCGTCAGCAGGCTCGCGCGCGACGGGGAGCACAACGGATTCGAAAAGACGTGAGTAAATCTCATGCCCTGGCCGGCCAGCTTGTCAAGATTCGGCGTCTCGTGGGCCGTGCCCCCGTACGACGACAAACACTCGATCCCCAGATCGTCAGCCAGAATCACGACAATGTTAGGACGCCCCCCAGCGGGTCGAGCGGGCTTGCCTTCCGCCCCACCCAACGCGCGCCAACCGCCGACGACCCCCGCTACAGCCCCCGCCGCGATGACCGATCTCTTCAAAAACTCCCGTCTGGTCCTGCCTGCCACTGGAATTCTCCCGCTCACGCCAATGGCTGATTGTACACTAATTGAATTCAGCAGACAATCATACTGGAATGTTCCGTCCGGCCGCGGCGGACTCGACGCTTGATCCGCCGGGGGAAAGCAGTTATCGTCGGCGTCCCATGAAACCCAATAGCGATACACCCGCAGTCATATTCGACATGGACGGCGTGCTCGTCGACAGCTACAAGGCACATTTTGAATCGTGGCGCCAGACCGCCCGCGCCCACGGTCTCGACATGACCGAGCAGCAGTTTGCCGGAACTTTCGGGCGGACCACGCGCGAAATCATCACCGCTCTCTGGGGCGACTCGGTTTCCGGCGACGGCGTCGGGCAGTGGGACGATCGGAAGGAACTGGCGTATCGCCGGATACTCGCCGCCGATTTCCCCGAAATGCACGGGGCAAATGAATTGCTCGGCGCACTCCACGCGGCCGGCTTCAAACTCGCCATCGGTTCTTCGGGACCGCCTGAGAACGTCGAACTCGTGCTCGATCGCCTTGGCGGCGATCTGTTTTCCGCGGCGGTGACGGCTACCGACGTCACCCACGGCAAACCGCATCCCGAAGTGTTTCTCAAAGCCGCCGCCAAGCTCGAAATCGCACCCGCCAATTGCGCGGTCGTCGAAGACGCCCCGGCCGGAGTCCAGGCCGCTCGACGCGCCGGTATGATCGCAATCGCCATAACGGGCACCGCGCCGCGCGAAAAACTCGCAACGGAAGCCCACCTGGTGATCGACTCGCTGGACGAACTGTCCCCCGAGATAATCGCTTCGCTGATCAGCGGTTCCACTCGCCGGTGAACACCTCGGCCGCCGGACCGGTCATGTAAACGTGTCCGTCGGCCTGGCGCCATTCCAGCTCCAGGTCGCCACCGCAAAGGTGGGCGGTAATCTTCCGATCGGTCTTTCCCGCGAGCACGCCGGCAACGCACACCGCCGAGGCGCCCGTTCCGCATGCCAGGGTAAACCCCGTGCCCCGCTCCCACGTTCGGACCGTAACCTCACCGCCGGAATGCACCTGTGCAAAGTGAACGTTGATCCGCTCGGGAAACAGCGCATTGGTCTCCAGTTCCGGACCGACCTCTTCGAGCGGAACGCCCGCCACATCGTCTACAAATATCACCAGGTGAGGATTGCCCATCGACACGCACGTCATCAGGAACGCCTGCTTCGACGTGCGAATCGGAAGGTCCACAATCCGCTTCTGGGGAATGTTCACCGGAATCTCCAGAGGGTCCAGGACCGGCTCGCCCATATCGACAGTGGCGCCGCTGACATTACCGTCTTCGCCCAGAACCAGATCTAGCGTCTTGATCCCGGACATCGTTTCCACGCGAAGCGGGTTGGCTTTCGACCGCCCGTGGTCCCATGTGTATTTGGCCACACACCGAATCCCGTTACCGCACATCTCGCCTTCCGACCCGTCAGAATTGAACATACGCATACGCACGTCAGCAGATTCGCTGGGCATCACCAGGATAAGCCCGTCGCCGCCCACGCCGAAATGCCTGTCGGATATCTCACGCGCCAGGGCCGCCGGATCGTCTATCTGCTCATCGAAGCAGTCGACGTACACGTAATCATTTCCCGCACCCTGCATTTTCGTAAATCGCATAACGAATTCCTTTCACATAGCGACGGAAATTATACCGCCGGCCCACTTCCTTGTCCCGCTCTTTCGTGAAAAGATCGTCACAAAGTGAGCGGCATGTCACAAATGGTTCACAGACGCCGCCAAATCGCGGACCGCCCGGTCTCGCCGCACAACGTGCTCGCACAGCCAACCTATCCGACCGTAACATCAACACTTACAACACACCGCCCGCCGCCGATCCGGCACAACTCAAAGCTCCGGCACCCGGCGGCCTGGCCAAACGTGGGAACCTGCCGCCAGGGACGCCAATCGTAAATATCCACTCCATGTATTGCTATAACTCTCTTTAAACAAGACGCTTACAGCAACATAATCCGCCGCGGGGCTTTCTCAAAACTTCCTTTGACACCGCGTGATATGTCACAGGGTCTTAATTCCTTTTGCAGCAGGTGTTTGAAAAGTTGACCATCGAGAGACCGTGGGCAACCGACAGCGCCGCTGCCGACGGCTCGGGCCGGAGGTTCACTTGGGTTATGTCCCCAGACCCGGAACTACGCCAGTATCTGGCGGTTCTGCTCGACCGGTGGTATAGTGTCGTACCGTGGACCGCGTTACGGGGCGACCAGGAGACACGAGATGACAATGAACCGAACGCAAGATCAGGATATCGACGAGAGCCGCAAAGGCATTGCTACAGGCACTGAGGACTCGCCCAATCGCGAACTGGATGCTGCAATAGCGGAGTTGGACTCTGCAACCAGGAAGCTGCCTGAAAAGGCGATTAAGTGGATTCGGAAAGATGTCCCGCCGGTCGTTCCCGCGAATGGTAACGTGATAGATGGCACCTTCATATTGAACTCGCAGCGGTCTGGCCATAGCGTTAGGTTACGAAATTGATATCTCATCCGCAATCCCTATTTTCTATTTCAAGGGCTGACCCCGATGCCCCCCGGGCCGCTCCGCTCGAATTCGTCGACTACGCACCGATGCTCGCGATGACCAAAGCCGCCACGAAGGCCAAACGCCCCGGCGAGTACCGCAAGTTCGTCGAGGCCGGTATCGCCAAAAGCGATCGTGACCTTGAGCGTATCCTGGCGATGAGTCCGCTGGCGATCGGGTCGGAGAAGTTCATGCATTGGGTGCGCGGGATGCACGATAAACTGTCGGGCCGGCGGCGGCGAACGGAGGACGTAACGTTGCGTAGGCGGCCGCGGAGGCTGGCGGCTGAGC
>JADHXQ010000080.1 GCA_016782885.1 Phycisphaerae bacterium | reverse complement strand
ACAGGCAAGCCCGACTCTGCCGATAGCCGGGCGCGGTGCTCGCCGACGTGAGTTAATTGCTCCCTTTCGGCAGGCAGCGGGATACCAAGGCATTCAAGGTATCGGCACAAACATATACCATAAGAGCTACGTTCATGAAAGACAGTTGGTCACCGGCATCGTGGAAGAAGCGGCCGATTGCGCAACAAGTGCGGTATCCGGACGCCGACGCCCTGCGCGACGCGCTCGAAAGGCTGATCCAACTCCCGCCGTTGGTGAGCAGTTGGGAGGTGGAGACACTTAAGCAACAACTGGCCGAGGCCGCGCAGGGCAAACGGTTCTTGCTGCAAGGCGGCGACTGCTCGGAGACTTTCGATGATTGCCGCTCATCGGTGATTGCCAACAAGCTGAAGATCTTGTTGAAGATGAGCCTGGTGTTGGTCTACGGCAGCAAGAAGAAGGTCATCACGGTGGGGCGTTTGGCCGGCCAGTACGCCAAGCCGCGGTCGACTGAAACCGAAACCCGCGATGGCGTAACGCTGCCCAGCTATCGCGGTGACCTAATCAACTATTCCGGTTTCACGCCCGAGCAACGGCAGCCGAACCCTCAACTGCTGCTTCGCGGTTACGAGCGGGCGTCGTTGACATTGAACTTCATACGCGCGTTGATCGACGGAGGGTTTGCCGATTTTCACCATCCGGAGCTATGGGACCTGGACTTTGTCAATCACTCGGCCCACTCGGACGTTTACCGCCGCATGATGACGGCAATCGGCGATTCGGTCAGTTTCATGGAAACGATGGCTGGGGTCCCGATCTACGGATTCCGGCAATGCGAGTTCTTCACCAGCCACGAGGGGCTCCACCTGGACTACGAACAGGCGAAAACCCGACAGGTCCCCCGGCGAACCGGCTGGTACAACCTGACCACGCATTTCCCCTGGATTGGCGATCGCACGCGGGCGTTGGATGGCGCTCACGTGGAGTACTTCCGCGGGATTGCCAACCCGATCGGAGTCAAAATCGGACCCACGGCAACGGCGGAAAACGTGCTGGCGCTGGCCGACGTGCTCAACCCCGGCAACGAACCGGGACGGTTGACGTTCATCCATCGCTTTGGCGCCGGGAAGATCGAAAGACATCTGCCCGCACTGATCGAGGCGGTGATGCGGTCGGGCAAGACTGTGCTGTGGTGCTGCGATCCCATGCACGGCAATACGATCACCGCTAACAACAGCCTGAAAACCAGGGACTTCGACGATATTCTCAGCGAGTTGGAAAGCGCTTTCGCAATCCACCAGAAAATGGGGTCCATACTGGGCGGCGTACACTTTGAGTTGACCGGCGAAAACGTCACCGAGTGCATCGGCGGCGCGCGGGGACTCAGCGAAGCCGACCTGCAGAAGGCCTACGAGAGCAACGTCGATCCGCGTCTGAACTACGAACAGGCCCTGGAGATGTCGCTGCTGATCGCACGAAACATGAGCCGCTAGCAACCCGCTGACGTTTGTCCGCTTCACGCTGAAGCGGCAGACCCGAGGCAAGGGCAAAAGGGGCCTCGCCGGATAAGCGCCCGCGCGGAATAGAATTTTCTAACAGTTTTTCTTGATACAAGGAGCAAATCATGGGCGAATTGAACCGACGAGAGTTTCTGGGCGCCACCGCGGCTGGAGGCGCGTTTCTGGCCGCCGGAGGACTTGCCGCTGAGGTCCCGACGACCGCCCCGGCGTCGGAGACCGCGTGGTGCCAGATGCCGCCTGTCAAGATTCACAAGGTTTATGCGGGCACTTCGGGCGGCGCCTGGCCCGGGCCAAAGTTCAACGCGACCACGGAGATCGCCCGCTACGAGAAGCTGCTGGCGCAGGTGGCCGGCAAGTTGGACAACGTGAAGTTCGTCGGTGGCCAGAGGGCCAAGACCGCCGGCGAGGCCGCCAAGATAGCGGGCAATCTGGGCGACGCGGACGCCGTGCTCATATTCGACCTCAACTTTCACGACGGGCAGCGCGTGGCGCCCCTGGTCAATGCCGGCCTGCCGACGGCAATCTTCGTATACCCATTCAGCGGGCATCAGTGGATGTACTACTCGCAGTGGCAGGAGGCGGGCAAAAAGCTGATGGTGCTCCCGACGAGCGACTATGACCGGATCGCCCGGGCCGCGCAGTTGCTCGCCGTGCCCGGGCGCATGAAGAAGACGCGGATTCTCGTGGTGGGCGGTGCGAGAGGAACGAAAGCGGCCTGCACGCCCGAGGAGGTGAAGAAGCGTCTGGGCTGCGAGATGGTCGCCGTTTCCAACCGGCAGGTCATCGAGGCGCACAAGGCGGTGGACTCCAAAGCCGCCGACGCGGAGGCCCAAAAGTACTGGATCAGCAAGGCCGAGAAGATCGTCGAACCGCCCACGGCGGCGATCGTCAACTCGGCGCGGTTGTTCCTGGCGATGAAGAAGCTCATGTCCGATCGGGGCGCGCAGGCGACCACGAGTTCCCACTGCATGGGGATGCCGGCGAAGTGCTGCCTGACGTACAGCAAGCTGAACGATCTTGGTCTGGTGGGCGCCTGCGAGGGCGACATGGACTCCACCTTGACGATGCTGATCTTCCGGTACGCCTTCGGCGTGCCCGGCTTCATCAGCGACCCGCTGTTCGACTTCGCCAAGAACTCGGTTGTCCACGCGCACTGCACGTGCACCACAAAGCTCGGCGGCCCCGGCGGCAAGCGAGCGCCATTCATCATCCGCACACAGTGCGACAGCGAGCGCGGTGTGTCGCTGGAGGTGCAGATGCGAATCGGGCAGGAGATCACCTGCGCCAAGCTCGCCAATGCCGAGGCCATGCTGATCTCCACGGGAAAGATCACCGAAATACCCGACTATTACGACCGCGGCTGCCGAACGCAGATCACCACCAAGGTGCGCGACGCGAGGAAGATGTATCGAGACTGGGGCGGCAAGGTCCTTCCAAACGACATGATGACGCTGCTTCACCGCGTGGTTTTCTACGGAAACCATCTTCACGACGTCAGGGACCTGTCGCTTCTGATGGGCATAAAGGTCGTCGAGGAGGGCTGACCCCGGACAATTGCCCTCGCAATGCGCACGAGGTGACGGCGGGTCGGTTCTGCCGTCCCGCCGTCGCCCCGGCAGCGCCCGAGGCTTTTTCATCTTTTCCGCCGATTGCGGCACTGTTATGTCGGCCGATTCGCATCCGAAACTTTAACCGGATCATTTTGACGGCATTTTTGAATGCGCCCGACGCGAAAGACAAATCCGCTTGAAACAGGCTGAATGTTTCGTCATTGTATATGGGCGACATCAGGCCCTACCGCATAACCAACATCCGAAACGTTCAAGCCAAAGGACATAAGATATGGGATCGATTCTCCTGGCTGCGGGGGCGGCTGTAGCGTACCTGATCGCGTATCACACGTACGGCAAGTTCCTTGCCCGCAAGATATTTGACCTTGATCCCGCCCGCCGCACGCCCGCGGTCGAAATAGACGACGGTACGGACTACGTACCGACGAAGAAGGGAATCCTGTTCGGGCACCACTATACGTCAATCGCGGGCACGGGCCCGATTGTCGGGCCGGCAATCGGAATCATCTGGGGCTGGGTCCCGGCGTTTATCTGGGTGACCGTCGGATGTATCTTCATGGGCGCGGTACACGATCTGGGCGCGCTGGCGGTTTCGATGCGGCATCGCGGACGCGGTATCGGCGATATCGCGGGCGACCTCATATCCGCCCGCGTTCGCGTAATGTTCCTCTGCATCATCGCATTGGCGCTGACGATTGTGCTGGCGATATTCTGCCTGGTGATCGCGTCGCTGTTCGATATGTACCCCGGAGCGGTCTTCTCGGTATGGATACAGATTCCGATCGCCATGGCGTTAGGGCACATGATCTACAAATCCAAGTTACCGGCGCTTCCCCTTTCGCTTGTAGCCCTGGTAGTGCTGGGCGGGGCGGTCTACATGGGCGCCGCGCACTGGGGGATCAAGCTCCCGAATATCCATATCGGTTCGCTCACGCTTGTCCCGAATGTGACCTGGTCGATCCTGCTGCTGATCTACGTGTTCTTTGCATCGGTGCTGCCGGTGACGTGGCTGCTCCAACCGCGAGATTACATTAACGGGCACGTACTCTTTGTGATCATGATTCTACTGGCTGCGGGCGTACTGTTCTCCCAACCGGAGATCGTCGCACCGGCGTTTAATCTCAATCCCAAAGGGGCTCCACCGGTTTTACCGTTCCTGTTCGTCACAATCGCATGCGGCGCCATAAGCGGGTTCCACTGCCTGGTATCCTCGGGTACGACATCAAAACAGATCAGATGCGAGACCGACGCCCACTCGATCGGATACGGTAGTATGCTGATGGAAGGCATGCTGGCGATTTTCGTGATCGTAGCGGTGGCCGCCGGTATCGGACTGGTCGAAGGCGGACCCGACAACCTCAGCGGTGTCGCAAGATGGCATCACCACTATTCCAGTTGGGGCGCCGCCGGGAGTAAACTCAGCACCAAGGTCGGCGCCTTCGTTGACGGGTCGGCCAATATGCTAAGCTTCATCGGCGTGCCGATCGCCCTGGGCGCCACGATAATGGGAGTGTTCGTGGCCTGTTTTGCGGGGACAACGCTCGACACGGCCACGCGACTGCAGCGGTACGTTATATCCGAACTTGGCGGTGGCATAGGGCTCAAGCCGCTCCGAAACAAATATGTGGCGACCAGCATCGCAGTGGCCACAGCGGGCGCTCTGGCGCTGTATGACGGCAAGGGCGCCGGCGGGCTGCTGCTCTGGCCGTTATTCGGGGCGACCAATCAGCTTCTGGCCGCCCTGGCGTTCCTGGTTATCACGGTGTACCTCGCTCGCAAAGGCAAGCCGATAATCTTCACGCTGATACCGTTCTTTATCATGCTGGCCATGACCGCCTGGGCGATCACCTACAAGCTGGGCGATTTCTATCGCGACTATATGGGGGAGGAAAGCAAGAACCTGCATCTCCTGATCATCACGAGCGTTATAGTGGTCCTGGAGATATGGATGATCATCGAGTCGGCAGCGGCGATTATCCGATCGCGGGGCAAACGGGCGGAGATGGCAGACTAATCCCGATCGGTGATCTTTCGGGTGATCGTGATGGCTTTCTTGCCGTCTACGGTCGAGAGTTGCCCGACGTACTTTGGTATCCCCGCCAGGCGCACGATTATCTCGCCCTCTACGGATATATCGGTGGCGATTATGTCTCCGACTTCGAGGCCGGCGAGTTGATCGGCGTCGATTTCCGGTACGTTGAGCGTGGCTGAGAGTTCTATCGGTCCGCCCTTGGCGCGGGGTGTCCGCCTGTTGTCGTCAGATTCCGGTCCCCCGCATAATTCCCCATCCACGAACAGCCACATCGCCCCTCCGATATCCAGGTCGAAGCAGACGGTCGCAACCGCTGAAGGCTCGGGCATCTGCCGCGCCTCGTGCCGCGCCAGGGGCTGAGGTATCCCCGCGATGCTTGCGACCAGCCCGGCTGCCCGATCAACTACACGCGCCAGCAGGCGCCGGTCGATCGCCGTTAACGTCCGTCTTCCGGAAGCGTCCTGGTAGGGTCTGCCGCCGAGTATCACGTCAATCATCGCCGTTGCGGCTGGAGCGTCCATCCCGATCCAGATGCGCCCTTCGTCGCCATCGGGCCCCAGGGTCCATGAATACATATGCCCGTACGCCAACGCGCTCAGCACGCCGCAAAACTGATCGGCCTGAAGTTGTGAAACGCTTGCCCCTCGCAACTGTGTCCGCCCCCGAAGCAGTTGCGACATTGCCGGTGGGAACCTTCCCGCCATCTGACCGGCAAAAGATTTCCACGCCGCCGAGCCCTGGACGCTCGGCGTCTGATCGCAACTGTTGTTATCGCGGGTTTGACTTGTGTGGTCCATTGACGACCTCCTTGTCGTCGTATGTATTATCCGCTATCGCCGCTGCCGTGAAAAGACCGGAGCAGACATTTCGCGTTTTTTTGTCGCGTTTTCGTTTTCGGTGCGGTCAGCAGGCGGTGACAGACACGTCGTCGCCGAAGGTGCTGAGCCTCTCGACCTTGTCGGTGGGCATGATCGCGATGATCTCCGCGGTGGCGTCGTTGTAAGTCTGCTGCTGGACCTGGGCGTGTTGGGCTATGTACTGCATGAGGCGTCCGTTTCCGCAATTTGCCTGCAGCAATACGCGAACGGTGTCGCCGCGGCTGAACTCGCAGACGATCTTGGCGAGTTTCTCTGCACCCTGCCCTGTCAAAGCCGACAACTCCAGTGCGTCTGGATACTTCTGTCTGAGTACGGTCATGATTGTCGGGTCGTTTATACAGTCGATTTTATTCAGCAGCAGTATCTGTCGCTCGGGGCTGCACGCCAGTTCTCCGAGCACTTTGTCGACGGCGGCAATCTGGTGCTCGATTCGCGGGTGGCTGGCGTCGGCTACGTGAATCAGCAGGTCGGCGTGTATCGCCTCTTCCAGGGTGGCCCGGAAACTCGCCACGAGGTGGTGGGGCAGATCCCTGATAAACCCCACCGAGTCCGACAGCAGTACTCTCTGGGCTCCGTCGACATTCCAGCGGCGCGTCTTGGTGTCCAGCGTTGCGAACAATTGGTCGGCTACGTAAATGTCCGCACCGGTCAGCAGGCGCATCAGCGTGCTCTTCCCGGCGTTGGTGTATCCGACAAGTGCGGCGCAGAACGCCTTGTTGCGGCTTGCGATCTGGCGGACCTTGCGTTTGTCGATCGCGGCGATTTTACGCTTCAGAAACGACATGCGTTTCTGCACTATCCGGCGGTCGGTCTCGATCTGCGTCTCGCCGGGCCCGCGCGTTCCGATTCCCCCCGCGCTCGATGCCGCGCCGCCGACGATTCGCGACAGGTGCGTCCACATGTGCCTGAGGCGCGGGTAGGTATATTCGAGCTGGGCCAGTTCCACCTGGATTCTGGATTCGCTGGTGCGGGCGTGCGAGGCGAAGATATCCAGAATCAACTCGCTGCGATCGATGACCTTCCTGGCGATCACCTCCTCCAGGTCGCGTATCTGTCCGGGAGTAAGATCGTTGTCGAATATTACAACGTCGGCTTCGTTGGCCTCGGCGCGACGGGCGATCTCGTCGGCCTTGCCTGAACCGACATAGTAGCCGGGATTGATCTGGCGCCGTCTGGCCAGCATTTCATCAACGATATCCCCGCCGGCGGCGCGCACCAGGGCACGAAGCTCGCCCAGCGGATCGCAGGGGTCGTTTGCTGAACCGGGCAGGATGACGGCCACCAGAAGCGCCCGCTCAGCCTGCACGGTTGTGTCATTACGATTAAGCTCTTCCATCAGTCTCGCTTTTCCCTCCGGCGACTCCGCATATTATACGCCTTCAGCTTGGAATAGCGTAGCACTATCGGATTGCCCCACCAGTCATTGATCAATAATCTGATTGTGTCATTCAGTTAGTGTCTGTACCATTAACTGGTGTGGAGCGAGTTTATATAGAAACATCGATTATTTGCTCACTTGGAATTGTCGACACATTGACAATGCCGCAAAGAAACCTCTTATTCGCAAGACATGTGCGGAACATGGATTCGTCTGCCCTGAAATCTGCACGCCACTTGAACTAATGGGAGATGGCAATGACTGACAGTGTTATGAAAAGCCTCTGGGACGCGAAAGACAGCATCGCCGCTGAATGTCAGTATAGCCCCGCGAAACTTGCTGAAATGTTAAGAGCGTCACAGTCTTCCAAAGCCGTAAAAACAGTTGATTACCATGTGGATAATCGAACAAAACCAAATCAGCGCACGCGGTGAACCGGCGGCGGTCAGCCGCCTGACAGCCAAGGCAAATACCCGGCAGGTGCCACTGCAACAGCCTGCGTTGGCTTCGTCGTCTCAAGAAAAAGCCGTTGCCGTTTCCGTTGTCGCCCTTCGACTTTGCTCAGGACAAGCCGTTTTCGTTAAATTTCCGCGTTTTCCGCCTGTCCTTCGTAGCCCGGAGGGCGAAGTGGGAAGACGGGTGGTAGAAAATATTTAGTATTGTCCTCGGAATTCAAGGGTCCGGATGGGCGGCGCCGGGGGCCGGGCGGGTGGCTTGGCGGCGCTTCTGGGCCTCGATCCAGTACTGGCGGGCCGTCTCTTGCGGCGAGCCCGGCGGGGCGGGGGTTTGGCGGTCTCGTTGGAGGCGCTCGCGGAGTTCGGCTGCGGACTTCCCCAGGTTGCGATGAGTCTCTTCCATACGGAGTTGATGCCGAGTCTTGCGATCCTCGGAGCTCTGCCGGATGCAAGACCTGAACAAGTGTGAACCGACGTATAGGGCGACCACTATTCCGGTCACTATTGCCGCCATCTTGGCTGCGGCTCGTTCCTTGCGGGCCTTGATCCTGGCGACCCTAGGCCTGCTGGTAGTGACGGCCCGTGCCAGGTTGCCGAGTTCTCCGGCCGGGCCGGCCGCCGGGGTTGCAGGGCGGGCAGTCCGGGCATCGCCGGCGGCGGTCGGCTCCAGGGCGATCGCGTCTTGGGGGTCCTGCGCCTTTCCGTCCATCGTGGCGGGGACGACCCTCAGGAAGCCCAAGCCGCCGCTTGCGATCTCGGTGGTGTCGCCGACTGCCACCGCTTGGCGGCGTTTAACCATGTAGGTCGCCAGGGACTGCACGGCTGCGGCACACTGTTCGAAGTCCTCTTGTTCCTGGCCGCAGTGCATGATCACGTTGGGCAACGCCAGCATGTGCATGCCCAGCGTCGAACATGTGATCAGGCCGCCTTGGGCCTCGGGCGCGGCCGAGAAGTTCATCACGTGGGGCATGAGTTCATCCACGTCGTCGGCATGCCCCATGGCCGAACGCAACTCGCCGCTCACCGCGCGGGCCACAAGCGACGGGGGCACGAGCATGACCGGCGTGTCCTCCTCCATCATGGCCGCGGCGATCTTGGCGAGATAGTGGAGGCTCTCGTAGGGGCGCTCGATGATGTGGGCGCCTATGAGGATCGCGCCGCGGCAGCTTCGCAGGAGGCCCGCCAGGCGCTCATCGTCGGCCAGCTTGGCCTGTTCGAGGTAGGGGTGGGCGTCCTCACTATCGAAGTAGGACCGCTCCAGGACCGTCACCGCGAACATGAACTCTCCAGCCAGCTTGATCATGCCGGTCGGGGGACTCAGGACGACGAAGTTCTCCGACTCGTCCTGGCGCCCGCTGAACGTACAGCCCGTCCAGCGCGTCAATCGGCGAGTGATGTTGTCGGCCGCCAACTGTGGCTTGCCCTTGGTTAGCAGCACGATGCTTTGCCAGTTTTCCATGCCCGATCCCTTTGTCATCACTAATAGGAAATTCAGATGCGATTGTCCTGGGCCGACCCCGCGCCGGCGGCTGCTCGTGTGGGGAAAATTACGCATGGGTGGCCGAATCTGGCGGTGTAGTTTTTGGTGATTTCGGCGGCGATATTGTCGGCCTGCGCGGCGCGGGCGAGGATAATTGCACAGCCGCCGAATCCGCCTCCGGTCATTCTGGCGCCATAGACCCCTTCGAGACCGGCGGCCAGTTCGACGATCTCGTCGAGTTCTTCGCAACTGACCTCGTAGTCGTCGCGGAGGGACGTGTGGGAAGCGTACATCAGTTGACCGAACTCCGCGTAGTCGCCGGCCTCCATGGCCTCGACGGCCCGCAGCGTACGGTCAATCTCCGAAACCACGTGACGCGCCCTGGTCAACTCCTTGTCGCTGAGTTTGTCCGCCGCCGCGGAAACCATATCCGCATCGGCGTCCCGAAGCATTTTCACGCCGAGTTTGGCTGCGGCGCTGTAGCACTGATCGCGCCGGGCGGCATATCCGCCGTCGGTCAGATCGTGTTTCACTTTCGTGTCGGCCACCAGGAGCAGCAGGTCGGGGTTGTCGAACGGTATCTGCCTGTACTCACCGTTGCGGCAGTCCAGCAGCAGGGCGCGCCCGGACTGGCCCATTACGCTGATAGCCTGGTCCATTATACCGCACGGCGTGCCCGCGAATTCGTGTTCGGCTTTCTGGCAGATCAGGGCGAGTTCGTAATCATCGATTTCCCGCCCAGCCGCCGCGAGCATCGCCAGAGCGGCTGAGACCTCCAGCGACGCCGAAGACGACAGCCCTCCGCCTATCGGCACGTCGCTGTCGAACAGGATATCCATGGCGGTCAACTCGATACCTTTTTCGACCAGGCCGGCTGCAACGCCCTTGGGATAGTTGGCCCATTTCGGCGAGCCTTTTTCGATATCCGCGTCGAGGTCGAACGATGCGGGAGCCCCTTCCTGCTGAACCGACGCGAGGTTCACCGTTCGCCCGTCAGTGGGCGCAAATGCCGCCAGCGTGCATTTGTCAATAGCGATCGGCAGGACGAATCCGTCGTTGTAGTCGGTATGTTCGCCGATGAGATTCACGCGCCCCGGGGCGCGGACGATACCGGCAGGGGCCCGGCCGTAAAGCTCGCTGAAACGCTTTTGTATACCTGCGATTGGTTGGGTCATGTGCTCTAATCCTTTGTTGAAAACGTAATAAGTTTATCCAGTGCTTTGGCGGCTGCGCCTGAGTCGATTGACTCGGCGGCTTTTTTGAGGCCCGACTGCATATCGTCAGTTTTTCCGGCGACGAACAGTCCTGCCGCCGCGTTGATCAGCACGATATCGCGGGCGGGACCGCTTTGCCCGCCGAGAACGGACCGGATCACATCGGCCGAAGCCTCCGGCGAATCGACGAGCAGGTCGTCCATCACCGCCCGGGCGATGCCGAAGTCTTCGGGCGTTATTCTCTTAGTGGTGACCTGATCGCCCTGGAACTGCGAAACCTTCGTTTCGGAAGTGGTCGATATTTCGTCCAGACCGTCAGCGGCGTGGACAACCATGACGCGCTCGGCGCCCAGGTTTACCAGCACGCGGGCGACAGGTTCGGTCAGCGCATCGCTGCAAACGCCCATCAGTTGCCGCCTGGCGCCCGCGGGGTTGGTAAGCGGGCCCAACACGTTGAAGATAGTGCGAACGCCGAGTTCCTTACGCACCGGTCCGGCGTGCTTCATAGCCGGATGGCAGAGACGAGCGTAACAGAAACAGATTCCCGCCTGTTTGAGGCTTTCGGCCACTGCGGCTTGGCCGGCGTCGAGATTGACGCCGAGGGCCTCCAGCACGTCCGCCGACCCGCTCGATCGGGTACTCGTTCGATTACCGTGTTTTGCGACCTTCACCCCGGCCCCGGCCAGGACGAGCGCGGCAGTTGTCGAGATATTGAATGTCTTGAGCCCGGTCCCGCCCGTACCGCAGGTGTCTATCACGTCGCAACCAGCGGTGTCTATTTTCACCGCATGGTTCCGCATTGCCTGGGCGGCGGCGGTAATTTCCTCGACCGTTTCACCCTTCGCCGCCAGCGCCGTCAGCATCGCCGCTATCTGCGCGCCGGTCCACTGTCCGTCCATGATTTGCGTGAAGGCCCAATAAGCCTGCTCGTGCGACATATCTCCACCCGCGATGGTCGCGGAGAGTAATTCGCCGTATACTGGATTCCCGTCTGCCATTTTCAATATCCTCATCAGAATAGTTTCATCTGGACTGCCTGAGATTATATGCTAAACTCGCCGCATCGCAATCGGCAGTGATCGCAAAGGTTGTTTTTGATGGTTGAAGAGCAACGCATTGTTAGGTTCGCCGGCAACGTTCAGGGAGTTGGTTTCAGGTTCACCACCTGCCGCCTGGCCGGGTCCTTCGACGTGACCGGTTCCGTCCGTAACTGCCCCGACGGCAGCGTCGAGTGTATTGTCGAGGGCGAGCCGGATGAAATCGCGGCGTTTGTCCAGGCGCTGGAAGATCAGATGGGGCATTTCATTCGCGATCGCGCGGAAGTAACTGCACCGTATAGCGGGCGATTCCATGCTTTCGGCGTGGTGTATTGAACGGGCGCCTATCGTGATTTGGCTCTGGGGGTGAATCTGCACAGAGCCCTCTTGTACGGTTTTTCGGCGTCCACCACTTTGTGGATGAAGTCGCGGAACTTACCTGCCGCCTCGCCCCAGTCGCCGCAGGCGTCCATTTTCTCGAGCACCTCGGCTTTGGACAGATTGCTGCGGTAAGTCAGATCGAATGCCTCCTTGATCTGGCGGTGATCTTCGCTGGAGATGTGCTCGGCCCGGCGCAATCCAACAGAATTCAGCCCGATAAGCACGTTTATCCCGCCTGCCAGCAGACAATATGGAGGGACGTGGCTGCTGATACCGGCTTTTCCCTGGGTCATTACCATCTCGCCGACCCAGGTGAACTGGTGCACCATTGCGCCGCCGGAGAGAATCACTCGCGGGGCGATCTGCGCGTAACCGGCCAGCGCTACACTGTTGGCGCAGACGACGTTATCTTGAACGATGGCATTGTGTCCGGCATGGGAGTTCGCCATCCACATGGTGTTGTTTCCAATGATCGTGACGTTGCCCTCGCCGGTGGCCCGGTTGATCGTGACGCCCTCGCGGAGCAGGTTATTATCGCCAATTCGCAGGTGAGTGATCGTTTCGGATTTATAACCGTAATCCTGCGGGTCTCCGCCGAGGACCGTAAACGGGTGTATCTGGTTATTCTCGCCGATTTCGGTGTAGCTGCGGACAATCACGTGCGAATGGAGAACGGTACCACCGCCGATCTTGACGTTGCCTTCCACCACGCTGTAGGCGCCGATCTCTACCGTAGCATCGAGTTCGGCTGACGGATCAACAATGGCCGTCGGATGAATCTTCGGCATTTTCTGCTCCATACGGTCGCGGAACATCGCTCTTCCCGCGACGAAATCATAGCCAATAGAATCTAAACCGCTATAATAACCCCGTCCGGTCGAACCTGCAATAAGCTGACCGGACCAGAAGGTAACCTTATGACAGACGACGCTGCAATCGCGGATCTCGGCGACCTGCTTGCCCCGTACGCCAAACGATGCGACGAGTTCCTGGACCGATGGTTGATAGAACCCGGCGTTCCGGAGAACCTGGCTACCGCGATGCGGTATTGCGTAATGAATGGTGGAAAGCGATTGCGACCGGGGCTGGTTCAAATGGCCGGGGAGACCGGAACCCGCGAGGATCCGGAACTAACAGCCCGTGCGGCAGTTGCAGTCGAACTGGTGCATTGCTACAGCCTGGTTCACGACGACCTGCCGGCAATGGACGACGACACGCTCCGCCGCGGAAGACCCACCGCACACGTCCAGTTCGGCGAAGCTATGGCGATTCTGTCCGGTGACGCATTGCTGACGCGAGCTTTCAGCGTGCTGACCGAAAGCCAGGAGGCCCGGTCGGTGGATCTGGTCCTGGAACTCACCCGCGCCGCCGGTCCGTCCGGTATGATAGCCGGACAGGTCGCCGATATGAAACTCTGCGACGTGCCCGAAGGTCTTGAGGGCATTACGTACGTCCACACTCGCAAGACGGCCGCTTTGCTTAGGGCGTCGGCGGTCATGGGCGGTATTTCAGGGGGTCTGGAGGATGGGGATATCGAGGCGCTGGGCCAATACGGACACGTGTTGGGCCTGGCGTTTCAGTTGTTCGATGACGTGCTGGACGTCACCGGAGATGCCGGAACACTGGGCAAGACCCCGGGCAAGGACGCCGGGACGGACAAACGGACGCTCGTGGCCCAGTCAGGACTCGATGCAGCCCGCAAACTCGGTGAAGACCTGAGCGCCCAGGCGATTGCGGCGTTGGATGGATTCGGCGGGCGGGCGGAGAAACTCGTGCGCCTGGCCGCCCTGCTGACCAAACGGACGCACTGACCGCGAAAACACGGGCCTCCCCTCGGCCAGTCGCGTATGATATATTGCGGCGGTACGCCATCGTCGACGTGGCGGAGCAAACCGCTCCGGAGACCCGAACTCACAGACGAACGATTCAACGATATGGAATTCGACAAGCTTCTGGACAGTATAATTTCGCCGAACCAGCTTCGCGACCTGTCTGACTCCGACTTGAGTCATCTAGCCGACGAGTTGCGCGATCGGATAATCAGTGTGGTCTCCGCGAGTGGCGGGCATCTGGCCAGCAACCTCGGTGTGGCTGAACTGGCCATCGCTCTGCATTATGTATTTGATTTCTCACACGATTGCCTGCTGTGGGATGTGGGGCATCAGTGCTACTCGCACAAGCTGCTGACCGGGCGGAACGACCGGTTCGACACGCTCCGCCAGAGCGGTGGGATAAGCGGTTTTCCATCACCGGATGAAAGCCCATACGACCTGTTCGCCACGGGGCACGCCGGTACGGCTATTTCGACTGCGATTGGCCTGGCATGGGCGGGCCGGCACGATGGGCTTGATACGAATGTCGTAGCCGTTGTCGGCGATGCGAGCATGGCAAACGGTATGTCCCTGGAAGGGCTCAACAACCTTGCCGTGCTCGATCGCCAGTTTCTGGTGGTTCTCAATGATAACTCGATGGCGATAGATCGTACGCGCGGCGGTCTGGCCTATGCGCTCGATCGAGTCAGGCTTACCGACGCCTATACGGGTCTGAAGCATTCGACGGAGAACATTCTGCACCACCTTCCTCTCGGCGACGAAATAACCGACGCGATTCGAAACATCAAGGCCGGTTTGAAAACCACTATCCACGGGCGTCAGGTTTTCGAGGCGCTTGGCCTGGGTTACTTTGGTCCGGTCAACGGGCACAACATTCCGGACCTGATCAGGGTGCTGAGGCGCATGAAAAAGATCGATCGCCCGGTGATCCTCCACGTAAATACCGTCAAAGGTCGCGGTTGCCAGTACGCCGTTGAAGATCCACGGCGCTTCCACAGCCCCTCGGCGTTCGACGCGACTAACGGAAAGGCTGTCTCGCGACCCAAGCGCCGCCCAACATGGACCGAAGCGTTTGCCGATACGATCGTTCAGCTCGGACGGGACAACCCCAGGGTCGTCGCAATCACCGCGGCCATGCCGGACGGAACCGGACTCGTCAAGTTCCGCGAGGAATTCCCCGACCGATACGTCGACGTGGGCATCAATGAATCGCACGCGGTGGCAATGGCGGCCGGGATGGCAAAAACCGGCATGAGGCCGGTGGTGGCGATTTACTCGACCTTCATGCAGCGGGCGATGGACCAGATATTCCACGATGTCTGCCTGCAGGGCCTGGGCGTTGTCCTGTGCATGGACCGGGCCGGACTCGTAGGCTCTGACGGCGCGGTCCATCATGGAACGATGGATATCGCGATGCTGCGCGCCATGCCGGGGATAACGCTGATGGCGCCGGCGGACAACGCCGAGATGAAGGCCGCACTGGCACTGGCGGTGTCGCTGGACGGACCGTCGGCCATCAGATACCCCCGAGACGAGACGCCCGAGGACCTGCCGGGTAAATGTCCGGCGTTCAAGCCGGGAAAGGCTCGCGTCATCAGCGAGGGGACAGACGGAACATTCCTGTGCTACGGAGTCACGCTGGCTGCCGCACTGGCCGCGAAACAACAGTTGAGCGAGCAGGGCCTGTCGATAGGTGTGGTCAACGCGCGATTCGCCAAACCGCTGGATGCGGCGCTGATTGGCGACCTCATCGCAACGGGCAAACCAGTGGTAGTTTGCGAAGACCACGCCGCGATCGGCGGGTTCGGATCGGCCGTCCTGGAAGTGGCGGTTGCCCTCAACCTGAGCGCCCAGAACGTTCGCCTGCTCGGCCTGCCGGATCACTTCATCGCCCACGCACCACGCCGGGAGCAATTAACCCAAGCTGGACTCGATGCCGACCACCTGGCCTCGGCGCTCAAGAAAATGATCGACAATCTTCCGCGGGGCTAGCGCCGGCCGGCGCGAGCATCATGATTCGGGCAAATAGAGGGGAGAAGGACCGAGGCGAAGCAGCGTCGTGACCAATGGTTGACAGGTGATCGGGTGAATTTAGCACGGGCAATTGCATCTAAACACGCATGTCGAAAACCATTCGCATTTATAGTTCGACTTGAGTGCGTGGAAACTGTTTTTACGCCGAGCCCTTCAGGCTAAAAGGCTTAAGCCAAATAGATACTGATAATTACCTGACCAAGACCTTGGGGAAAGGAATTTAGATGCCGATCGTCGAATTTAGTCAACGGTCATTGACTAAATCCCCAGGATGCTCCTCTGCGTCCGGACAACCACTGGCTCGACTGTCTCGTCGGCTGTGCAACGCCGGGTTCCTCGGCGTCAGGCATATCTGGGTTCCCGTATTTAGCACAAAATCTCCATATCCACAATATTCCGGGCTAAAGGGAATCGGGGCCGCTGGCGTCATCAAGCCGGAAACATGAATCTGTCGACCGCTTCCGGCGTAACGCAAGCCGAGAGTCATGATGTGCTATCTCTTGCCATGGGAAAGGATTGCATCAAAATGGCACCCAAGCCGACTCGGTCTCCACCACATTGCTACTGGCCCGAAACCGGTCATTGTTGTGCTTGACGTCGACGCGACCAGCGTGTATCGTAAATACTCGATTGAACCCGAATCTCCGGCTAAAGGAGATTTTGTACAGAATAATGAGTTGGCCAGAGAATGAAAATGAAGATATTGATTCCTAGCATCTTAGTCATCAGCCTGTCCCTAATGGGCTGCGACATGCGTACCATGGCAGCCGATTCCGAGGACAAGGATCAGGATCTCCTGAAGGCCAAACCCAAAGTCGTCGAGGCCTGGAGGGACATGCGGTTCGGCGTATTCATCTGTTGGGGACCGGCGAGTCTAACGGGTAAAGAAGTCGGCTTCGCCCGAAACGGGCCCCGCCAGCCTTTTCCGTGGCGCGGCAAGCATCGTCGCGGCACAGTCCCCGCCGAAGTTTACGACAACCTCTACAAGAAGTTCGATGCTCCAAAGTTCGACGCTCAAAAGTGGATCGGCCTTGTCAAGGCCTCGGGCGCGAAGTACATCATATTTCTCACCAATCACCTGGCCGGGTTCTCGATGTGGGACAGCAAGCTGGACGACCCAGACATCATGGATAGTCCTTTGGGCCGCGACGTGACCGGCGAGATCATCAAAGCCTGCCAGGAGGCCGGAATCAAAGTTATCCTTTACTACTGCCAATGCGATTGGACCCATCCGGACTATGCCACGAAAAACCACGATCGCTACCTCAAGTACTTTCATGGCCAGATTCGCGAATTGTGCAGCAACTACGGCAAGATCGACGGTTTCTGGTTCGACGTGGGTCGTTCGCCGGCAACCGCCTGGAAGTCCGAGAGTCTGTTCAAGATGATTCGCCGACTCCAGCCGGACATTATCATCAATAGCCGCTGCGGTCTGTCGGGCGACTACGACACCCCGGAGCAACATGTCGGCAAGTTCCAGCTACGTCGGCCCTGGGAGACCTGTATGACGTTGGGCACCCAGTGGGCATGGAAGCCGAATGACCGTCTGAAATCGCTCAAACAGTGCATTGACGTGCTTGTGAAGTGTGCGGCCCGAGATGGGAACCTGGCGCTCAATACCAACCCAATGCCGGACGGCCGCATCGAGCCGCGCCAGGCAACGCGTTTTCGAGAAATAGGTCAATGGTTGAAGAAGCATGGCGAAAGCATCTACGGCACCCGAGGCGGCCCCTTCGCAACCACCTGGGGCGGTACAACGCGCAAGGGCAACACTATCTACGTCCACGTGCTGAAGTGGACAGACAAGCCGCTCATACTGCCGCCGATCAAACGCAAAATAGTCTCGCATTCCATGTTGACGGGAGGTACGGCAAGCGTCAAGCAGACCGACAAGGGTATCACCATGGACGTGCCGCCCATGCATCGCAATGATCTGGATACAATTATCAAGCTTGAACTTGACGGATCGGCGATGGATATCGGGCCGCGCACTGCGCCCTTCGCACTCTTGCACGGCGCGATCAGCATAGGGAAACGGGCGAAGGCATCGGGTGAGTGGAGTACTGCCTACAGGGCGGCCAAAGCTTTCGACGCTGACGAGTCTACCCGATGGGGCGATGCACCCGACACCAAGTCAGGCTGGCTGGCCGTGGACCTGGGGGAGGAACAGACCTTCGACCGCGTATTCATCAGTGAGGGCTGGGATCGGGTCCGGAGCTTCGAGCTGCAGATGAAGAAGGGTGATTCGTGGCAAACGTTCTTCAGAGGCACAACGATCGGCGAGGACTTCTCCGCTACATTCCCTCCGGTTACGGCGCGGCACGTGCGCCTGAATATGCCGGAAGCGATCAACGTGCCAACGATCTGGGAATTCCATCTCTTTGCTCCGAAAAGAGAAAAGAGAAAATAATGGAGAGACGACCTTTGTCACGGTGAGTGCTAATTGAATCAATGGGCCGGAGAGATTTGCCCAACCAAGCCATCGAGGCGACGGTTTACACCGCGCCTCATGGCAACCGTATGCAAATACGCTAACTCAGGCAGGCGACAACACCTCCCCGCGAATTAGGGAGCCCTGTTCGAGTTCAGTTGAGCCAAGTTGCGTTGTAGTGTTACAGCTTCTTGGCGCTTACATCTGACGTGTTGTGTTTGACGTATCGCCCGTCGCCCTTGATGAATGCTTCGGTCAGGCTGTAGGCTTCGTCGTCGGTATACTGTTTTGGCGGATGCTTGCAGAAATAGGATGACGGCGCGTCGAGCACGCCGCCGGTCCCGCGGTCAAGGGCCAGCTTGCAGCAGCGAATTGCATCGATGGCGACACCCGCTGAATTCGGGGAGTCCTCGACCGACAGGCGAAGCTCCAGATTCA
The DNA here is from genome assembly GCA_016782885.1 of Phycisphaerae bacterium. GTDB lineage: Bacteria > Planctomycetota > Phycisphaerae > SM23-33 > SM23-33 > BS750m-G57. Next base: position 5,697 of record JADHXQ010000080.1, on the reverse strand, counting down.
TCGGCACGTCGCCGAACAGCTTGCCCTCCATGCGTATGAAGCAGACCTTGTTATCTTCCTGCCACGGTACGTAATCGCTGGGACCTACGTGTATGTTGTGGTCGTCGATGCGCTCGGAGGCGACTGACTGGACCGCTTCGGTTTTCGATGTCTTCTTGGAGATCAGGCGGGACCGGTCGAGCATGTTCAGGAAATCGGTGTTTCCGCCGGTATTGAGCTGGTACGTGCGTTCGATCTTGACTCCGCGCTTCTTGAACAGGTCGGTGAGAATACGGTGCGTTATAGTCGCGCCGAGTTGGGCCTTGATGTCGTCGCCGATTATCGGAAGGTTCGCGTCGGCAAACCGCCTGGCCCAATCCAGGTCGCTTGCTATGAAAACAGGCATGTTGTTGACGAAACCGACCTCGGCGGCAAGGGCGCATTCGACGTAGAAGCGGGTGGCTTTCTCCGATCCGACGGGCAGGTAGTTCAGAACCATCTCGGCGCCGGAATCGTTGAGAACTTTGACGACCTCGTCCTTGTCCGGTTCGGGCGCGTCGGCGCGGATGAACGTGTAGCGAGCCTCGTACTCGCTCATATGCCTGCTGAATCCGTCCAGGACGCGCCCCATACGCACCGTCACGCCTGTTTTGGGAACGTTCGGGCAGAAGACCTTGGTGCAGTTGGGACGGGCGAAGATTGCGGCCGAAACGTCCTCGCCCACCTTGCGCTTGTCGATGTCGAAGGCGGCGACGACCTCTATATCGCAGGGACGATATCCGCCGATGTCCCAGTGCATCAGGCCGACGGCCTCATCAGCCTTGGCATCCACGTAGTAATGGATGCCCTGGAGAAGCGAACTGGCACAATTGCCCACTCCGACAACAGCGACTTTTATCTTATTCATATTAATAGGCCTCTGGCGATTCCTGAGAGTCGATCACATGTCTATTCTATCGCCCAAGAACGTATTTTGAACGCTTAAACTCGAATTTGCAAGCCGTTAGATGCTCACTTGCGGTCGGATCGGACATCGCCCGTTATCGGGGTCTATTTTTTGTCTTCGGGCTCTTCGGTCTTGGCCTGGTCGCCAATACCGCGAACCGCCCATCGCGCGAAACGCATTCGAGCATTGCTGCTCTCGTCAATCTTGACGACAACTTCGTCGTCTCGCACTTCCATGACCGTTCCTATGATACCGCCTATTGTGGTCACCTTGTCGCCCTTTTTCAGGGCGGCGAGCATCGCCTTCCGCTGGGCTTCCCTCTTGCGCTTGCCTCTGCCCATGAAGATGAACATCAACAGCATCACACCGATCATCATCATCAGCATATGATTGTCAAAAAACGAGGGAGTGCGTTTGGCGGGTCCGCCGGCCGGTTGTGTGGTGGTTTCCCCGGTGGCCGTCGAATCGCCCGTGGCGGTCTTAGTGTCTGACCTGTCATCTTCGGTGAGAGTCGTGGCGGGGTCGGTTCCAGTGGTTTTGGCGGGCTGGGTAGTCTGGGCTCGGAGCGGAGTGGTCAATCCGGCCAGTAATACCGCGCCGATAAGTGCGAGCAGCAGAGTCCTGGTAATATTCATTGCGTTTCTTCCTTGTTGCCCGTTTCGGGCGGGTTGGGGTCGGTTTGGGTTTGTGTCCGAGGCGGGATTGTGCATCATTGACACGCCGCGGTCAAATGAAAAGCAAAGACTCCCACCCGAGGAACTCGCGTTTTCGAGGTCACACTTCAATTCTTGTCGTCCGGTTTTTGCCCGGGCGCGTACATTTTCGATACCCATTTTTGGGCGTCCTGCTCCAGCGTGCCGGTGGCGATTGAGGTGCGGATGGCGGTCATGAACTCAGCGAAAAAATGCAGATTGTGTATCGTAAGCAGTGTGGCGGCAAGCATTTCTCTGGCCATAAACAGGTGCCTGATCGTCCCGCGGGAGAAGTTGCGGCACGTGTAGCAGTTGCAGTTTTTGTCGAGCGGGACCGGATCCGCAGTCCACTGTGCATTTCGCATTCGCATGCGACCGCCCCACGTGAAGGCAAAAGCATTACGGGCGTTACGGGTGGGCAGGACGCAGTCGAACATATCTATACCTCGCCGCACGGCCGAGAGAATATCGCGCGGCTCGCCAACGCCCATCAGATACCTCGGGCGATCGATGGGGAATTGTGAATCAACAGCGTCTAACACGCGGATCATTTTTTCGTGGCCTTCTCCGACGCTCAGTCCGCCGATGGCGTACCCGCTCAGGTCCAGTTCGACCAGCGCCGCGGCGCTGCGCTCGCGAAGATCCTCGAAAACTCCGCCCTGCTGAATCCCGAACAGTGCCTGGGTCGATTCGGCGTCCTCCCGCCAGGTGAGTTTGCATTTTTCAGCCCACAAGATGCTGCGGTCGACCGCCCGGGCGACGTTTTCGGAGGTGGCGTCTCCCGGCGGACATTCATCCAGTTGCATGATGACGTCGGCGCCGAGCTGCCGCTGAATCTCAATGCACCTCCGCGGGGTGAGTTCCACCGTACTACCGTCCACGTGCGACTGGAAGACGACCTTCTCGTCGTCTATGCGGCGCAGATGGGCCAGTGAGAATACCTGGAAGCCCCCGCTGTCGGTGAGGATCGGACCGGTCCACCCCATCATTGCGTGCAGCCCGCCCAACTTCGCGACGGTATCGCCGCCGGGGCGGAGCATCATGTGGTAAGTGTTGGCCAGGATCATCCGCGACCCGGTAGCGATGAGTTGTTCGGGCGTGACGCCCTTGACGCTGCCGGCGGTGCCTACCGGCATGAATACCGGCGTCTGCACCTGCCCGTGGGCGGTCGAGAGAACCCCGGCGCGGGCCTTACCGTCAGTGTGTTGTATTTCCAGTGATACCATGCCAGCCATCCGGTATTACGGTTTCCGGGCGATTTCGTATATCGCCAGGCATTTCCGCAGCAGAGCGGGCATATCATCGAGCGGTATCTGGCTTGCGGCGTCGGACTTGGCGCTGTCGGGGTCGGTGTGTGTCTCGATGAACAGTGCATCGGCGCCCGCGGCCATCGCCGCATATGCGAGCATTGGTGCGTACTGGCGCTTGCCCCCCGAAGCGTTACCCAGTCCGCCGGGCTCCTGGACCGAATGTGTGGCGTCAAAAACAACCGGTGCGAACTGCTGCATCTGGGGTATCGCCCGGAAGTCCGTGACGAGCCTGTTGTATCCAAACGTCGTACCGCGCTCGGTGAGCAGGACGTTGTCGTTGCCCGCGGCGCGGACTTTCTCGACGGCCTGGCCCATATCCCATGGCGCCATGAACTGCCCCTTCTTGATGTTCACCGTTTTGCCAGTTGCCGCCGCCGCCGCCAGCAGATCGCTCTGGCGGCAGAGAAAGGCGGGTATCTGCAGGCAGTTGAGCACTTCGGCGGCGCGGGGGGCCTGGGATGGATCGTGGATGTCAGAGACAATCGGAGCGCCGCTCTGGCGGGCGACTTCCTGGAACCATGGAAAGGCGGCCTCCAGGCCCGGACCGCGGTAGCTGCCCGCGCTGGTGCGGTTGGCCTTGTCGAAGCTGGCCTTGAAAACGTACCCGATATCAAGTTCCTTGCAGATTTCGGTCATTCGCCCCGCGACTTCGAGGCACAGTTCGAGGCTTTCGGCCATGCAGGGACCGGCTATCACCGCCAGTTGGCCCTGTCCGAAAGTTACCGGTCCGATACTGCAGGCCAACCCGGTGGGATTGTTTTGTGTTGACTCGTTGTGATCGGTCATTGTGAGGGGTTTCCTTTCCAAGGCCATACCGCCCATGGGCTGGGCCTTCGCGGAGGAATGATGAGCTTGATTTTACCGGGCGCCAGGGAGATATCCAATGGTGTATCGGGTCCGACATCGCCGTCGACCTGGCTGGACACGGGCCTGTCGCATTCGATCTGCAGATTTTTGAACTGTTTGTATATCACGTCGCCCTTGAGCGGATGCCGCCTCAGGAGTGTCCATGCCGCATGAAGCACCAGCGCGGACTGGCGGCGGCAGGAGAACACTACCAGGTCCAGCAGACCGTCGTCGAACACCGCGTCGCGGCAGATTCTCAGACCGACCGCGTACCTGGATATATTGCCCACGAACGCCATCCCGAAGTCATTGAAGATTTCCCGCCCGTCGGCGACGATGCGCATCTTCGGGAAGTCGTGCTCCCAGAACGTGCGCCATATGGGCCAGAAATAGCTCAGGTACGAGATATGCCCGGTGCGCACCGCGGAAAGCCGCCGGACAACTTCACCGTCAAACCCCACGCCGATTATCAACATGAAGTTGTGCCCGTTTACCACTCCGACATCACACTGGCGTGTCGGGCTGTTCAGGAGCGTCTCAACGATCCGCCGGGGGTCCGACGGTATCTGCAGTTCCTTCGCCAGCAGATTCTCCGTTCCCGCCGGGTACGCCAGGATCGGTGTGGGGCTCGATATCATTCCGTTGACAACGTCGTTGACCGTCCCGTCACCGCCCCAGACCATCACCGCCCGGGCATGGGGGGCTACTTCACGCGCACGGCGGGTTGCATCCTCGGCGCTCTTTGTAATGTACTCCACCACATCGAGTCCGGCGTCGCTCATCACCGAGCGCAACTCGCCCAACGCGTGACGCTTTCCGCCATGTCCGCTGTGCGGATTCACTATCAGGTGAACGGGTCTGGTCGTGTCTTTCCGGTTCATGTCCTGTCCGAGGGGCAGATTCGGTTGCAGTCTGCCCGAGTGTCGTTATAATACCCGACTTGTTGCTGACAACCAATGAATCAGTATTTTCAGTAGGACTATATGGATGCCGGGAGAAACTTTGATGGAAGAAACTACACAAGAAACGGTTAGTGACTTCAGAGCACGCGAAACATGGACCTTCGGCGACTACTGTCAATTGAACGAAGTCCTCTCTGAGGCCGGTGACACCGCCGACAGGCTCCGGGAAATGGTCGGCCAGTTGGAGGGCGACAACCCCGAGGCCAAAGGTACGGCCGCTGTCAAACTGGGCATAGCGCTTTACATGGTCTGCCGCTTTGAAAAGGCGCTTGAAGTTTTTTCGTCCGCTACCGATAACCGCGACCGCAGGTACTTCCAGGCACAATGCTACAAGCATCTTGGTCGTCATGACAGGGTGATCGAAGAGTTGGAGCTTGCAAAGGCCCGCGGATGGGAAGACCCTAAAATCGATCTGGAAATTGTGGAATCCCAGGCAATGTCCGGAGATGTCGCCCTGGCGGCCAAGGGCCTCAACGCCCTGACCGCCAAGCTCGGAAAAACCGCCGCTTATCTTTGCGCCAAGGGTTTGCTCAGCGAACTGACCGGTGAAATAGAGGCTGCCGGTGAAGCTTACGGACAGGCGGTCGAGGCCGACGAGAATAATGCGGCGGCCTTGTTCCGGTTGGCGTATTTCCACGATCTCCACGGTGAAGAAGAAAAGGTGATGGAGCTTTACCAGCGGTGCCTGGCGATGCAACCCGTTCACGTCGGGGCGCTGATGAACATGGCGGTTCTGTACGAAGATGCCGAACAATACGATCAGGCCAGTCACTGCCTCAGGCGAATACTGGCGATTAATCCCACTCACTGGCGGGCGAGGCTGTTTCTCCGCGACGCCGAATCCTCCAAGACGATGTACTTTGACGAGGATCGGGCGAAGATGATGGCACAGAGAAATGCGATACTCGAGACGCCGGTTACCGATTTCGAACTGTCGGTCCGCGCACGCAATTGCCTCAAGA